>JAZGVH010000002.1:3900000-4200000 GCA_039889245.1 Dermatophilaceae bacterium Soc4.6 | reverse complement strand
CGGTGCGGCGGGTCTGGTCCCGGTCATGCGGTTGGCCGAACGGGCCGGGCTGCAGCAGCTCCTGGAGAACCGGTTGACGGTGCCCTCCCCGAACGCCGGCACCAAGGCCGGGTGCGTGGTCGCGGGCATGATCGCCGGCGCCGACTCGATCGATGACCTCGACGTGCTGCGCCACGGCGCGATGGCCAAGGTCCTGACCGGGGTGCGGGCGCCGTCAACGGTCGGGACGTTCCTGCGCGCCTTCACCTTCGGGCACGTCCGGCAGCTCGACGCGGTCTTCTCCCAGGTGCTGGCCGGGTTGACGGGTGTCGTGCCGCGGCTGCTGGCCGGGACCGAGGCCATGGCGTTTATCGACATCGACGACACGATCCGCGAGGTCCACGGCTACAAGAAGCAAGGCGTCGCGTACGGGTACTCCGGCGTCAAGGGGTTGAACGCGCAGCTCGCGGTCCTGTCCTCGCCGACCTGCGCCCCGCTCATCGCGGCCTCGCGGCTGCGGAAGGGCAACACGATCTCGGGCAAGGGCGGGTCGAAGCTGGTCGGGGACGCGATCGCGACCGCCCGCCGGGCCGGCGTTGGAGGGCAGGTCATGGTCCGAGCCGACTCCGGGTACTACCGCCGCGACCTCATCACCGCCGCGATCCGGGCCAAGGCCTGGTTCTCCGTCACCGTCCGCCGCAACTCCGCAGTCGTGAAGGCGATCGACGCCATCCCCGAGGAAGCGTGGACCACGATCAAGTACCCGAGGGCGATCTGGGATCAGGACGAGAAGCGGTGGATCTCCGAAGCGCAGGTCGCCGAGACCTGGTTCACCGCGTTCACGTCGGCCAAGAAGGCGCAGCAGGTCCCGTGCCGGCTCGTGGTCCGCCGGGTCGAGCGCCTGAACAACACGGCCGCGGCCGCGGGTCAGGACGAGCTGTTCCCGACCTGGCGTCACCACGGGTTCGTCACGAACTCGACCCTGAACGTGGTCGACGCGGACGAGACCCACCGTGACCACGCGATCGTCGAGCAGGTCATCGCCGAGCTCAAGAGCGGGGCCCTGGCCCACGCCCCGTCCGGGAAGTTCGACGCCAACGCGGCCTGGCTGGCCCTGGCGTGCCTCGCGTTCAACCTCCTGCGCGCTGCGGGCGTGGCCGCCTCGGCCCGCCACGCGAAGGCCCGATGGTCGACGCTGCGCACCCACTTGGTCACGGTCCCCGCCCGGGTCGCGTCCTCGGCCCGACGGCTGACGCTGCACCTGCCGACGAACTGGCCCTGGGCCCACGCGTGGGACAACCTCTGGGCCACCGCCACCTCCTGACCGCCCCGCCACCAGGCCCCGAGGAACGACCCCACGTGGAAGAGCCGGACACACCGGCGGCTCCACCACGCCCTCACCCCCAAAGCGAGCAATCACCCCGCTCAGCGCGTCAGCCCACGGCCCCGGAAATCAACGTCGGTGGATACGGGCTGAACGTGCTGTCACTCCCCAGCGTTCAGCACGCTGCCAGATCCCTAAACGATCACCTACGATCTAACGCCCAGGTGCCGCCCCTACAACGACAGTGGCACGTCCCTCAATTCGTCGAATGGGTCGTAGGAGAGGAGCGCAACGGGCGCCCTGCTTAGGGTGCGTCACTTCACCGCCAAGCCGCGCGCCAGTTGTGAAAAACCACCGTCTCTGGTGGTTCGGCTACGGCTGGCGCTAGCCCACGAAGGCGACCGACTAACCGACCCACACCGACTTGAGGTCGGTTATGCGAGCACACGCCAGTTCGCCCGACGCCCCAGTGGCTGCTCGGTGTCGACCACCGCATGCACCCCAACCTGACTCGGAGCTTGATCAAGCATCAGTCCTGTTCCTCAGCACGGAGCGTCGACTGCCATGCGAGCATGTGCCAGTTTGGGTCGGTCCATCCGTACACAGCCGTGTAGTACACCCGCGCCTGCCCCGCTTGGCCTCCCGCCTGAAACTCAATGTCGGCCCGGCCCGTCACGATCCCCGTCTGGCCGTGCCGCCGAATGACTGGCTCCTCGTCCTTGATTGATGTGTAGTGCACCGAACCCGAACGGAGGGCCTCGACCTCCCCTGCCTTGTTCTGAGTCGTGCCGAAAGGACTGTGGAGTGTCATGTCGTCTGCGAGGAAGGCCTCCAGCGCAACAGCGTCCCCAGCTAAGAGCGCGTTCCACCAGCGGCTGTGCGTGGCGGCCACGTCATTCGTCACGCTATTGGTCGTCTTCGTGGTGTCCATCGGGGTCCTCCTTCGAATTGTCCCGACCTGCCGTGCCATCGGCACGAACTGTAACGGCATCGTTGGTGAAAGGGAAGGTGGCACGGGCTTGTGGGTGACCGCCCAACACAGCCGGGAGTCGGCGAGCCGCTCAGGACTGCGAGTGTTGGCCGAAGCCTCGGAGCGCGTCGCGCAGAGCGGCGGCGAAGGCCTCGGGGTGACTCGCGTGCGCGGCGTGTGCACCCGGCACCTCCGTTACGGGCACTCCCAGCGCGTCCGCCAGCCACTGCGACGCCTCGTAGAAGAAGTGCAGCAGCGCGTCCGGCGGGCGGTTGTCCTGTCCAGCGAGGACGACACACGGCAGTCGGACCTGGCGCAGCGCATCGCGGGTGGGAAGATAGTCTTCGCTTTTACCCTCGACCTCGAAGAAGACGTCGACGTTGCTGACGAGGCGATCCCTTACCGACGGGTCCATGGCGTCCCAGATTTCGGCGCCGATCATCAGCCGCGCGAAGGTCTCCAGCGCCGCCTTCGGACCTCCTCGCTTCATGCCCTCGTCGAAGCTGGCATCCATGACCGCGATTGCTGCGTCCGGGTCGGACGTCACCTCAATGAAGCCCGGTTCGTGAAACACCGCACCAGTCAGCAGCTCGGGTCGACGCAACATCAGCTCGGCGAGAATGCCGCTTCCTGAGCTGATACCGAACGCTGCCGCAGGTGCCAGGTTTAACGCCTGCAGCAGTGCGGCGGCGTCGTCGGCCTGTTCCCGCGTGCTGGTGCTGGTCCAGCGTGGCGGCCGTGGACTGCGGGAGTTGCCGCGCCGGTCGTAGGTGACCACCGTGAACTCGTCGGCAAGCAGCTCGGCGACCGGGACGAGGTGGCCGCTGTCTCCAGGCGATCCTGGGATCATCAGCAACGGCGGTCCTTGGCCGCGCAGCTCGAAGAATAGCGACGTCCCGTTGACCTCTAGAAGTGTCATCGCGGCCTCCGACGGTCGATCACGCGGTCCTGCGTGGCGGATCAGGTAATAATAACGCCTCGCGCGGTCGCCGTCCACACGCAGACGGGTCTGACTGTTGCGCCGCTGATGGAGTTGACCCGCTTGTGGGGTGAGTCCCCTGTGGTGGTGTAGTTCGGGCTCCTGATCTTCCAGGCCCGTGTCTCGGTGCCGGATGTAAAGGAGCTACCGCGGAAGGATTCGTGAGAACCCGCCAAGGAACTCACAAAGGACTCTCGCGATGGCCATCGCTGACGATCGAAGAATGAACGCTTGCTACTTGGCTAGCAGGACAGTGGCCGGTGATTCCTCAGGTCTCATGGTGCGTGGCTCTCAGTAGTGCTGCACTGCGCCGACAACACTCCATGTTGAACCAAAGGAGTTCGACCTTCAATCCTGTTGTATCCCAGCCTGATCCAATCGCGCCATCTGCTCTGTGGTCATCACCAGCGTCAACGCATGCAGATTTTCCGTGATTTGCCTTGTCGTGCTTCCGCCGATGATGGGCAGAATGGATGGATTGCCCTGGCGCAACCACGCGATGACGACTTGGTTTGGTGACGACTCAGTTTCGCGCGCAACGGCACGTAAGGTGCTGAGCCGAGCCTCGCTGTCAGGTCCGAGATACTCAGTTGGAAGCGGGCGATCCGGGCGCGTGTATGCACCATTCAAGAGAATGGAGTAGGCGAGCAGGGTGACGTTGGACGTTCGGCAATAGTCCAGAAGCTGCGCATCTGCGGCGACCTGCGGGTCAAAGTCCGCATGTGGATTTGGCCTGAGATAGGTATGGCGGAACTCCAAGGCAGCGTGGCGTGTCCAACCGTGGATATCGCTCAGCAGGCCCGCCTCTGCAAGTCGCCACGTGAACCAGTTGCTTGCGCCAATGAACCGAACTTTTCCTGCTTGAACAAGGCGGTGGAAGGCTTCGAGGATCTCCTCCATAGGCGTTTGGCGATCGTCGATGTGAGCGTAGTAGAGATCAATCGCGTCCGTCTGGAGCCGTTTCAAGCTGCGTTCGCATTCCTGTTCGATTTCGGCTGCTCGCAATCCGCCCGCTGTTCCTGGGAACTGCCCTCCAATCTTGGTTCCAATGAACATTCGGGCACGATTCTGCCGGGCGGCCATCCAACTGCCAATTGTTGTCTCACTCTCCCCGCCGTGGAATCCGGGGATCCAACACGCATACACGTTGGAGGTGTCAATGAAGGTGCCACCCGCCTCGGCAAAGCAGTCTAAGAGCGCGTAAGCGACGGTGGATGAAGTTCGACTGCCGTAATAGTCTGTGCCGAGGCATGCGGCGCTTACCAATACACCGGTGTCACTCAGTGGAACGTACTGCATAGATGCGCCAACCTTTCGCCCATTCGCCTAGCCGGTCCGGGGACGGCCAAGGACTTGGCTCTCCGGGCCAGGACGCGGCGAAAACCAACGAGCGCCGGGTCTCTGCCGACCGGACGGAACCACTCCTGAAACCGGTCGATGTGGACGGACATGATGGCGGTCCGGATGCGAGATCAATCCTTCCCTTGCACCTCGGGTGACGCCCCCGCCGACCCGGACGCGAACCTCAACGTCCTCGTCAACCGGGCGCGCAAGGCCCTGCCCGGTGCGGTCGAGAAGACGGGCCGCGGCTACCGACTGGGCCCGTCGGTGGCGGTCGACGCCGAGCGCTTCGAGGACCTGGTGACCGCGGGCGACGGCGAGGCGGCTCTGCAGCTGTGGCGCGGAGACCCCCTGCCCGACGACGCCTACGAAACGTGGGCGCAGCCGGTGCGGGACCGCCTCATTCGGCTCCACCAGGACGCGCTGGAGCTCGCCGCGGTCGCCGCCCTGGCTGGCGGGTCGGTGCGGCACGCGGCGGACCTTGCCGCTCGTGCCGTCGCGCTGGCCCCGCTCCGGGAGGCGGCGCACCTGCTGCTCGTCCGGGCGCTGGCCGCCTCCGGTGACCAGGCCGCGGCGCTGGCCGCCTACGCCCGGTTGCGCACGGCGCTGGCCGAGGAGCTCGGCGTCGACCCCTCCCACGAAGCCGCCGCGGTGCTCGAGCGGCTGCTGCGCGGGAGCGCTGAGCCCGCGGTCGAGTCGGGCGCGGGCGCCTTCGTGGGCCGCGACCGCGAGCTCACCGCCCTGTGCCGCCTAGACCCGCTGACCGTGGTCGCTGGCCGATCAGGCTCGGGGAAGTCACGGCTACTGGCCGAGGTGACCACCAGGCTGCGTGAGCCGCTCGTCTGCGCCCGCGCCGTGCTCCCCGAGCGCGACGTCCCGTGGAGCCTCGCGCGCGCCCTGCTGAACGCCGCCGAACTCGACGGACTGCCGCAGCGCGCCCGGGTCGCCCTCAAGGCGCTGGTTGAGGACCACGAGCCCGTGGGCGTCGACCCGCAGAGCTGGCGCGCGCTCGTGCTGCAGGGCGCCGCGGCCCTGCTCGCCGGTCACGTCGTGGTCGTCGACGACCTGCAGTGGGCCGACGCGAGCAGCCTCGACCTGCTGCGCCTTGTCATCGATCGTGGCTCGGCCCGGGCGGTTTTGTTCGCCTACCGGCCAGAGGAGGTCCTGCGCACCTCTCCGGTGGCTGCCTTGCTCGCCGACACGGCGGAGCGGGCGAGCGCCGTCGCCGTGGACGCGCTCGACTCGCCGGCCGTGCGCCGGTTGGTCCAGCCCGACGAGGTCGCCGACGTTCTGGCGGCCGAGACCGACGGGACCCCGTTCGCCGTGCTGGCGGCCGTGCGCGCGCTCGGGGCCGTCGCCGAGGCGGACCGCTGGCTGGTAGGCGGCAGCGACCTGGTGGCGCGTGCGCGCACGGCAGCGCAAGCGGGACAGCGCCGGGCCGTGCTGATTCGGGCCGAGCGGTCGTCGGCCACGGCTCAGGAACTGCTTTCCCTGCTCGCCCTGTTGGGCCGGCCCACGCCGGCCTCACTGCTCGCCGCGGCCACCGGACAGCCGATGGCCGCGGTGCTTTCCGCCCTGGTCGACCTCTCGGGCGCGGGCCTGGTCCGCGGTGACCCGCAGGGCTTCGCGCCAGCCCACGACGTCGTGGCCGAGACGCTGCGGGACCAGCTCGACGAGGCGTCCCGCGCGCGCCTGCACGCGCTGCTGGCGCCGACCGTCACGCGGGCCGATGCGCGTGCACGGCACCTGGCCGGCTCCGGAGACGTCGCGGCCGCCTGCGCGGCCTTCGCGCACGCGGCCGACGAGCAGCTACGCGCGTTCGCCCACGACGAGGCGGCGAGCCTGGCCGACGAGGGGTTGGCGCTCGGACCCGAAGCCCCGGCGCGCCTAGCGCTACTCGAGGTCCGGGCCGAGACCCACGTCCGTCAGGGCCGGCCCGCGCTGGCGCGCGAGGACCTGCGCGCCGCGCTCGTCCTCGCGCCCGCCGCGTCGCGCGTTCTCGGCTGCTGGCCCGCCAGTCGCGGCTCGCGTCCGGGGCGGACGACATGGAGCGCGCGTCCGCCCTGGCCGAGCTGGCCCTGGCCGAGGCCGGGACCGACCCGGCAACCCGCGCCGACGGACTCTGCGCCGCAGCGCTCGTCGACATGAACAGCGACCGCTCCTCCCGCGCGGAGCAGCGCTTCTCCGAGGCCCTGCGGCTATTCGAGCAGGTGGGTAACAGCCGCGGTGTGGCCGACGTCCTCGACGGCATGGCGATGCGGCAGTTCATGGACGGCGACGTGACCGGCGCGATCGTCGCGTTCGACCGCGTCGCCGCCCTCGCCCTAGACGTCGGCGACCTGCTGCGCGCGGTGGTCCCGCGCTCTACCGGGGGTCATGCGCTCGTGTTCGCGGGCCGGGCGCTGGAGGGACTTCACCGGACGGAGGAAGCCCTGGACCTGGCCCGCTCCCTCGGGCACGCCGACGGCGAGGCCTTCGCCCTGTGGCACCGCAGCGAGGCCCTGACCGCCGTCGGGCGCCTGGACGAAGCACTCGACGACGCCGGTGCGGCGCGGGCCATCGCCGAGCGCCTCGGTCACCGCGGCTGGACCGCGACGGCGGTGCGGGCTCAGGGCCTAGCGCTGCGCGCCGGCGCCGACCTCGCGCACGCGGAGGACGCCTTCCGCACCTCCCTCGTCCTGAGCGGGCAGGTGCGGCTGTTCGCGTCCTGGGCGCACGCCCAGCTCGCGATGGTGCTCATCGACCGCGGCGCGCTCGACGAGGCCGGCACGCAGGCCGCCGCCGCGCTCGCCGAGGGGCCCGCACTCGCCCACTTCGAGGCGCGGCTCGCGGCCTGCCGGCTCGCCGCCCGCGGTCACGCCGTCGCGGGGGCGCCGGACCTGAGCGCGGCGCTCGCCACCGCCGCGACGAGCGGCCACGGCTCCTCCGCAGCCGAGCTGGCACTCCTGTAGACCTGCCCCGACAGCGCTCACCAGAGCTCCACCGCCTGGGAGTTGCTGCTTCGCCGGTAATCGTTCCTTGACTAGAACTGAGCCAGGCGGTGCACCCGACAGCGCACGGTTCTGCGACATGTTTCTCTTCTCTGTGGTGTCGGGTGTCGTAGGTGACTGCACCACCGGCGTAGGGCCGATCGAGGAGATCAGATACTTGATGGACGCGCCGGGCGCATGCGCTGAATGCCCCGATCGGTGGCGGGGCAATCGGCAGGAGCTTCCTACGGGACGATGTTCTGGTTGAGGTGGAACAGGTTCTGCGGGTCGTACGTGCGCTTCACCTCACGCAGCCGCTCGTAGTTGGTGCCGTAGTTGTCCGGGACTCGTGCTTGGTCGTCGGCGGCGGCGAAGTTGATGTAGCCACCGGCCGCTGAGTGCGGGGCGATGGCCGCGTAGTAGTCCTTCACCCACTTGGTGTTCGCCTCGTTATCGGCGGGATCGGGCCACATGCCGGCGATCACTGTCGCGAAGCAGGCATCCCGGTGCCCGAACGCTGTGTCATCGTCCACGACGTCGTGGCAGGCCCCGTTGATCGGGTAGATGTGCATGGTCGAGTTCATGGCTGGAACTCCCGGGCCGTGCACGAAGTGGGCATCGATGGCGTCATAGGCCGGCATCTCGTAGCCGGCGCCACTCGAAGATCAGCGACGAGTACAGCCCGTGCCGGCGCAGGTACGCCCCGCCCTCGGCCTTCGCGCACGCCGCTTCGTACGCAGCCAGGTGCTCACGCTTCTCGGACAGATTGAACGAGCGCCGGCGCGACGGACCACCGGCACGAGGAGAGGAACCACTCATCCCCTCATCATCGACGACCGGCACGACCGGCACGACCGGGGCGACGGACATCGAGCTGGACAGAACAGAACTACTCATCGGGTCATCGATCCTGGATCTCACCCTGCGGGGCGGACTTGCTGTGAACCACTGGACTCAACTCACCCTGACACGCAGGGATGCGGAGACGCACGTATGAACGCAGGTCGGACCCGTGATAAATGGCGGTAAGCCCCAAGAGACTGACGTATCGCTTCGTGCCGTGACGCACCGGGGTGTATGCGTACGCGAAGCCAACTTGCTGACGTGAGTCTGTTAACCAGCTCGGTGACGGGGCAGCACCAGGTTCGTTACCCGGTTGGTAGTGCCACCCCGCCTAGCGTAACTAGTCGGTGGTTTGCGCGCCCGCCCGATAGGATGGCGACTTCTTAGGATGTTTACCTGCAGGGCGACCGCAGCATGAGTCGACGGCCGGTCCCCGCGGGGACCGGCCGCCGACGTGCGGGCTGATCAGGGAATGATTTGGCTGATCCTGGTGTCCCAGTTGCCCAGGACGCCACGCGTCATCCCGCACGTGGGGTCGGCCGCGTACTGCTGATCAGTGCAGGTCTGACCGATGTACTCGTTCGCCATCCACAGGCCGGTGCCATCGAACGCGGTCGCGCCGTAGTCACCCCAGCGGGGCCGGGGGTGCACTCCATCTGCGGCAAACGCGGCGTACTCGCTGAAGCCATCCTGCGGCCCGACCCCGGCCTGAGCCAGGTGTACCGGGCTCGGGTTCAGTGACGCTGCGTCTACCGTGACGTACGCCGAGGAGGGGAAGTAGTCGGCGCCGGTCAGAGTCATCGCCAAGATGCCCTTGCCAGCATCAGTCACTCCGAACGTCGGGTATGTGACGTTGTTGCCGGCCACACCAAATTGGCCCTGCTTTACCAGAGAGGTCTTGAGCTTCCCGCTGGCGTTGTTACTTGGTTGCACAACGTAGTAGGCGACGCCGGCCTTGTCCTGACCCCCGACGTTCACTACTGTGTCCAGGGCGCCGTAGAGCTTGCCGCCCGCATAGACCGTCTGCATCATCCTGCTGTCGCTGGAGTCCAGATTGCCCTGCGGTTCCCCCAACTTGTCTCCCAGCGGGAGCGTGTTGGGTGCGGCCTGCTTCTGGTCCGACAGGGGCGGGATGCCGTATCGGTCCACGGTGACACCGTCCTGCCGCAGGCTCAGGTTGGGCGTTGCGGTGTCTAGCGAGGCGGTGTTGACGAGCGCCCAGGTATTGATCCGCTGGTCGAAGCCGTTCTTGTTGCCGGCCTCCGGAGTTGCCTGCGACGACAGGAAGTACTCGGTGCCTCCAGCCGAGCGGTCGTACTGCCCAGCCGGGCTGGTGGCCGGGGCCAGGCCGAAGCTGGGTTTTCCCTGAGCGGTCGCACCCAGGATGCGCACCGGCGCGAGTTTGCCGTCATTGGTGGGGTCGGCGAGCTGCCTCTTTGAGAAGGCGTAGAGCTCGGCCCCACCGAACGTGGTCCCGAAAAATGAGTAGGAGTTGGTCGTGATGTAGAAGCCATTAGCGTCTGCGCCGATGTGGGGGTAGTCACCGAGGTTGATGCCGTCGCTGCTGTTGCCGTCCTGGGTGACGTCGAAGGTGTAGTGCAACCAGTCCGCGTAAGCCGTTGACGGGGTGCTGGATCGGCTGACCGCGAGGTCCAGGTGGTTCTTGCCTGTAAAGTTCCCCGACTGATCGACGTCCAGGGTCAAGACCAGGTGGTAGAAGCGCTGGGTGTCCTTGTCGAAGTACGACACGGGGTCGGTCACGAACGGGCCCACTTTTCCGGTCATCCTGTCAATGGCGGAGGCGTAGCCGTAGAACCGGTTCAGACTGGTAGGACCCGATAGCACCGTCCCGGCCTTCGAGTAGGTGCTGATCGTGTCGTTGACCGACTCCAGCACTGAGGTCGGACCAACCGACAGGCCCTGATCCGGAGGCTCCACCGAGAACTGGTTGCCAAGGTCAGCGAGGTACCTCTGCTGATAGAAGTTGATCCCGTCGAAGCTCTGCGCACGTCCGGGGGACGCGCCGTCGACCACCAGCGTCGCCGTTGGGCTGGTGTGCCTCCCCCCGTGGACAGCTTTGCTGCGGTGGGTGGTGCCGCCCGAACCAGCTCCATCGCCTGGGATACCGGGCCCGAATTCTTGCGTTGCGCCAGAGCCCGAGCCTGGACTGGTCGCGCTGGCCGCGGTGGTGCTCAGTTGCGGGGCGATCAGCCCAAGCCCCATCGCTGCTGCGGCAGCCCACGCACACTTGCTTCGTCGGATCGTCACAAAGTTCTCCTCGCTGGCGGTCACCCACCAGGGCGACGCCCTGGACGGTGCCAAGATAAACACATCCACAACTCCTTTGGGAAGATCGGTGACCTGGCGTGATTCCCAGGGAACGAAGGTGGGAGCGCCGTCCACGACCCTCGCGGAGTAGGTCCGACGCACCGGGCCTGGCTGCTTGAGTGAGCAGGGGACGGCGTCGCGGTCCGCGAGGATCAGAGGACTCCTACCTCCTGAACACGAGGGCCTCGACAGAGCGACGCCCGGCACGGCGATTCCCGACTCATCGGCGCAGTAGTAGGTTGCACCGGCTCGCAGTGGGACGCTCGTCAGCGGAGCGAGCAAGATCAGGAGCGGGACGAGGCAACAACCGGTCTTGAGGTCCTTCGGGAGATGGTCGAGCGGACCAACGCCCAAAACCTTGAGGGGCATGGCGGCCTGGATGCACACGGACTACCAAAGCGAGCAGCCCTACCACCCGGCCCGCGGCGGCGGACGCGCGCAGATGAAAGCGAACTGGGGAGCGATCCTCACTGGGGTCTCCGACCTGGGCGCCGAAGTCCAAGACATCGACAGACAGCGCGCGCGCTACCAACCCGTCACCACCTGACGTCCCCGCAACCGTCCCCGCAACCGTCGCCGTCGCCGTCGCCGTCGCCGTCGCCGTCGCCGTCGCCGTCGCCGTCGCCGTCGCCGTCGCCGTCGCCGTCGCCGTCGCCGTCGCCGTCGCCGTCGCCGTCGCCGTCGCCGTCGCTACGGTTTGCCCAGCAGAATCGCAACGTGTGGCGTGGGTTCGGTTTTGTCCGATCCGTCATCGTCGGCCGCCGCCGCAGTCGGAATCCCCTACCAGGGGGTTCTTGCAACGCTGTCCGCGCCGGCTGGCGACCCTTGTTGGAGGTTTGATGAGACGCACCACGCTGACAGTTTTGGCTGCCGTTGCGGCCCCGGCCCTGATGCTGGCTGGAGGTGTGACCGCCTCAGCCCAGCCGTCGACGACCGGGACGGCTCACTCGATGCGCACCTGCGCGAAGCCAGCGGCGGGCAGCGCAGCATGCCACGCACTGGTCCGCGTCGACGCCACGGGGAAGCCTCAGGTGACCGCCACCCCGGCAGGGTTAGGCCCAGCAGACATCCAATCGGCGTATCGTCTCGCCAGCACGTCGACGCCGACCGTGGCGATCGTGGACGCCTACAACGACCCGACGGCCGAGGCCGACCTCGGTGTGTACCGCACCCAGTACGGTCTCGCGGCGTGCACGACCGCGAACGGCTGCTTCCGGAAGGTGAGCCAGACCGGCTCGACTACATCCTTGCCGCGCACCAACGCCGGCTGGGCGACGGAGATCAGCCTCGACCTTGACATGGTCTCGGCCGCCTGCCCTTCGTGCAAGATCCTCCTTGTCGAGGCCAGTTCGGCCAGCTTCAGCGACCTTGGTCTGGCCGTGAACTACGCCGCGACCCAAGGCGTGGCCGCTATCAGCAACAGCTACGGCGGCTCGGACTCAGCCGGCACCCCGGCATACGACCACCCCGGTATCGCGGTGACCGCCTCGACCGGTGACGCCGGCTACGGCATCGAGTCCCCCGCGTCGTTCGGCTCCGTCGTGGCCGTGGGCGGCACCAGCCTGAAGAGGTCGAGCACCGCCCGGGGCTGGACCGAGACCGCGTGGAGCGGCGCCGGGAGCGGCTGCTCGACGATCAACGCCAAGCCCGCGTGGCAGACGCCCGCCACCCAGTGCTCCGGCAAAGCCAACGCCGACGTCTCGGCCGTCGCCGACCCCAACACGGGCGTCGCGGTCTACGACTCGACCTCCTACCAGGGCCGGAAGGGCTGGCAGGTCTATGGCGGGACGAGCGCATCCTCGCCCATCATCGCCAGCGTCTACGCCCTCGCCGGCAACCTGTCCGGTTACCCCGCCGCGTATACGTGGAGCCACACCGGAGGCCTCAACGACGTGACCAGCGGCTCCAACGGCACCTGCCCGACGCCGGTGTGGTGCACCAGCGGCACGGGCTGGGACGGTCCGACCGGTCTCGGCACACCAGCGGGCCTGCTCTCGTTCTGACCCGAGATGGGTGCCGTATCGCACCTGGCTATCTGACCCGCCTAACCACGCCTGACCACGGTGTCCCCCTCTTTCGCACCCGCCGGAAGAGGGGGACACCCGCGTCTGGTCGGGCCAGGCTTCTGCGCGCTCGAACCGGCTCGCCGCGCCCACCTCGACCTACCTCCAGGGCCCCGGCAACGTCGCGTTTCGGCAGGTCAGCCCGGGTAGGGCGAGTAGGGCGGGGTGTTGGGCTTGATGTCGGGTGGCGGCGATGTGGAGGATGAATCCTGGCGTGCGCGTCCCGGAGGACGCGGTGTCAATGGCCAAGTGCAGGTCCCCGCTGGTGGCCAAGTGAAAGTCCCCACCCCTCGCGGTGATGCTCAGGTGATGGGGCGGCCTCCTGTCCCTCTTTTGGCGTCGCGCATGCGGTACGACTGACCGGTCGTGACCACGGGGGTGGCGTGGTGCAGGAGCCGGTCGAGGAGGCTGACGGCGGTCGTGTGCTCGGGTAGGAACCGTCCCCAGTCCTCGAACGACCAGTGCGAGGCGATGGCCAGCGAGCGGCGTTCGTAGGCGGCGACGACGAGGCGGAACAGCAGCTGCGTGCCGGTGTCGTCGAGCGGGGCGAACCCGACCTCGTCGATGAGTAGGACGTCGTGCCGCAGGAGGGTCTCGATGGTCTTGCCGACGCTGTTGTCCGCAAGGCCCCGGTACAGGGTCTCGACGAGGTCGGCGGCGGCGGCGTACTTGACCTTGTACCCGGCGTGCACTGCGACGTGCCCCAGGGCGATGAGGGTGTGCGACTTGCCGGTGCCACCCGTTATCAGGGGGTCAGGCTTGTAGTGGTCATGTTCTTGCAGGTCAGGACGTTGTTGCGATCGATGCGACGAGTCGGGCGGTGGCGGGGGCGCTGGTGAGGGTGTGGCCTCGGCGGGCGAGCTCTCGGCGTAGGTCGAGGTTCTCCCCGTGGGCTTGTTCGAGGGCGGCGCGTAGAGCACGGACTTCCTGACGGTGCCGCTGTTTCAGGGCGGTGATCTGAGCGGTCAGGGCGAGTACGAGGGTGCTCTCGACGTCTGCTGGCGCGGTTGGGGTGCGCGACGGGGGGCGGCTCTGCTCGCGGAGCCGTTCGATGCGGCCGCGGAGTTCGGGGTGGTTGTAGAGGAAGGCGTGGGAGACGCCGGCCTCGCGTTGGACGGCCTGGAAGGTGATGGCCTCGCCGCGTTTGATCAGGGCGCGGAGGGCTTGCTCGGCGGCCGTGGTCTTCGCTGCGGACTTGGCCTTGGCCGCGGCGGTCAGCGCGGCGACGCGTTGGTCACGGTTCGCGGTCACGGGGTGCTCCTTCGGTGGCGGGTGAGGTCGAGGGTGAGCGGGACCGGTCCACCCGGCGGCGTGCCGCAGCCGCCGCCGTGCACGGCTCGGTCGGGGTGGTCGTCGATAAGGCTGAGCAGCCGGGTCAGCGCGGCCTGTTCCGCGCGTCGCTGGGCGAGCCAGATGTTGTCCTCGGGCATGGGGCGTCCGTACTTGTCCTGGAAGGCTGCGGTGCTGCGGGCGATCAGCTGGTCGGTCTCGACCAGCTGACGTGCCAGGGCGGTGTGGTGGGTCTGGTCGGTGACGAAGACCGAGCAGGTCAGACAGGCGTTGCCCTTGTCGCAGGACTGCAGCGGCGGCAGCAGGCACCAGCCGTGTGGCAGGACCCGGTCGGCGCGCTCGAACAGGTGCAGGCTGTCGTAGTCCTCGGAGGAGAACTGCACGCGGGTGCCGTCGGCCTTGAGTTTGGCGGTGGCCAGGAACGCCTGTTCGGCGTGTTCCTGGCGTTGGGCGATGTAGTGCATCGACATGGTCGGGGTGGCGTGGCCGGCGTATCGCTGCAGTACGTGGATCGGCAGCCCAAGCTCGGCGAGCCGGGTCAGCTTGGTGTGCCGGAACCGGTGGGTGTTGCTGAGGTTGACCGCTCGGCCCTTGCTGTCGGTGATCCGAGCCACGTCGCTCAGTTCGCGCAGCATCCAGTTGTAGGTGCCCGACGGGTAGGGCTTGTCGCCGCGGCGGTTGCCGGTGCGCTGGACGAACAGGAACCGCGGCCGCAGTTCGGGGAAGGACTGCCGGACCCAGCGTTGCTGTTCCTCGATGATCTCGGCGACCTCGCGGTCGACGAGGATGCTGTCCGGGGCGATGTCGATCTTGCTTTGGGCGTACCGGAAACGCACGACCTCCTGGCCCGCGGCGTCCTGCGCGGTGGGGGCCGGAAGCTCTGACAGGCAGTCGAACTCGCAGGTGCGGACCTCGCTGGCGCGTCGACCCGTGAGGACCTGCAGCAAGATCATCCGCATCGCCTGCGGGTCGTCCAGCCCGCGGGCAAGCACCTGCTGGCCGTCACCGCGGGTGATGGTCATCTGCTCGTCGCGCGGCAGGCCGAGCAGTGGCAAACCGGCGATGATCTGGGCCATGGCGCGGTCGTCGACGTAGTGGCGGTCGTTGACGGTGGAGGTGTGCGGGATCCGAGTGACCTGACGAAACCAGCTGGCCGCGTGAGTGTCGGTGACGTGCTGCCAGGGCCCGGCGCCGAGGACGCCGCGGGCCTCGCGGGGGTTCGCGGCGACGAACGCGAGCAGTTCCGCGACTGCTCGCAGGTCGTCGTTGACCTGGCGCGGCTGGACCGGTTTGCCGTAGTAGCGTCGGTCGGTCTGACGGGTCATCCGGTTGGTCGGGTCCGCGGTCCAGCGGCGGAACGCGGCAGCGTGCTCGGGCGCCGCGGCCGGGTCGCCGAGGATGTCGCGAGGGTCCTCGAAGGTCACCGAGAGCCAGTTGTCGAAGCGGCGCAGGGACTTGAGCCGTTCCTGGCTGATCGTGGTCCAGCGCAGGACGCCGGACTCCAGCTGGGTGCCCAGGTGCCACTTGACCGCCTCACGCAGCCAGGGCTGGGCGAGGTGCCCGGGTGAGCAGCCGTAGTTCCCCAACGGCTCCCGCCCGGTCAGCGGGATCCGCGGGTCGCAGCGTGGCTGCCAGTCGTCCAGGGTCCACCACGGCCCGTCGTGGCAGCGGGCCAGCAGCGCCAGCCGAGCGAACCCGAACACCACCCGCAGCCGGGCCCGGCTGCCCTGGGGTGGCAGCCGGTTCCATCGGACCGCGTAGAACCAGCCCTGCAACGCCGAGGCGGCGTCCCAGTCCATGGCGCGGATCGAGCCGGGGAAGGGATGGTTGTCCCGGATGGCGCGGCGCAGGATGTTGGCGAGCTGGTTGACCGCCAGCACCGAGGAGCGGGTGCCGTCGGTGGCCTGCCAGTGCGCCATCCACGCCAGCTCGGCGGGGTACGGGTCGGGCAGCCCGCTCAGGTCGATCCTGCGGTCACCGTTCTCGGTCACGGCGGCCCAGTTCTCGATGTCCGGGCCGATGACCGGCCCACGCCACGCCTCCGGGAGCTGCTGCCACAGCCGCCACACCGGGTCGGAGCCGCCGGCCAGGACAAGGTCGGTGCGCTTGTCGGTCATCGGGTCACCTGCCAGTCGGCTACGTAGGAGGTCCACGTCGCGGCGGCACGCAGGGCCTCGTCCTCACGCACCCACCCGTAGAGGTCGAGGGTGGTTTGCACGTGGGCGTGACCCAGGCGTCGGGAGACGACCCATTCGGGGGTGCCGGCCAGCAGCAGTGCGGTGGCGTGGCTGTGCCGGAACCAGTGCGGGGTCCAGCCCGGCGGGCCAATACCTTTGTTGCGTAACGAGGTGGTCTTGTCCCGCACGGTGCCCTCGCGTAACGCGGCCAGCAGCGGCGGCCGCTGCAAGTTGACGAAGAGCGCCGAGTCCGCGGACACCGTCAGGCCGAGCGTCGCGGCGTGGCAGGCCAGATGGGTCAGGTAGTCGGCGAACAGCCGCTCGAGGTCATGGCCGACATAGATCCGGCGAGGGCGCATCATCTTCACCCGCGCACCGTTCGGGTTGTCCTCGCGGGGAACGACCTCGACGTAGGGGGTGTCGCCGCGGCCCATCACGAAGTCGCGGATCCGCATACCCAGCAGCTCACCCAGTCGCATCCCGGTCTCCGCGAGCATCGCGAACACGAGCCGATCTCGCAGGTTCCCCACCCACTCCCCGCTCACCGGGTCCACCGCGGCACAGGAATCGAGGATCTCTTGGATCTGCTGCGGCAGCAGCAGCGGCGGGCGGTCGCCTCGCCGACTCCGTCGCACCCGCACCAGCGAGGAGGGCCCGGGCCTTGTGCGCTGGTCCAGATGCGCCAACAGTCCCCGTGCCGGGGCCTGTCGCGGCGCACCGCGCAGCAGCCTTTGCGCGACCTTCACCCCGAAGACCGCATGCTGCCACCGGTAGAACGAGATCACCGCCGCCAGGCGCGCCTCGAGCGTCTCCGGTGACGGCGCCTCGGTTGGCTCCACGATGGCGTGCTCGACGCGGCGGCCGTTGCGCAACCAGGACAGGAAACCCGAGACCGTCGGCACGCCGACGTCCTGCCACTGCTCGGCCTCGCCGCGCTGCTCCAGGAACGACCACCACTGAGCCATCGAGGTGGCGTAGCTGCGCACCGTGTTAGGCGACCACAACAGCCGGTGCGCCTCCAGCCACTCCTCGACCGGACCCACCGTCCGGTAGGCCTCATCGACCACGGTCCACGTCCGACGCCCATCCGAGGGCCGAACCGCCACACTGATTGCCACAGTTGTCGTTCCATCTCGTCGAAGAACTCCCGCTGATAGCGGAGCAACGACAATGACAAAAGGACCGACAGCAACTCGTCAGCGACGTACCTGCGGGCGGGTCAACTCCCCCTGATAACCGCCGGGCCGATCAGGGCTAGGTTCTCCCGGGCCTGGATCCACTCCAACGAGGTGAGGTACGCCCACGTCGGTGGGGGGATCGAGGACGCGGCGACGTCGAACTCCTCGACGGTCTTGGTCACGGGGAACGTCGCGGCCTTGAGCCGGGCGGCGGTGTTCGAGGCGTCGCGGGAGGCGACCTCGGCCTCGATCAGGGTCCGCAGGATCCCCTCGGGTGTCCAGCGTTGGGTCTTCGCGGTCAGCAGCAGCTCGGGCGCGAGCTGGCGGATCGTCGACAGCTTGAGCCGGCGCAGACCCGCGGCGAGGTCGGCGGGCAGCTCGGGTGCGGTCTTGACGGTCACGACGACACCTCCGCTCGGACAAGAACCGTTGCTACTGTTGGGCGCGGCGGACGAGACCCGCCCGTCCACAAGTAACCACTCGCACGCCGACCAGGGCATCGCCGAGCGGACGTGTGGCTCCTTGGCCCACGCCCGTCGCGCACGTTCGACGCCGACTTCCGCTGGCCTGCGCTGGCCTGCCTCTCGTTCAACATCCTGCGCGCCGCCGGCGTGACCGCCTCCACCCGTCACGCCAAGACGAGGTGCACCACCCTGCGCACCCACCTCGTCGCGGTCCCCGTCACCGCATTCGAGCCCGCGTGCAATGCGGGCACCACGAGGCCTAATTCCATTTGGCACCTTTCGCCCTCCTCAATCCGGAGTGACACCCTGCGGCCCCTGTCAAGGCGCGAACGCAACCTGCAGGCCCGCGGGTCAAGCCACCCCCAACGGTGCTTTCGGCCTCAGGTCACAAGGGGTCACAAGGGTTGAGGGGCACCAGCGCGAACCCTTGTGCTTCCCGTCTCGCTGGACGAGGGTGTACCCCATCACTCGCTTGCCCGACAGGTGCCACGTACCCCCCGGGCCTGTCCCGGCGGCCTCGACTTGAGAGGTCCACATGAAGATAACTAGGTTCCTGGTTGCGCTCGGCGCCCTGACCGCCCTGACCGCACCCGCAACTGCGATCCCAGTAGCCGCCGTGGCTACGGTCCAGCCATTCGTCGCACGAGCGCCGGAGAGCGCCTTCCGGGCGGCCACGGCCAGCGACACCACCGGAGTCGCATGCCAGCGCCCTGCCCCGGACAATCGGATATCGACGATCCTCCACTGCTACCGTCCCGATGACCTGAGGTCGTTCTACGGCCTCGGGCCGCTGGCCACCAGCAACGACGGTGCCGGCCAGACCATCGTCGCGGTCGACGCCTACGGCAGCCCGACAGCGGCCACAGACCTAGCCTTCTTCGCCCAGACCTTCAATGGTCCTGCGCCGAGCTTCGAGACGGCTTTCCCGCTCGGCACCCCGGACTACACCCACGCCACCGGTAACGGCTCGGGGCAGTCCGGCCCCACATCCGCGGACGGGTGGGCCGGTGAGGCGAACCTTGACGTGCAATGGGCCTACGCCATGGCGCCCAAGGCGCACATCGTCCTGCTTGCCACCCCTCCCGCCGAGACCCAAGGCGTGCAAGGGCTGCCCAACCTCATGAAGGCCATCGACTGGGCCATCACGAAGTACCCGCCTGGCACTGTCTTCTCCATGTCGTTCGGCACCGACGAGCAGGCCTTCGCCTCGAGCGCCGCCGCCGCGCAGCAGTTCGCCAAGTTCGACGCCACCTTCAAACGCGGACTGGCGAAGCGCGACACCTTCTTCTCCTCCTCCGGTGACACCGGGTCGGTGGGGGTGATTCGCTCGCACCGAGCGTCAACCGCCGGAACGACACCGGAGGTGAGCTACCCGAACGTCTCCCCGTTTGTCACCTCGGTCGGCGGCACGCAGGTTCAGTCTGGCTGGACATGGAACCCCACGCAGGACAAGCCCTTCCTCGACACCGGGGCCCCCAACCCTGCCTACTGGTCATGGAACCCCGGTGGAAGCACTGAGCCGGTATGGAACGAGAGCTGGGCCGGCATCGCGACCGGCGGTGGCCTGTCCACGATCTACGGACGCCCCTCCTATCAGGACCCGGTGGCCTCGATCGTCGGTCACCAGCGGGGGGTCCCGGACGTCGCCTGGAACGCGGCCGTCAACGGCGGCGTCCTCGTCTTCCACTCCTACTTCCCCGCGATCGAAGGCAGCCCACGGTGGGGAGTCTTCGGGGGGACCTCGGCGTCATCGCCTCAGGTCGCTGCCGTCACGGCGATCGCCAACCAGGCGCGGGCGGCTGCCTCCAAGCCGCCGATCGGGGACCTCAACTCCGTGATCTACAGCCCCTCCTTCGACCGGTCAAGCGCGTTCAGCGACGTTATCCCGCACACCTACGGCACCGCCCCAAGCGGGGTGCTGCAGAACAACAGGATCTGGGACACCGCAGCAAACGGCTTCGTGACGCCCGATCCAGTACCCGGCTACCCGACCACGGCAGGTTACGACCTGACCACTGGCTGGGGAAGCCCGCACGCACCGCAGTACATCCAACAGTTGCTCGCCCACTAGAACCGCCCCACCCGGGAGGCTCGGCGCGGGTTGCCGCCGGGCCTCACCGGGGGCTGGGGTTCCTGCAGCCCACTGCAGGAACCCCTGCGACCCGTGGCTGACCGACGGGTGACTCGACCGAAACCACGGCAACCCTGCGTGGCTGAGGCAATGTGCCGTAGCCCATCCGGGCCGCCGCGCGACCGACCGCGGGTCACACCGTCCCTCAGTTCCGGAGTAGGTTCGGCATCGACAGCACCCCATAGGAGGGGCCATGGGCCTCGCGAGCACCGCCCTACGGTGGGGCAACCATGCTGTGACCGGTCTCTACCGTGGCACCGGCGGTCGGATGATGGCGTCGGTCCAGAAGACCCCCGTGCTCATCCTCACTGTGCCCGGACGCCGGTCTGCCGCTGCGGCCGTCCTCGAGGTCCAGCGAGACCCAGGCGTTGGCAATGAGCCCGGCTCACCTGTCCACCGGGGCCCGAAACCGCGCATACGGAGATAACCATCCACATCACCTTGGAGCCCACGATGACATGCGGAGCCACCCTTACCCCACTCTCCCGGCTGACGACGAGCTGCTCACCCTCACCGAGGTCGCCGCCGTCGTCCGAGCCCCCATAGCCACCCTGCGCTACTGGCGCCACCTCGGTACCGGCCCCCGCAGCTTCCGGCTCGGCCGCCGCGTCGTCTATCGAGCCAGCGACCTCCAGACCTGGATTGCCAGCCAGGACGACGCCACCGGACCACGTGCAGCAACCAGCGAACGCGGCTGACGCGCGGCGGACAAGACCCTGGTCGACGTCACCTTCCGGTCGTACCCTGCAGTCGACGCAGAGAGGTGGTCTGACATGGCACTCATCGACAAGCGTGAGGGGGACGCACGTGGCTAGCATCGCCAAGCGCCCCGACGCCACCTACCGCGCCCGCTACCGGGACAGCTCGGGCAAGGAGCACTCGAGGCACTTCACCCGCAAGGTCGACGCGCAGCGTTGGCTCGATGAGATCACGGCCTCGATCGTCACCGGCTCCTACGTCCACCCGAAGGCCGGCGACGTCACCTTCCGCGACTACGCAGAGTCTTGGCGCTCCAAGCAGGTGCACCGGCCCGGCACGGCCGACCAGGTCGAGCGGACGCTGCGACGGTGGGTCTACCCGCGACTCGGGTCGATGCCGCTGTCCGCCATCCGGCAGTCCGACGTGCAGGGCCTCGTCAGCGCCCTGAGCAAGGGCGAGCGCCCCCTCGCGCCCGCGACGGTCTCCGTGGCCTACCGGCACGTATCGACCATCTTCCGTGCCGCCGTGGCGGACAAAAGGATCCACGAGTCGCCGTGCGCGAAGGTCCGGCTCCCCCGGATCGAGCAGTCCAAGGTCGTCCCGCTCGCTACCGAGGTCGTGACGGCCATCGCCCAGGCCGTGCCCGCAAGGTACCGGGCCATGGTCGTCCTGGCGGCGTCCACGGGCATGCGCCAGGGCGAGGTGTTCGGGCTGACGGTGGACCGGATCGACTTCCTGCGCCGGACGGTGCGGGTCGACCGTCAGCTCGTCGGCATCAGTGGCCACGCCCCGGTGTTCGCCCCGCCGAAGACCGACGCCAGCTATCGCACGATTCCGCTCCCCCAGGTCGCCGTCGACGCCCTCGCGACTCACCTCGCCGCCTTCCCCGTGGGGGACAAGGGGCTGGTCTTCACCGGCTCCGAGGGGCAGATGCTGCGCCGGTCCGCCTTCGGCAACGTCTGGCGTCGGGCGACCGCGAGCGCGGGCGCCGAGGGGGTGGTCTTCCACGCATTGAGGCACTACTACGCCAGCCTCCTGATCCGGCACGGCGAGTCCGTCAAGACGGTGCAAGCACGGCTGGGGCACAAGAGCGCCACCGAGACGCTAGACACCTACAGCCACCTGTGGCCCGACTCGGACGACCGCGCGAGGGACGCTGTCGACGAGGTTCTCGGAACTCCTGCGGACCAGATGCGGACTGCGGTGGGCTCGCCGGGGTAAACCCGCAGGTCAGAGGCCTTGGGGTGGATGAGTCGGTCGATACGCCGGGTTCTGTCCCCCACCGGCGTTACCGCAGTGGTGGGGTGGCGATCATCCATCTAGGCCGGCCATTGCTGACCGGCTCGAGCGCTCTACCCGCAGGCTCGGGCGGGCCGCCCTCGAACGCCTGCTGTCTGAGCTTGCTCCAGGTGGGGTTTACCTAGCCGCCCCCGTCACCGGGGGCGCTGGTGGTCTCTTACACCACCGTTTCACCCTTACCGCGGTGCCTGCCGGCCGAAGCCAGTGGTTCACCGAGGCGGTCTGCTTTCTGTGGCACTGTCCCGCGGATCACTCCGGGTGGCTGTTGGCCACCACCTCGCCCTGTGGAGCCCGGACGTTCCTCGGCAGGTGCCCCGGCCCGAAGGCAGAGACCCTGACGCGACCGCCTGACCGACTCATCCACGCCCAGTCTAGGGGGTGGGCTCAGAGGGGTGGGCTCAGTGCTGCAGACCGTCGCTGCGGGGGTGATGGAGGTCGACGTCCGAGGGGAGCCCGTGCACGTCGACGTGACCGTCTGCGCCGATGGTGACGCGGAACGGGTGCCCCTGGAACCGGACTCCGGTGACGTCGACCTTCCCGAAGGGAGCCGTCGTCGGCGGTTGCACCCGCACCCATCCCGCCGTCGCGTCCGCCGTCAGCCCGAGGGCAACCTGCAACACGACGGCCGAGGCGGCCGAGGCCATCGCCGTCGGGCACGCCGCGCCGGGGACGAGGTGCGCGGGTCGACCATCGGCCCCCCCCGACGAAGACCTCCGGCCACTGGTGGCCGAAGGTCTCCGAGGCGTCGACGAGAGCCCGAGCCAGGAGAGCGGCCTCGTCGACGAACCCGCCGCGCACGAGGCTCCACGCGACGAGAGCCGTCTCGTCGGGCCTGACCTGCTCCGACCCACGCACCCGGATCCCCAACGGGTCGTGCAGCGCCTCGATCATGAGGTCCTCGACCACCAGCGCGGCCTCCGCCTCGTCCAGGGCACCGGTGCCGAGGGTCAGGGCCAGCGACGACCAGCTGCCGTCGAGGGGCACGCCGGTCTCGTCGAGGGCGGCGGCGAGGCGGCGCCCGGCGAGCGAGGTCGACCAGAAGTGCTCCCGCACGCGCTCGGCGAGGGCCATGGCCTCCGCCTCCAGCTCGAGAGCACCGTCGACCTGCAAGTCGTCATAGACCCGGGCGGCGACGAGCAGCGCCTCGACCGCACTCGTCTGCACCTCGAGCCGGACGCGGGCCCCGCCGTCGCTGCCTTCGTCACTGCCTCGGGGAGGGTCGACGAGGAAGCCGTCGGCGAGCTGGTGACGGATCCACGTCACCGCCAGCTGCAGGGCCGGCATCAGCTCGCGCACGCGATGGTCGGCCAGGCCCCAGAGCCTCGCCTCGCCGAGCAGACAGATCCACAGGGCGGTCACCCCGGCCACGTCGTGGGTGGGAGCGTGCGGCGATCCGTGCGCCTGCGGCAGGTGCACCTGGCGGCGGGCCAGCGCACGCAGCGTCCCGAGGGCGAGCTCGACCCCCAGGGGAAGCGTCAGCCGCGCCGCCCACAGCGCCTCACGCGCATCCAGAGCCTGGTGCCACGGGGAAGCGGCGACCGCCACGACGTCGCCGGGCTCGAGCGGGTCTCGCACCAGCAGGTGGCGCAGGTCGTCCAGTGCGTGTCCCACGACGGTCACGAGCCGGTGGTCGTCCGCGGCGATACCCACCGCCTCCCAGTCCACCCCCGACGGCCCCGGGTCGGCGACGAAGGCGCTCACCTGGCGACGCTCGGCCGTGACCGTGACGACCAGGGTGGTGGGCTCTTCGGGCCTCAGCACGACGTCGCTCTCGATCAGGGCAGCCCCGTCGTGCGCCGAGACAGCCAGCGGCGCGGGGTGCTGCGAGACCTGCACCCGGTGGCCGTCGTCGTCGAGCACCACCGCGCAGTCCCGTCCCGATGTCGTCGCCTCGGGGACGCCGTCACGGACAGGACGGTTGGCGACCAGCCCCTCTCTTACCGCAGCCGCCTCGAGCCCGTCCCCCGCCACGACGACCCGCACCCAGGTCGCCACCGTGTGCTCCGCCCGCGAGGTCAGGGTGATGTGGTCGGTCAGCAGCGCGTCGTGCGCCGTGTCGGGGCCGGCACCCAGGGTGCGGCGTCGCTCCACCTCCACGACGGGCACCCCGTCGCCGCCTGTGACGAGCGCGTACTGCGCCTGGGCACCGATGGTCTCGCTCCCCGTCGTGGCGAGCGGTCCGACGCCCACCTGCAGCTCGAGCCGGTCGAGCAGGCGGCGCCCGTCGGCATACAGCCCGTGCGCCGTGCCGGGGACGATGTCGCCCACCGGGCTCGAGACGACCGCCCTCGTCCCGTCGACGAGGGTGCCCTCCCATCCCGCAGGTGCGCCGGGCGAGGGAGCCGGAGGCGAGAGGGCAGGGTGCGGTGCAGCACTCGGGGACACGACGCGGCCTCCAGGAGGGACGATGCGATGGGGAGGTGGGGTGTGCGACGGGGCAGAACCGTCGCACACCTCGTGGCCGACCCGCCCTGGCGTCGTCGCCTTACGCGCAGACTAGGGCCTGCCGGGCCCGCGCGTGGGGCAACCCGCCAGAGCGGGTCGGTTCGTGCCGTGCCGGGGTGGGTCAGTCACCCTTGACGTTGACGATCTGCCGCAGCACGTGCCGCACCTCGACGAGGTCCGCCGCGTCGGCCATCACCTGGTCGATGTCCTTGTAGGCCATGGGGATCTCGTCGATGAAGGCATCGGTGTCGCGGTACTCGATGCCCACCATCGCCGCCTTCAGCTGCTCGCGCGTGAAGGTCGCGCGCGCCCTGGTCCGGGAGTACTCCCGCCCCGCCCCGTGCGGCGCCGAGTGCAGCGCGACCGGGTTGCCTCGGCCCGAGACGACGTATGACGCCGTGCCCATCGACCCGGGGATGAGCCCGGGCCGCCCCGCCTCCGCGTTGATCGCGCCCTTGCGCGAGACCCACACCTGCCTGCCGAAGTGCTTCTCCGACTCGGTGTAGTTGTGGTGGCAGTTGATCTCCTGGGTGCTCTCGACGTCGGCGCCCACCCACTCGGCGACGCACGAGACGACCCGGTCCATCATCTCGGCACGGTTGGCGAGCGCGTAGTCCTGCGCCCACCGCATCTGCCGGATGTAGGCCCAGAACTCGTCCGTGCCCTCGACGAGGTAGGCAAGATCCTTGTCGGGCAACGGGATCCACCACTTCGCACACAGCTCCCGTGCGACGGCGATGTGCTTCTGCGCGATCCGGTTGCCGACGCCCCGCGAGCCCGAGTGCAGGAAGAGCCAGACCCGGTCCTCCTCGTCGACCGAGACCTCGATGAAGTGGTTGCCCGAGCCGAGGGTGCCGAGCTGCAGCTCCCAGCGAGCGGCGTGCGCGCCGGGCTCGAAGCCCGCTCCCTGTGCGGCCGCGGTGAGCACCTCGAGCCTGGACCGTGTGTGCTCGAGCGTGACCGCGCGGTTGGCCGCACCGGCACTGAGGGGCACGGCCCGCTCGATGGCCTCGCGCACGGGGCGCCGGTCGCGGGGCAGGTCGTCCTGGTGCCACTGGGTGCGCACGGCGATCATGCCGCACCCGATGTCGACACCGACGGCTGCCGGCATGACGGCGCCGAGGGTGGGGATGACCGACCCGACCGTCGCGCCGAGACCGAGGTGGGCGTCGGGCATGAGGGCGAGGTGGGGGTGGATGAACGGCATCGTGGCCGTCCGCACCGCCTGCTCGCGGGTCTGCTGCTCGAGGATCGAGGCCCAGCTGAGGAGCCTCGCGTTGATCTTCTCCATGGTCCTTCCCTGTCTGGGGGTGCCCGCGGCGCCGGTGGTGCACGGGCCTGTCGTGGCCTGCAGAACCTAGGCGTCCAGCGGGCGGCGCGCCACCCGTTTAGGCTCGCCCGTATGCCGTCGCCCACCTTCCGCAAGGCTGGCTCGGCAGTGCCTCTGGGCTACTTCCCCTGGGAGGCCGCAGGACTGCGCTGGCTCGCCGACGCTCCTGGGGGCGCCGCCGTCGTGGAGGTGCTGGAGGTCGACGACGACCACCTCGAGCTCGTGCGGCTCGCGACCGTCGCCCCGACCGCGGCGGCGGCGGACGCCTTCGGGCCCCGCCTGGCAGCCACCCACCTCGCCGGTGCGCCGGCCCATGGCAGTCCCCCGCAGGGATGGCCCGGGGACGGCTGGCTGGGCCCGCTCGCCGATCCCCACCCCCTGCTCCTGCGGCCGGTCGCCACCTGGGGCGAGTTCTTCGCCGAGCAGCGCGTGCGCCCGCTGCTCGACGAAGGCGTGCGCCGCGGCGTCTACGGCACCGACGACCGCCGGCTCTTCGAGGCCCTCGCCGACCGGGCGACCGACGGCGCCTACGACACCGGAGACTCCCCGTCGCGGCTGCACGGCGACCTGTGGGCGGGCAATGCGATGTGGACCCCCGACGGCATCGTGCTGATCGACCCCGCCGCCCACGGTGGCCACCGGGAGGCCGATCTGGGCATGTTCACCCTCTTCGGGGCGCCCCACCTCGAGCGGATCCTCGCCGCCTACGACGAGGCCGCACCCCTGGCCGACGGCTGGCGCAAGCGCCTCCACCTGCACCAGGTGCACCCCCTGATGCTGCACGCGTGCCTCTTCGGCGGCTCGTTCGTCGAGCAGAGCCGAGAGGCGGCGCGCGCCTGGGTGTGACGGGGGCGTGACGGGGTGTAGACAGCAGGTTCATCGAGGTCCACCCGGCACCAGGGGCAGTCATGACGACGTACCTGATCTACTTCAACCAGCAGTGGGTGGGCGACCACACGCAGGAGTGGTTCGGCGGGCGCGGACCGCTCGCCCGCGCGGTGGTCACCGAGATGAGGCAGGCCGGGGTGCACGTCTTCTCCGGTGGGCTGGAGGAGGAAGACGGCCCGGTGTACCACGCCGACCCCACGAGCGGCACCGTGGTGGTCAGCGACGGGCCCTACGTCGAGACCACGCAGTTCCTGGGCGGGTTCGCCGTGGTCGACGTGGCCGATGACGAGGCCGCCACGATGTGGGCGGCCAAGGTCGCGCAGGCCTGTGGCTGGCCTCAGGAGGTGCGCCGCTTCAAGCCGTAGGGGTGCACCACAGCCGACGACCGTTGCCTGAGCGCGGGGGGCCCGACCCCGCCGCCGTCAGACGAGGCGGAGCGCGACCGTGCCGCTCGAGACGTCGGCGCCCTCGCACCGCACGTGCACCTCGGCGCCCGGCTCGGCACTGCCCTGCGCCTGGCCGAGGATGGCGGGGTCGCTCAGCTGCACGACGACCGCACCCTTGCGGCCCGGCTCGACGACGACCGCGGGGAAGGTCTGCCCCACGTGGGCCGACATCACCGCCGCCTCCACCGCGTCGGTGATGGCCCGCTCCACCGCCGACGCCTGGTGCCCGCCGGACCGCATGAGCTCGGGCAGCAGCGGGAGCGCCTCGCGGGCCCAGCCGGGCACCTCGGCTCCGCGGGCGAGCGCCTCGCAGACGACCAGCCCGAAGCGGTCGACCAGACGACGCAGCGGCGCGGTCACGTGGGCATACGGCGCGGCGACCGCCGCGTGCGTGCTCGGCGACGGGGGCGCCCCGTCGAAAGGCGTGTACCCCGCCCCGCGGAAGAGAGCGGTCGCCTCGTGCACGAGCGCCAGGTGCTGAGGGTTGGTGCGGTCGAGGCCGCGCAGCAGCTCGCCGTACGCCTGCCCCGACGGCCACTCGACGCCGAGCGCACCGGCCTGCCGACGAAACCGCGCCACCGCGGCCGGGTCGGGGTCGGGCATGGTGCGCAACAGTCCGAGGCCCCCGTCGAGCATGATGCCGGCCGCGGCCATGCCGGTCATCAGCGACAGCTGGGCGTTCCAGTCCTCGGCGGGCACCGGCGGCCGGAAGGAGAGCACGTAGTCGCCGTCGGCGTCCTGGCTGACCTCCTGCTCGGGCAGCGGCAGGCTCGCCCCCCCGCGACGCCGCTCGAGCTCGATGCGCCGCTGCCCCACCTCACGCAGCAGGACCAGGCGCCGGTCGTCGGTGCCGGCATCGACCGCCTCCTGCACGCGGCGGTAGTCGAGGCGGTCGGTGCTGCGCACCACCGCCCGGTAGAGGTCGGTGCGGGTGACCTCACCCTCGGCATCGAGGGCCAGGTCCCACACGAAGGCCGGACGAACGACCCCTGGGAGCAGGCTGGCCGCTCCCTCACTGAGCTGCGGAGGATGCAGAGGCGCCCGCTCGTCGGGCGCGTAGACCGTCACCGCCCGCCTGCGGGCCTCGACGTCGATGGCGCCACCGGCCATGACGAACGCCGGCACGTCGGCGATCGCGTAGCGCACCCGGAAACCCTCACCGGCCCGCTCGATGTGCAGGGCCTGGTCGAGATCCATGGAGCCCACCGGGTCGATGGTGCAGTAGGGCACGGCCGTCTCGTCGCGGTCGGGGAGGACGGCCGACGCCGCGGCCCGCTCGGCCTCCGCGAGCACCGCGGGCGGGAAGTCGCGCGGCACCCCCTGCTCCTCGCGGATGGCCCGGAAGCGTGCCACCAGCGCGCCCGCGTCGGGCAGGGCGGCCGTGGCCGCCACGGGGGTCGAGGTGCGATACCGCAGGACGCGCGAGGCCATGGACGCACTCTAGGGCCGCACGTGACCGGTCCACCCGATCGGGCTAGTGTCGGCTCGTGCTCGTCCTCCTGCCGCCCTCCGAGGGCAAGACCGCCGCACGTCGCGGCAGGCCACTCGACCTGGGTGTCCTCACCTTCCCCGAGCTCAGCGACACGCGACGGGCCGTGCTCGAGGCCGTGGCGCAGGCGAGTGCCCGACCGGACGCCCTCGACGCACTCGGGGTGCCCCCCACCCTCGCCGCCGAGGTCGAGCGCAACACCCGGCTCGAGACCTCCGCCACCGCGTCGGCCGGCAAGACCTACAGCGGTGTGCTCTACGAGGCCCTCGACCTCGCCACGCTCGACCCCGCAGCCCGACGGCGCGCCAACCGCTGGCTCCTCGTCGTCTCCGCCCTCTTCGGTGCGGTGCGTCTCGGCGACCGCATCCCCGCCTACCGGCTGTCCATGGCCGTCAACCTGCCGCCCCTCGGGCCACTCGCCTCGGTCTGGCGCGGGCCGCTCGCGCAGGTGCTGCCCGAGGCGGCCGGCCGTGGGGTCGTCGTCGACTGCCGCAGCTCGACGTATGCCGCGGCGTGGGTCCCGCAGGGCCCCCTCGCGCGCCGTTGGGTGCACGTGCGAGTGCCCGGCGCGACCCACATGGCCAAGCACACACGCGGGCTGGTGGCCCGTCACCTGGTCGAGGTCGGGCTCGACGTGCGGACCCCGCGGGGGCTGGCCGACGTCGTCGCCCGGCGCTTCGACGTGCACCTCGCCGAGCCGGCGAAGCCCGGCCAGCCCTGGGTGCTCGACGCCGTCTCGCGGAGCTAGGCGGGCCTGGGCGGTGTCGTCGACCGAGCTCGCAGATCTCGCTGCCCGGGTGCTGCCCGTGCTCGGCTTCCTCGTCGCCATCACGGTCGTCGCCGAGGCCTCCGACCTCGCCGGGGTCTTCGACGTCGCCGCCCACTGGGCGGCCCGAGCAGGGCGCCAGCGCGTCTGGGCGCTGTGGCTGCTGGTCGTGGGTCTCGCCTGCGTGTGCACGATCGTGCTCAGCCTCGACACGACCGCGGTCCTGCTCACGCCGGTGGCCGTGACCGTGGCGCGGCAGGTCGGTCTGCCGCCGCTGCCCTTCGCGATGACCACCCTGTGGCTGGCCAACACCGCCTCGCTGCTCCTGCCCGTCTCCAACCTCACCAACCTGCTCGCGCTGCACCGCCTCGGCGCCCTCGGGGTCGGGCAGGCCGGCTACCTGAGGCTCGCCTGGGCGCCCGCCCTCGCGGCGATCGCCGCCACCGTGGTGCTGCTCGCGCTGCGCCACCGTCGGGCGCTCTCCGGCACCTACACCCCACCGGCGGCTCCCGAGCCGCGCGACCGGGTGCTGCTGGTGGTCGCCGGCGCCTGCTGCCTCGCCCTCGGTCCCGCCTTCGTCGCCGGGCTCACGCCATGGGTCCCCTCGAGCATCGCGGCACTGGTCCTGGTCGTCACCCTCCTCGTCCGCGACCGCTCGCTGCTGCGCCGCATCTCGGTGCCGTGGCAGATGGTGATCGGCGTCAGCGTGCTCTTCGTCGTCGTGCAGCTTGCCCTCGACCACGGCCTCCAGGCGCTGCTCGCGTCGCTCGTCGGCACCGGCGGCGGGGCAGGAGCCCTCTTCCGCGTCGGCGCGGTGGGCGCCCTGGCCGCCAACGTCGTCAACAACCTCCCGGCCTACCTCGCGCTGGAGTCGGTCACGTCCGACGCCGCACCGCGCCTGCTGGCGCTGCTCGTCGGGGTCGACGTCGGCCCGCTGGTCACCGTCTGGGCCTCGCTCGCCACGCTGTTGTGGCGTCAGCGCTGCCGGTCAGCCGGCCTCGAGGTCAGCACGGCCTACCTCGCCCGCGAGGGCCTGCTGTGTGCCGTCGTGGCAGGAGCCGCGTCGGTCGCCGCGCTCGTCCTGCTCACCTGACCCTCCCTACCCAGCGGGTCAGACCGTCGCGAGGGCGGCCGTCACGTCGTCGACGAGGTCGCGCACGTCCTCGAGCCCCACCGAGATGCGGATGGTGCCGTCGGTGATGCCGACCGCCGCGCGGGCCGCCGGGGTGAGCCGGCGGTGGGTCGTCGTCGCCGGGTGCGTGGCCAGCGACTTGGAGTCGCCGAGGTTGTTGGAGATGTCGATGACGTGGAGGGCGTTCAGGAAGCGGAACGCCTCGTCCTTGCCCCCGTCGAGGAAGAAGGTGACGACCGTGCCTCCGCCCCCCATCTGGGCCTTGGCCAGCTCGTGCTGCGGGTGCGAGGGCAGGAAGGGGTAGAGCACCCCGGTGACCTTGGGGTGGGCCTCGAGCGCGGTGGCGAAGGTCAGCGCGCTGGCGGCCTGGCGCTCCACGCGCAGGCTCATCGTCTCGAGTCCCTTGACGAGGGTCCAGGCGTTGAAGGGCGACAGCGAGGGGCCGGTGTGGCGCATGAGGTTCTTGACCGGGCCCATCACGAAGTCGCGGGGCCCCAGCACGGCGCCACCGAGCACGCGGCCCTGCCCGTCGATGTGCTTCGTGGCGGAGTAGACGACGATGTCGGCGCCGTGCTCGAGCGGCTTGCTGAAGACGGGAGTGCCGAAGACGTTGTCGACCACGACCTGCGCGCCGGCGGCGTGCGCCAGCTGTGACACCGCCTCGAGGTCGACGAGCTCCTGCATCGGGTTGCTCGGCGTCTCGAAGAAGACCGCCGTCGTGGGCACGCTGAGGGCCTCACGCCACTGCTCGAGGTCGGACCCGTCGACGAAGACCGACTCGACCCCCCAGCGCGGCAGGATCTCGTCGAGGATGACGAAGCACGAGCCGAAGAGCGCCCGCGAGCTGACCACCCGGTCGCCCTGGCCGAGCAGGGCGCCGAGGGCCACGAAGACCGCCGACATGCCCGATGCCGTGGCGAAGCAGGCCTCGGCCCCCTCGAGCAGCCGCAGCCGCTCCTCGAACATCGAGACCGTCGGGTTGCCGTAGCGGCTGTAAACGAAGCGGTCGATGTCCTCCTTGAAGGCCGACTCGGCCTCCTCGGCGCTCGAGTAGACGAAGCCGCTCGTGAGGTAGAGCGCCTCCGACGTCTCGTCGAACCCGCTGCGGGTCAGCCCGCCACGCACAGCGAGGGTGTCGGGGCGCAGCGGGCGCGGGTCGTCGGTCACCGGGTCAGCCCTGCTTCCACGGGAGCCCCGCGACCTTCCAGCCCGCGACCGCGCGGTGACCGTGCGCGTCGTGGCCGCCCTCGAAGCCGTCGAGCACGTTGTAGGCCGGTCCCAGACCCTGGGCCGTGGCCGCCTCAGCCGCCGCCACCGAGCGGACCCCGCTGCGGCAGAGGAAGTAGACCGGCGTCCCCTCCTGCACCCCCGCCGACCGCAGCTGCTCGACGAAACCCGGGTTGCGGGCGCCGTCGGGATAGGTCGTCCACTCGATGGTCACCACCGGCCGTCCCAGGCCGCTCAGGTCGGGCACCCCGACGAACTGCCACTCGGCCCGCGTGCGCACGTCGACGAGCACCGCGTGCTCGTCGGACTCCAGCGCGTCGTAGGCGTCCTGCGGGGTGACGTCACCGGCATAGCTCATGCGCTCGACGATAGCGCCGTCGGCGAGACCGTCACGGGACGGTCCGGCTGCCGGGCGGGCACCCGGACGGGCAGGCTTCGCACGGGCAGCCTTCGGACGGGCAGCCGATCAGACGGGCAGGCCACTCTCGGGGGTGCGCACGAGGATGCGCCCGCACTCCTCGCAGCGCACGACCTCGTCGGGGGCCGCCGTGGTGATGCGTTGCAGGTCTCCGCCGTTGAGCTCGAGCCGGCACCCGCCGCAACGGCGCTGGCGCAGCTCTGCTGCCCCGACCCCGCCACTGTTGCCGCGCACCTTCTCGTAGAGCGCGAGCAGGGCCTCGTCGACCCCGGGCCGGATGGCGTCGCGCTGGCTCGCCACCTGCTCGCGCTCGCTCGCGAGCGTGCTCAGCCCGGCGTCGCGGGCGGCCTCGAGCTCGCCCAGGGTGACGGTGAGGTCGGCCCGCGAGGCCTCCAGGGCCGAGGCGCGGGCCGACAGCTCCTCGGCCTTCTCCATGATGTCGATCTCGGCGTCCTCGAGCTCGAGCTGACGCCGGGCGAGCGACTCGAGCTCGTGCTGCAGGGCCTGCAGGTCCTTCGGTGAGCCCGTGCCGGCGTCGAGCCGCGACTGGTTGCGGGCGGCACGGTCGCGCACGAGCTGCACGTCGGCCTCGGCCTTGTCGACGTCGCGCTGCACGTCGCTCACGGCGACGCGGGCGTTGGCGAGGTCCGTGTCGAGGTCGCGCCCCTTCTCCTGCAGCATCGCGATGTCCTTCAGCTGCGGCAGGGTGACCGTGGCGTGGGCGATCTGGTCGAGTCGGGTGTCGACGGCCTGCAGGTCGAGCAGCCGCTGCTGCTGGGCGGGATCGGCTTTCAGGGGGTACCTCTCAAGGTGTGGTCGCGGCGTTCGCCCCGACGACGAAGGTCCAGGGCTCCGTGCGCAGGGTGGAGACGTGGGTCTCCAACCTAGACGACTCCGGCTCACCCGCGTCCAGGGTCGCCCGCAGCCGACGCTCGGCACTGGCCAGCCAGACCCACTCGCTGGCCCAGTGGCCGGCGTCGACGAGGAACGGCCGACCGCCACGGCTCTGCTCGCGCTCCTCGAGGACGGGGTGGTGGCGCAGGTCGGCGGTGACGAAGACGTCGGCGCCCGTGGCCCGCACCTGCTCGAAGCGGTCGTCCCCCGAGCCGCCGACGACCGCGACGCGGCACACGGTCGCCTCGGGGTCGCCACTGACCCGCATGCCGCCCGCCGTCGGCGGCAGCACGCGCGCCAGGCGCTCGGCGAAGGCCCGCAGCGTGACCGGCTCGGCCAGGTCACCGACCCGGCCGAGCGCGTGCGGTCTTTCCGGGGTCGACGGGGTCAGCGGCTGTGTCTCGACGAGTCCGCAGGCCTCTGCCAGCGCGTCGCACACGCCCGGGCGGGCGAGGTCGGCACTGGTGTGCGCGCAGTAGATCGCGAGGTCGCCGAGGACGGCGCGGGTGACGGTCTCGCCCTTGGCCGTCACCGTCGCGACCGAGTGGATGCCGCGCAGCAGCAGCGGGTGGTGGGTCAGCAGCAGGTCCGCACCGGCGTCGATCGCCTCCTTCACGACGGCGAGGGTCGGGTCGACGGCGAGGTGGACCCGTCGGACTGGCTGGTCGAGGTCTCCCGTCACCAGCCCCACCCGATCCCACGACTCGGCGGTCTCCGGCGGATAGAGACGCTCGATGGCGGCGACGACGTCACGCAACGAGAAGCCCTGCAGTGGAACGCTGCTCACCGAGGCCGCCGAGCTCGGGCCGCGGTGACGGCGACGACGGCCAATGGCCAGAGCGACTGGGCGCCGGCCACGACCCGCTCGGACAGCCCGATGCGGGAGCCGCCCAGCTCCAGCCCGAACCACACGAGCAGCGCAGACAGGGTGCCCGCCGCGACCCACCCGACCCGCCGGCTCGGCAGGGCCGCGGCGGCCGGCCAGACGGCGAGCAGCACGAAGCTGGCGGTCGCCACCGGCGCGTGCACCGGCGAGGGCAGGGCGAAGACGGCGACCAGCCCGGCGCTGACTCCGCCCACCCCCAGCGTCACGCGCCCCCAGGGAGCCGCCTCGTCGAGCGACCACGCGGTGCCGACGTGCGCGAGACCGGTGAGGGCCAGCCCGGTCGTCATGATCCAGCGGTTCGGGGCGTCGACGGCGGCGAGCTCGCTGATCGTGTCGGCCACGGAGTCGAAGCCGGGCCGCTGGGCGGCGGCGAGGGTCCAGCCACCGATGAGGGCGAGGGGGGCGAGGGGGGCCGAGAGCAGGGCGAGGGACTTCACGAGCCCGAGTATGCCGCCCCGCCGCGCCCCCACCCCGGCTTCCCGACAAGGCGCTGTCGAGGCCGCACCGAGACATCCGACGGCGCAGGCGGTAGGAATGAGGGGTGGCGGGGTAACACCCGACGCAGGCACGACGACGTGCCACTCCCGCAGAACGAAGGAGCAGTCCATGAGCGAGACCCCCATCGAGGACCCGACCACCGAAGGTCCCGCCGACGGCGGAGCCGACGCAGCCGGTCACGACGGCGGCGCTGACGGCGGCGCAGGCGAGGGCCCGGCCGACGGCGGCGCCGACGCAGGCGGCCACGACGGCGGTGCCGACGGCGGCGCCGACGGCGGCGCCGACGGCGGCGCAGACGGCGGTGCGGGCGAGGGTCCGGCTGACGGCGGCGCTGACGCGGGCGGTCACGACGGCGGGGCCGACGGCGGCGCCTGAGTGAGCACACCGACCGGTGTGGGGGTGCCCGTCCACCTGGACGGGCACCCCGCTCTCTCGCGTCTCGTCACGCTCCCTGTCGACGAGTTCGCTTCTCGCGTATGGGGTCGCGAGCCTCTGCTCTCGTCGGCAGCTGAGCTCGGATGCGGGTTCGACGACCTGCTGACCCCGGCCGCCGTCGACGAGCTCGTCTCCCAGCATGGCCTCCGCACGCCCTTCCTGCGCGTCGCCAAGGGCGGCTCGACCTACGCCGACAGCCAGTTCACCGACGGCGGAGGCGTGGGTGCCGCGGTAGCCGACCAGGTGAGCGACGACAAGCTCCTGCGGCTCTTCGCCGAGGGCGCCACGATGGTGCTCCAGGGACTGCACCGCACGTGGCCCGCGATCACCGCCTTCGCGCAGCAGCTGTCGGCCGACCTCGGTCACCCCGTGCAGGCCAACGCCTACGTGACGCCGCCGCAGAGCACCGGCTTCAGCGACCACTACGACGTGCACGACGTCTTCGTGCTGCAGATCTCGGGCGAGAAGCGCTGGCGCATCCACACGCCGGTCCACGCTCTCCCCCTGCGTGACGAGCCCTGGGCCGACCACCGAGCCGCGGTCGAGACCGCTGCCGCGACCCCGCCGCTGATCGAGACGACCCTGCGGCCGGGTGACTGCCTCTACCTCCCCCGCGGCTACCTCCACGCCGCCACGGCGATGGGCGGGGTGAGCACCCACCTGACGCTCGGCGTGCACACCTGGACGGTGCGCCACGTCGCTGACGCGATGATCGAGCAGGCCGTCCGACGGGCCAGCGCCGGCTCCGTGCTGCGCCAGTCGCTCCCCCTGGGCGTCGACCTGGGCGACCCGGACGATCTCGGCGCCGCCACCGAGGCGGCCCGTGCCGAGCTGGTGCGCGCGATCGAGGCTCTCGATGCCGGCGACCTGGCGCAGGCCCTCGGCGTGCGATCTCGCCGCAGCCAGCGCGCCGCTCCGGTCGCCCCTGTGGCCCAGACGCAGGCGGCGGCCCGCGTGGGCGAGCTCGGTCGCGTGGCCCTGCGCCCTCACCTGATGGCGAAGATCCAGGTGGGCGCCGACGGCGTCACGCGCCTGGTGAGCCGGGCTGCGCCCGTCGATCTCGACGCCACCTCGGTCGTCGCGGTCCGTCGGCTGCTGGCCGAGCGCGAGGCCGTGGTGCCCGACCTCGGCACTGACCTGACCCGTCGGCTGCTGCTGGCCGGGGTGGTCACGCCCGCGTGAGCTCGGCAGCATGGCTGAGCCCGACGGGTCACCCGCACCAGCCTCCCGGCGGCCGGCTGACGAGGGCGTCATCCCGCCCCTGCCGACAGCGATCGCCTCGCGCTCGTTGATCGGCGAGAAGGTCGAACGCCGCGTCGAACCGTTGCTCGCCACGCCCGTGTCCGACGTCGACGTCCTGCTCGCCCAGGCGCTGGCGGCCGTCGTTCCCTCCGTGATGTCGATGTGGATGGTCGTCGAGGCGGCAGCTGCAGGGGGCACTGGGTCGTCGTGGTCGGGCGGTGACGACAGACCTGGCCAGCGCCCGGTCGTGCGACGTCGCCAGTCCCGCCGGCGTCACAAGCAGTACTGGGAGGGCTGCAGCACGGCGTTGGCGGCGAACCAAATGCCCGGTACGGCGGCGACAGCCCCCGCGCCGAGCAACCACGGTCTGCGCCACCGCAAGGCGAGCATCCCCCAGACCACCAGGCCGACGGCGGCGAACCCGGAGAAGGCGAGGACCATCACCCGCACGCGCGCGGTGGCGTCGGCATTGGTGCAGGCAGGCCCGGCTTCGGCCAGCACCCGGATCGTGTTGGGCTCGCCACCGGGGCGGTTGGGCTCAGCCCGGAGCGGCAGGTAGTCGGGGTAGCCGGGGGCACCGAGCTGCGCGGCGTAGTAGAAGAGGTCGTCGGCGACGTGCTCAGCGGTCTCCCAGCAGTCCCACTCCAGGTCACCGGCGCGGACCGACCAGTCGGACCCCGCGGCTGATTCCAGGGCGTCGACGGCGGCGGCAACTGCCGCGGTCACGTCGTCGGCAGACACACTCACCATCGCACCCTATGCGCGCGCGCGCGCACGCGCGCTCGGCTACGCGCACGCCTCCTGAGCTCGACCCTCACTCGGCCTCGTCGAGCCACCAGCCGGCGGTGAGGCCCGCATTCCGGCCGGGCTCGATGTAGAACTCGTGACCGAAGGCCATCGCGAAGACGGCGGGCTCCATCGCCAGCATCATGCCGACGTCGGAGGTCTGGCTCGCGTGGCACGCGAGGGCGGCCCGCTTGGTGGCCACGAGGTCGCCCAGGTCGACGTCCCAGTGGATATCGGCTTCGGGCGTGCCCACCGGGTTGCCGTCGTCGGCGGCGGCGTCCGGGTCCCAGTCGGAGTCCATCCCCGCTGCCTTGGCCATCTCGAACATGCCGCGCATCCGGTCGCGGTTCATCGTCGCCTGCAGCTCTCGGGGGCGTCGCGCCGCGAGACCCAGCGCCCGCTGGACGACGTCGTGCACCTTGACGTGGTCGGGATGGCCGTAGCCGCCGTGCCAGTCGTAGCCGATGACGACGTCGGCGTCCTCCTCGTCGAGCACTGCGGCGACGCGGGCTGCCGCCTCGTCGACGTCGGCCGCGTGGAACGAGCCGTCGGCGGAGTTCTGCTCCCACCCCGTCATCCCCGAGTCGGCGTACCCCAGCCAGACGACCCGGGCGGTGCCGGTCACCCGCGCCGACGCCTCCGCCTCGAGGCGCCGGCGCTGGACGACGGTCTCGCCCGGCGCCAGGTCGTCGGGCGCCGACCCGTGGTCACCGTTGGTCGCGTAGACCACGACCACCCGGTGCCCCTCGGCCGAGGCCCGGGCCATGGACCCGGAGGTGCCACTGGCTTCGTCGTCGGGGTGGGCGTGGACGAAGACGAGGGTGCTCACGTCGACGATCATGTCAGCCCCCACCGACATCCGGAGCCCGATCGGGGTGTGAAGTCGCATCCCTCGGGTAGGTAGAACCTCACGGCAGCAATCTTCCCGGGGGGATTGCATGTCGAGCTCCGGCGGCTTCAGCCACGAGGCCGCCGGGGCACTCACACGGCGTCGGAGAGCCAGCCCACCCCGTCGGTGAGGTCGCGGGCGGCGGGCGGCCCCTCGCTCCCCGGCTCGTAGGCGACCGGGTCGGGCATGTCGGCCAGCAGGTCGGCGGCGTGCGACCAGGCCGCCTCGAGACCGGCGCTGCTGGTGAAGAGCGAGCGGTCACCGAGCACCACGTCGTGCAGCAGCGAGACGTAGGGAGCGAGCGCGGCACCGTCGCCGACAGCGCCCAGGTCGACCGCGGTGCGGGTGACGGCCAGCTCGAGGTCGGGGCCCGGCGCCTTGACGACCAGCTGCACGTCGATGCAGCCGGTGCCCGAGAGGGAGAACTGGAGGATCGTGTGGCCGGGGGCCCGGGTGACCGGGCCGTCCTGCGGTCGCAGGAGCAGGCTCACGACCTGCTTGCTGGTGCCGAGCTGCTTGCCCGAGCGCAGCACGAAGGGCACCCCGTGCCACCGGTCGGTGTCCACCCACATCCGGACCGCGGCGAAGGTGTCGGTGCGGGAGTCGTCGGGCACGTCCTCGAGGTCGGTGTAGCCGGCATACTGCCCGAGCACGGTGTCCTCGTGCCGCAGCGGCCGGAAGGCCGCCAGCACCGACTCCCTGGCCGACTGCAGGTCAGCGGCCCCCAGGGTGGTCGGCGGCTCCATCGCGACCTCGGCGGCCACCTGGAAGAGGTGCGTGACGATCATGTCGCGGAAGGCGCCGGTCTCGTCGTAGAACACCGCGCGGTCGGCGACGTCGAGCGTCTCGGGCACGTCGATCTGCACCTGGGCCACGGCGTCGCGGCACCACGATCGGCCGATCAGCTCGTTGCCGTAGCGCAGCACGTGGAGGTTCTGTGTGGCCTCCTTGCCCAGGAAGTGGTCGATCCGGTAGACCTGCTCCTCGTCCATCACCGAGTGGACCAGCTCGTCGAGCTCGCGGAAGCTCTGCAGCGACTGCCCGTAGGGCTTCTCGTAGACCACCCGCGACCCCGTGAGGAGGTCGTGCTCGGCCAGGCCCTCGGTCACCTTGGTGAAGGCGGTCGGGGGGATCGCGAGGTAGTGGATGTAGCGCGCGTCGCCGATGTCGTCGCGGGCGTCCTTGAGCACGTCGAGCAGGCTGCCCGGGTCGGTCTTCTCGAAACCGCCACCGGCGAAGCGCAGGTGCGAGCTGAAGTCGTCCCACTCCTGGCCGTCGGGGGTGCCGCCACCGAAGTCGGTGAGCACCTGCTTGACGTGGGCGTGGAAGTCCTCGTGCGAGACGTCGCCACGGCCGTTGCCGACCAGGCGCCACTGGGCGGGCATCAGCCCGCGGGTGTGCAGCTCGTAGAAGGCGGTCAGGACCATGCGCTTGGCGAGGTCGCCGGTGGCTCCGAAGAGGACGAAGACGATCGAGTCGTTGCTGGCGGTGTCGGTGGAGGTGGTCACTCCTGATGTGTACCCCGTCCGGCTGGGTGTCGCACAGGTGGGTCCCGGGAAGCGGGTGGGGGGGCGGTGCTCTACTGGCAGCATGCGATACGTCGAGTCGGTCCCGACCACCAAGCCCTACAGCGTGATCGGCCTCGGCACGTGGCAGTTCGGCTCCAAGGAGTGGGGATACGGCGACGCCTACGCCACCGACCGCGCACGCGCGATCGTGCGCCGCGCGCTCGAGCTCGGCATCACCCTCTTCGACACCGCCGAGGTCTACGGTTTCGGGCGCAGCGAGCGCATCCTCGGTGCGGCCCTCGGCGACGATGCCGAGCGGGTCGTCGTGGCCACGAAGGTCTTCCCCGTGCTGCCCACGGCACCGGTCGTCGAGCAGCGTGCGGTCGCCAGCGCGAGCCGGCTCGGGGTGCGCCACCTCGACCTCTACCAGGTGCACCAGCCCAACCCGGTCGTCCGTGACACGACGACCATGCGTGGCATGGGCGCCCTGCAGGACGTGGGCCTCGTCGGCGAGGTGGGCGTCTCGAACTACTCCCTCGCCCGCTGGCAGGAGGCCGAGGGGGCACTGGGTCGCCGGGTGCTCAGCAACCAGGTGCAGTACAGCCTCGTCGACCGCCGCCCCGAGCGTGAGCTCGTCCCCTGGGCCCGGGCCTCGGGCCGTTTGGTCATCGCGTGGAGCCCGCTCGGCCAGGGCCTGCTCAGCGGCCGCTACGACGCCGACAACCGCCCCACCAACGGGGTGCGCCGCTACAACCCGGTCTTCCTCCCCGAGAACCTGCGCCGCGCGCAGCCGCTCGTCGACTCCCTCCGTGAGGTCGCTGCCGCCCACGACGCGACCCCGAGCCAGGTCGCCCTGGCCTGGCTCGTCCACGACCCGCACGTGATCGCCATCCCGGGCGCCTCCAGCGTCGAGCAGCTCGAGGCCAACGCCGCCGCGGCCGACCTGCGGCTGGCCGACGACGAGCACGCAGCCCTCACCCGCGCGTCCGACCGCCTGCACCTGCTCACCGGCGCTGCCACCGTGCGGCCCCTGCTGCGCCAGCTCGCGGGCCGCTGACCCGGCATCCGCGCGCCTCGGAAGGCCCTCAGTCGCCCAGGACCCGGCGCAGGTAGGTGTTGGCGAACACCAGGTCCGGGTCCAACCGGTCACGCACGGCGACGAAGTCGTCGAAGCGGGGGTAGCGCTGCGTCAGCTCGTCCGCCGCTTGGAAGTGGATCTTGCCCCAGTGGGGCCTCCCGCCCAAGGACCGCATGAGGGCATCCACGGCACGGAGGTAGGGCAGGTGGTCGTCACGCCAGAGCGGTGCACCGCAACGTAACCCGAGGCCCGACCGTAGGCCGTCGACAGCCAGACGTCGTCGGCTGCAGCCACCCGCACCTCGACGGGGAAGCTGATGCGCCACCCCTCGCGCTCGACGAGCGCCTTCAGCGCCCGCACGGCATCCGGCACCACCTCGACCGGCAGGGCGTACTCGCACTCGCGGAAGCGGACCCAGGTCGGCGACCGGCGCCTGCCACGCGAGCCCGAGCTCGGCCGCGAGCAGATCGAGCAGCTCGTGCGCCAGCGCGTGGTAGCGCGTGTACTGCTCCTCGGCGAGACCGTTGAGGTCCGGGTCCGCAGGGGGTGCTGGGTGAGCTCGAACATGCCCTGCTCGCGCCCCGGGTACAGGGGCGACGACCGTTGCCGCCAACACGGTGGGGACGTCAGGGGAGGGAGGTGTTCAGGTGAGGAGGCCGAGGAGAAAGGCTTCCTCGGCTTCTGGTTGTTCACCGGCTGCCTCGGCGAAGGACGCGAGCACGGAGGCGAGGGTGCGGCGCCGTGAGGCGGGCATCGCGTCCATCACGGTGGAGATGGCCTGCCGTCGGTGGTTCATGACCTTCGTGACGATGTCGTGCCCGGTCGGGGTCACGGTAAGCGTGAGGTAGCGCCGGTCGGCTAGGTCGTCAGTTCGTTCCACCAGTCCCGCAGTGACGAGCTTGTCGACCATTCGTGTCGCGTTCGAGGGATGAACCCCCAGATGTCGGGCGACCTCACCCAGGTTGAGGGGTCCGCGACTGGCAATCACCACGAGCATCCGGAACTGGACGAACGTCACCTGGTCCTCGACCGCGGAGATCGACTGCGCCACCACCGCCCCGAGCACCCGTGAGGCCCGCATCACCGCATCGACCTGTACCCGCTCCTCGTCCGCCCTGTCACCTGCCATCCACCGACCCCGTTCTCTTGCGTCCTCATCGTGTCGTCGTTCGCGCCACCGGTGACGCGCCACCGGGGTTGCTAGGACCCAGTATGCCGGTAATTGCGCCTACTCAACGTTTGCGCCACCTCGACCGTGGGTACTATTGTTTGCACAGCGCAACGATTGCGCTACGACCACTATGCGGGGCGGTTCTCTGGAGCGACGCCGGGGCGGTCGGACCCGATTGTTCAAGCGAAGGGAGCGACGTTGTGACATCACTGGTTCTGGCTTCCGCGGTGCACTTCGGGACCGGAGAACGGACCTTCGCCCACATCCGGGGGACGGGAGCGCGCCCTACCCCGTTGGTCTTGGGGGTGGGTAGGGCTTTCGGAGGGTGGCACTCCGTTCGTCATCTCGCGATCCTCATCGCCGAACAACCGTGAAGTGTCCGCAGCCAAGAACAGCGACACGGATAGCCACCGGCCGCCCCCCCACGACTCGACCGACGCAACGTGCCAGGCCGGCGACCAACCGCGTAACCCACCACATACGTCAGGAGTGCCCAAATGACCGCCTGCCCCGGGCACCCACTGACAACGGTCAGCCCCCCTCGGTCCCGTAAGAACGTCGCGCCGACCTCGCGTGGCAGGCAGGAGGCTGGGGTACCGGCCACCAGTACGGGCGCGTCGGGCGACCGGATCCAGGTCGTTGCTTTAGTCACCACCCAAGACCCGCCCCAGCCAACGCCAAGGAGGCACAGATGAATGCTCGCTCGGATGTCATCGACCAGCTACACACCACCCTCGCCGAGCACGAGGGATTGCGCGAGCTGCTCGAACGCTCGTTAGCCAGGACGAGGGAGCGCGCCGAAGCTGATCTTGACGACGACCTGTTCGAGGCGCTCGAGTGGCCGCGCAACCTTGCGGAGTACGAGCAGTACCTTCGCCGTTTCCTGGCGTGGATTCCCCAGGAGAGCGGCGACCAGGCCTGGAAGAAGCAGGACGGGGGCACGACGTCGTCCCGGGAGATCAGCGACCGCCTCGCCCACTTCTTCTGGCTGATCGACCAGAAGGTCGGCGAGAACAACTCTGCGATCGGCGAGAGCTACCCCGCGTTCCGGCAATGGTGCACCGCCTTCGCGCGGGAATGGGGTGACTTCCTCGACACCCCCGCGTCGTTCAGCCCCGACATCCTCGAGTCGTTCATCACCAACTCCCCCGAGTACACCGTCGAGGAGTCGATGGTCGGAGGCCGACCCAACGCCCCCAGCGGGTGGCTCACCTTCAACCAGTTCTTCGCCCGCGAGCTCAACCCCGGCCGTCGCCCCATCGCCGCGCCGGCCACCAACCTGGTCGTCACCTCGCCCGCCGACTGCAGCTTCCAGCACAGCTACGCCATCGGCGAGGACTCGCAGATCCCACCGACCACCGTCAAGGGCACCCACACCTACGGCAGCATGGACCAGCTCTTGGAGGGCAGCCGCTTCGCCGACACGTTCGCCGGGGGCACGTTCGTGCACTACATGCTGCCGCCCTGGGCCTACCACCGCTTCCATGTGCCGGTCTCCGGCCGGGTCGAGGAGTCCTTCGTCATCCAGGGCACGGTGGTGATGGAGGTTGACCTTGAGGATCACGAGCTGGTCTCCAGCGACGCCACCACGACCGGGTTCGAGTTCTCCCAGACCCGTGGGGTGCTCACCATCGACACCACCAACTCACCCGGCGGCAACCTCGGGATCGTCGCGGTGGTCCCCGTCGGCATGTCCCACGTCGGGTCCGTGGTCCTCACCGCCACGCCGGGCACCGACCTCAACAAGGGTGACGAGTTCGGCTACTTCCAGTTCGGCGGGTCCGACATCATCATCCTCTTCCAAGCCGGCGTCGTCACCGACGTCGACACCGACCCCGCACCCCGCAAGGTCGGGTCCACCGTCGTCCGCGCAGCTCCTTACAGCAACCTGACGCAGAGTGAGAGGAGCCTGCAGGACCGGTCGCCGGATGAGGAGGTCCGATGACCTCGGTACGAGATTCGACGGCCCGCGGTGCGCAGCATCGGTGGATGGGAACACCCCTGCGAGACTTTCCTTGGGTGCATCTGGGTCTTGGCCTGGTGGGCAACACCTTGTTCGTCATTGGTAGCGTGATGTTCTTCTGGGCAAACGTGAAGACCCTGGCTATCTGGCTGTTCCTGCTCGGTAGTCTTGGCATGCTCCTCGGCTCGGTAGGCGAGCTGCTGGTCCGCATCGACAAGCGACGGCGAGGAGACGACTAGTGTCGCGTGTTGTCAGACTTCCTCCGGTGGGGTGACGGTTTGACGGGGCTGATGATCTCGTCGGCGTTCTTGGTCCACGTGAACGGGTAGGCCGCTTCGTTCCACCCGTCTCAACCAGGACCCGCTGGTCGGGGTGAAGCTCAGGTGGACCCGGGGGTTTTTCACCAGCCAGGTCTTGATGTTGTCGCGCTTGTCGGAGGTCCTCCTCATGTCCAGCAGGCTCGCCCGTCACCAACGTCCGTGGTTTCAGCCCGGAACGGGCTGCCCGGAAGGGCCAAGGGGACTAGACGGTGGACAGGGGGACGGCGCCAGCGATCCTGCCCTGCACCCAGTCGTGGAACTCACCGATGTGGTGCTCGCTGGGCACGAGGACGCCGCCGGCGGCGTACACGCGCGAGCTCATGGCCGGCTGGCATCGCTCGCAGGCATCGAAGTCCTGCTGGTTCACGCGGTGGAAGAGCTCTACCGACCCGTCCACGTCCTTGCCGCTCTCGACGACGCCGGGCAGGTAGAGCCAGTCGCACTCAACCACGGTGCGGTCGGCCGACACGGGGTACATGCGGTGGAAGATCACGTGGTCGGGCACCAGGTTGATGAACACCTGCGGCTTGATCGTGATGGCGTAGTAGCGCCGGTCCTGGTCGTCGGAGAGCCCGGGGATCCGGTCGAGGCCCTCGGACCCGTCGACGGTGAAGCCCTTGATGTCGTCGCCGAACTCGGCACCGTGGCCGACGAAGTACTGGGCGGCGTAGCCGTCAGCGAACTCAGGCAGGACCTCCGTGAGCTCCGGGTGGATGGTCGCGCAGTGGTAGCACTCCATGAAGTTCTCGACGATGAGCTTCCAGTTGGCCTTGACGTCGTAGACGATGCGTCGCCCGACCGCGAGGCTGTCGACGTCATAGGCCTCGATCGACTCCAGATCGCCCAGTCGCTCGACGACGGCACGGCGAACCGTCTCGTCGAACGACGGCGGCTCCGGGGCCAGACAGACCCAGATGTAGCCCAGCCACTCCTGCACCGCGATCTTGGCCAGCCCGTACTCGACGCGGTCGATGTCGGGCATCTTGGTCAGGTTCGGTGCGGCGACGAGCTTGCCGTCGAAGTCGTAGGTCCAGGCGTGGTACGGGCACTGGAACGACCGCTGGACCTGGCCGGACTCCTCGGTGCACAGACGTGCACCGCGATGCCGGCAGACGTTGAAGTAGGCGCGCACCTCGTCTTTGCGGTTGCGGGTGAGCAGCACGCTCTCGCGGCCTACCTCGACGGTCCGGAACGAGCCCGGCCCGGTCAGGTCGCTCGAGCGGGCGGCGCAGAACCACATCGCCTCGAAGATCCGCTCCTGCTCCGCGGCGAACACGGCTTCATCCGTGTACGCGGCACCGGGAAGGGTGGCGATCAGGCTGGGAGATATCTCGGCGAGGGTCATGAGGGCTCCTTGACGACTACAGAACAACGACCACTTGTTGAGTATTATGCAACTCTAAGTACGATACGCAACAGCATGCTGCGCTGCAGCATCGCTGTCAAGAGTGTTCGCAGGAGGGGTGGCGACCGTCAGGTGGCGGCGGGCACCGGCGCCGCGGCCAGCGCCCGGCGCCATCGGGTGAAGGCCCGGGGCTGGTTCATTCCCAGCACGGCCGCGGGCTCGTCGCCGCGCCGGTAGACCGCCAGGAAGCTGCGGTCCGCGGGGTCCCCCTCCTCGACGGTCACGACGTCGCCGTTCGCGGCATGGCCGGCGAACTGGATGCGTACGTCATACTGATCGGACCAGAAGTAGGGCGGCGGGACGTCGGGGCCTGCGCTGTTCCCCGACAGCAGCGTCGTGACGGCCCGCTTGGGCCGGTCTAGAGCTCCGGCCCAGTGCTCGACCCGGTGCGGGCGAGCCAGCCGGTTGTCGTGCCACGCCGCGCAGTCACCCACCGCCACCACGCCAGCCACGCTGGTCATCCCACCGGCGTCGCAGACGACGCCGTTGCGCACGACGAGCCCTGAGCCCTGGAGCCACTCCACGTTCGGCTGCGCGCCGACGCCGACGAGCACGACGTCAGCCGGCAGGATGCGGCCGTCGTCGAGCTCGACACCGTCCACCCTCCCCGCCCCCGTGAACCGGCGGACCCCCGTGCCACACAGCAGCCTGACGCCGTGGTCGGCGTGCAGCGAACCGACCACCGCGCCCATCTGCGGGCCGAGCGGCCCCGCGAGCGGGGTGGCCATGGCTTCGACGATCGTGACGTCGAGACCGAGGGCTGACGCCGTGGAGGCGGTCTCGGCGCCGATGAAGCCCGCACCGATGACGACCAGGCGCCGTCCCGGCTCGAGCTCCGTCCGCAGGGCGAGCGCGTCGTCGAGCGTGCGCAGCGTGTGGATGCCGGCAAGCCCCCGGGAGCCGGCCAGGTCTCGCGCCCGAGCGCCCGTCGCGATGACGAGGCCGTCGACCCGTACCCGTGCGCCGTCGGCCAGGACCACGCTCCGCTCGGCCAGGTCGAGGCGGGCGGCTCGGACTCCCAGCAGCCACTCGGCCTCCAGGCCCTCATCGTCGTCCTCGAGGGCGATGTCGGCTGCGGTGACCTTGCCAGCCAAGAACTCCTTGGACAGCGGTGGGCGGTCGTACGGCCGGTGCGGCTCGTCGCCGACCACGACGATGCGGCCGTCGAAGCCCTGCGTGCGGAGCGCCCGCACGGACGAGAGCCCGGCCAGCGACCCGCCGACGACGGCGACGGTCCTCACGCCCCACCCCCCGCCCTCGGGCTCGTGACGCTCACGCCGGGCGGGAGGTTCGGCTCATCCGTGGAGAGCTCGACGAAGATGTGGCCGTCCTCAACCAGGACTCGGTGGGTCCGCACGGGCCTTTTGGCCGGAGGCGCGTCCACCCGCCCGGTACGCAGGTCGAAGCGGGAGGCGTGCAGGGGACACTCCACCTCGCAGCCTTCCAGCCACCCGTCGGCGAGCGAGGCATCCTGGTGGGTGCAGGTGTCATCGATCGCGAAGACCTCGCCGTCCTCGGTATGGAACACCGCGATGGGGGGGTCCGCCTGGACGCGCAACGCGTCCCCACGAGCCAGCGACGACAAAGGACAGACCGACAGCACGGCGACCACCTCGATGCAAATAGCACAACAGAAAGCACGATGCGCAACAGTCTGAGTCTGCAGTCATAGACTGTCAAGCGGCTCGTGGCGGTAGAACTGCGCGTGCGCCGGTGGCAGCGGGGTGTTGCCCAGGATCAGGTCGGCCGCCTTCTCAGCGATCATCATCACCGGGGCGTAGATGTTCCCGTTGGTGACATAGGGCATCACCGAGGCATCAACGACCTTCAGTCCCTGAAGGCCGTGCACGTCCATCGAGAGCGGGTCGACGACCGACCTGTCGTCCACCCCCATCCGCAGGGAGCACGACGGGTGCAGAGCGGTCTCGGCATCCTCGGCCACCCACCTCAGGATCTCTTCGTCGGTCTCGACCGAGGAGCCGGGAGAGATCTCGCCGGCATTGAAGGGGTCCATCGCCTGTTGGGTCAGGATGCTCCGCGCGACCCGCACGGCCTCGACCCACTCGCGGCGGTCCTGGTCAGTGGACAGGTAGTTGAACCGCAGGGCGGGGTGCTCTCGGGGGTCCCTGCTCTTGATCTTGACCGAGCCGACGGCATCGGAGTACATCGGGCCGACGTGGACCTGATACCCCTCCCCGCCCTCGGGCGCCGACCCGTCGTAGCGCACCGCGATCGGGAGGAAGTGGAACATGAGGTTGGGGTAGGTGACATCGTCGTTGCTGCGGACGAACCCGCCGGCCTCGAAGTGGTTGGTCGCGCCAGGACCCTTGTGCCGGAACAGCCAGTTGGCACCGATCCAGGGCTTGTAGCGGTGCTTGAGGTAGCGCTGCATGGTGACCGGCTGCTTGCAGGCGTACTGAATGTAGACCTCCAGATGGTCCTGTAGGTTCTCCCCCACTGCCGGCAGGTCGTGCACGACGTCGATGCCGAGGCGGGAGAGCTCCTGGGCGTTGCCCACCCCGGAGAGCTGCAGCAGCTGAGGCGAGTTGATCGCTCCCCCGCTCAACACCACGGTCCTGGCCCGCACCTGGGTGGGGGCACCACGTCCGCGCTGGTACTCCACCCCGACGGCGGTCGTGCCCTCGAACAGCACTCTGGTGACGAGGGCCCTCGTCACCACGTCGAGGTTGGGCCGGTGCATCACCGGGTGGAGGTAGGCGCGCGCCGCCGAGAGCCGCCGGCCGTGGCGAATGTTGCGGTCGAAACGGGCGAAACCCTCTTGGCGGTATCCGTTGACGTCGCTCGTCCGGGAGTAGCCCGCCTGCTCCGCAGCCCGGAAGAACGCCTCGAACAGCGGGCTGGTCGCCGGGCCCCGCTCGAGCGCCAGCGGGCCGTCGTGGCCGCGGAAGGGGTCGTCCGGGTCAGCAGCCAGGCAGTTCTCCATCCGATTGAAGTAGGGCAGACAGTGCGCGTAGTCCCACGTCGCCATGCCCTGGTCCGCCGCCCAGCGCTCGTAGTCCATCGGGTTGCCGCGCTGGAAGATCATCCCGTTGATGCTGCTGGAGCCGCCAAGAACCTTGCCCCTCGCGTGGTACACCCGGCGACCATTCATGTGCGGCTCGGGGTCGGACTCGTACTTCCAGTCGTAGAACCGGCTTCCGATGGGGAAGGGCAAAGCAGCCGGCATGTGGATGAACACGTCCCAGAGCGAGTCGTTACGGCCCGCCTCCAGCACCAGGACCTTGTTGGCCGGGTCGGCCGAGAGCCGGTTCGCCACGGCGCAGCCGGCTGAGCCACCTCCCACGATGACGAAGTCGTATTGAGCGGACGCCATGGTTTCCTCCGAACTGTGGACCGCGGGGCGAGCTGCGGTGCTCAAGAGAGTCGGCCGCTGGGCTATCCAGAACGTGACCCAACGGGGCCGACGGCAGGAGACGACTCTATCGGAAGTAGCGGACTACGCACCATATCTCGCGATACGCAACTACCACCATTCTCACCCTGTGGAGATCGCCAGACCCGTGGTGGCCCCGGCAGCGTGACCGGGCCGTGGCGAGATAAGGTTGCGTCATGAGCAACAAGGCGCAAGAGGGGAGCGGTGGCGTCCAGTCGGTCGACCGAGCTGTCCGCGTCCTGGAGATCCTCGCGCGGACCGGCGGTTCAGGGGTGAGCGACCTGGCCACCGAGCTGCAGGTGCACAAGTCCACGGCCTTTCGGCTGCTTGCTGCCCTGGAGGAGCGCACCCTTGTCGAGCAGAACGCCGACCGCGGCAAGTACCAGCTGGGGTTCGGGATCCTGCGCCTGGCCAGCGCGATCCCCGGCCGGCTAGATCTCGTCCGTCAGGCCACGCCGATGCTCGACGAGCTGGCGGCCCAGCTCGGGGAGACGGTCAACCTCGCGGTCATCCGGGAGCACTACGCGGTCAACGTGGCCGAGGCGTCGGGGCCACTGGCCATCTCGGCCCAGACCTGGATGGGCCAGCTCACCCCGTTGCACGCCACGTCCAGCGGTAAGGTCCTGCTGGCCCACCTCGACGGGGCTCAGCGTGACACGGTCCTCGACGCGTCGGGCCTGCCTCGGCTCACCGCCGACACGGTCACCTCCCGTGGGGTGCTCGACACGCAGCTCGAGCAGGCCTTGAGCGACGGTTACGCGAGCACGTTCGAGGAATACGAGGTCGGGCTGAACGCGGTCGCCGTTGCGGTGCGGGACCACACGGGCGGGGTGGTTGCTGCCGTGAGCGTCTCCGGGCCGGCCTTCCGGCTCACGTCGGGCCGAATGCGGGAGGTCACCGCCGCACTGCAGGTCGCGGGCAGCCAGATCAGCCGCCGGATGGGCTACCTCGGCACCTGAGTCGGGCCCTCAGTCGCTCCCGGGGAGCAGCCCGGCGGACGGCATCGGGCGCCAGCTCGTGAGCAGGTCTCTCAGCACTCCACGACGTTGACCGCCAGGCCGCCGCGGGAGCGCCGTCCCGGCCGCGTCGGTCGCCCGGACCGACATACCGTGGGGGTGGAACGGCAGCGTCTTTCGCCGGTGCAGCACGACGTCGCCCGGGCTGAAGTCGATCTCGTGCCGTCCGGCCAGTCTCAGGCGGTGCTCGGTGGCGACCCGGTCGGCCCGCGGCTGCGCGGCGGTCGGGTCCACCAGGTCGGGGCGTTGCCCTCGAGACCGAGGACGACGGCTTTGACGCTGCCGTGGCCGTGACCTGTCGCTTCCCACGAGCCGAAGAGCTCCACCTGCACCCTGGCGCACTGATGCAGCAGACCGTCGTCCACGAGCTGGTTGACGAAGGTGCACGCCGCCCGCATCGGTCCGACGGTGTGGGAGCTCGACGGACCGATGCCGATCGAGAACAGGTCGAGGACACTGATGGTCACGCGCTGGAGGCTCCGTACTCGAGGCAGGCGTCCAAGAGCCAGTCGGCGACGTAGGTCGCGAAGGACGCTCGGACGAGCAGCCAGTACGCCGGGTGGTCGCCCTCCCGGGTGACGAGAAGGATCGGTGCCTGCGCGAGGAGCACCTGGGCGCAGCTGCCGGGCGAGAACACCGTGGGGTGCAGGTCGAGGGCGCAGCCCTTGGCGAGCACCTCGCTGGCGCGCTCCCCGGTGAGCTCGACCGTGGTCCGGTGCGCCGAGAGGTCGACGACCGTGCCACCCTCGGTGCCGATCGCGTGGCGCAGCGCCTTCCCCAGGCTCTCCTGGCGTCCCTGCGGGGCGAGCACCAACCACTCGTCGGGACCGAGCCACAGCGCCGTCACCTCCCCCGCGGTGACTGACGTGTTGGCCTGTCTCGGCAGCGCCGTCCCGAGGAGGTCGGCGACAGCTCCAGCGGCTGGACCAGCCGGGTCGATCCGCAGGTTGATCTGGGTGAGGAACGGCAGCTCGGCCAGGGCGACGCCGGGTGGCGCCGCCGCCAGCTGCGTGGTCAGGTGTCCTAGCGGGCTGCGGCGCCCAGCAGACTCAGCCGTCACGACGGGCTCCTTCAGGGTCGTAGAGGACGGGTTCGGTCACGGTCACCGGCACCAGCTCGTCGGCCACCGTCGCATGCAGCGTGTGCCCGATCCGGTCGCGACCGCCCTTGACCAAGGCGAGGGCGAAGGTCCCCTCGAGCGCGGCGCTGCGGTAGCTCGACGTGACGTGCCCGACCATGGGGACCGGCGGGGGGCCGGGCTCACTGTCGACGATCAGCTGCGCCCCCTCGGGGAGCAGGACGTCGCGCTGCACCGGCAGCAGGCCGACGAGGTGCTTGCGGTCGGGACGGAGGTTGTCCGGTCGACTGAAGGAACGCTTGCCGACGAAGTCGGGCTTCTTCTTCGACACGATCCACGACATTCCCAGGTCCTGCGGCGTGACCGTGCCGTCGGTGTCTTGCCCGATGATGGGGTACCCCTTCTCGGCGCGCAGCACATGCATCGTCTCGGTGCCGTAGGGCGTGATCGCGGCGTCCGCGCCGGCGGCCAGCAGGGCCTCCCACAACGTCACCGCATCCCAGCCGCTGACGTTGACCTCGAAGGCGAGCTCGCCCGAGAAGCTGATCCGGCAGATCCGTGCGGACACCCCGGCGACCATCGCGTCGCGCCAGGTCATGAACGGGAAGGAGGCGTTGTCGACGGACAGCTCGGGTGCCACCCGGGCGAGCACCTCGCGGGACCGGGGTCCGACGAGCGCGACGGTTGCCCACTGCTCGGTCACCGAGGTCAGCCGGACGGCCAGGTGCGGCCACTCGGTCTGCAGCCACTCCTCCATCCAGTCGAGGATCTTGGCGGCGTTGCCCGTGGTGGTAGTCAGCAGGAACCGGTCCGCAGCCAGCCGCATCACCGTGCCGTCGTCGATAACCATGCCGTTCACACCGCACATCACGCCGTATCGGATGGAGCCGACCTTGAGCGAGCTCATCAGGTTGGTGTAGAGCCGGTCGAGGAGCTCACCCGCGTCACGCCCCTCGACCTCGATCTTGCCCAAGGTCGAGGCGTCCATCATGGCGACAGACTCCCTCGCCGCCCGGCACTCGCGGAGCACCGCGGCCTGCATGTCCTCACCCGGTCGGCGGAAGAACCACGGCCGCTTCCACTGCCCCACGTCCTCGAACTCTGCCCCGGCCGCCTCGTGGAGCCGGTGCAGCGTCGTGACCCGCTCGGGGTCGTGCAGGTGCCCGCGGTCACGGCCGGCGAGGGCCGCGAACGACACGGGAGTGTAGGGCGGCCGGAACGTCGTGGTGCCGAGGTCGCCGATGCCGGCGCCCAGGAACTGCGCGACCAGGCCCGAGGAGATGATTCCTGACGTCTTGCCCTGGTCATGCGCCGTGCCGATGGTGGTGTATCGCTTGACGTGCTCGACCGAGCGCAACCCTGCTCGGGTGGCCCGCAGCACATCGGCGACGGTGGCGTCCCGCTGCAGGTCGACAAACTGCGTGCGGCCGGGGTGCTGCCGGTCGGGGTCTGGGACCGACCAGAGGGTCAGAGACGGGTCCGCCGCTGTCGGCTGGGTCTCGGGGAGCTCGGTCCGCTCCGGCGCCGTGTGGCCCGTGCTCGCCAGGGCCCGCTCGGCAGCGTCGACGCCGTCGCCCAGGCAGCCGGCGAGGTCGAACGTTCCGCAGGCCGCCCCGGTGACGGTGACGTGCTCGAGGGTGCTGCTCGGCACGAAGGCTCCGAGCGTCTCGTCGTAGCAGAGTCGGCCGCCGGCCTGGCTGAACAGGTGCACCGCGGGGTTCCATCCGCCGGACACGAGCAGTACGTCGCAGCCGATACCGGTCCGCGGACCTGGCCGGTCATCGACCCAGTCGGCTACGTGGACCCGAGTCACCCGGTCCCGCCCCGAGGTGCCGGTGACCACCTGACCGGCGCGGACCGGGATCCCCCGCTCTGCGCAGCGGGCAGCCCAGTGCGCCGGGGCCTGGGGCCTGGCGTCGACGACGGCGGCGACGTGCACGCCCGCGTCAGCCAGGTCGACCGCGCTCTGGTAGGCGCTGTCGTTGGTCGTGAACACCACCGCCGTCTCGCCGCAGCGCACGCCATAGCGGTGCAGGTAGGTACGGGCACTGGCGGCCAGCATGGTGCCGGGGCGGTCGTTGTCGGCAAACACGACGGGGCGTTCGTGGGCACCCGTCGCCAGCACCACGTGCTTGGCCCGCAGCCGCCAGATCCGCTGGCGCGAGACCTCCGTGGGGGCGGCAAAGCCGAGGTGGTCGGTGCGTCGCTCGAGGGCGAGCACAAAGCCGTCGTCGTAGAAGCCGAAGGCGGTGGTGCGGGACAAGATCCGGACCTCGGGGAGGCTCCCGAGCTCGGCAACGGCGTGGGCGACCCATGCCAGGGCTGGACGCTCGTCGATGAGGTCGTCGGTGCCCAGGAGGGTCCCTCCCGGCTCAGGCTGGTCGTCGAGCAGCACGACGCGAGCGCCGGAGCGGGCTGCGGTCAGTGCGGCGGAGAGGCCGGCCGGCCCAGCGCCGACCACGAGCACGTCACAGTGCTGGTGCATCGCGTCGTACCGCGCTGGGTCCGGCTCGCTCGCCAGCCGGCCCTGGCCGGACAGCCCCCTCGCCACCAGCCCGTCATACAGCTCCACGGTCGTGGCGGTGAGCATCGGCTCGGGAAAGGGGGTCTCGATCTGGACGAGCGCGTTCGGGTCCTCGGGGCCGGCGGCCATGATGCCGCGGGGGCGGCCGTACTTGATGCTCGTCGCGACATGGTGCACGCCGTTGGCCAGGAGCGCGGAGGCCAGGGTGTCGCCCGTGTAGCCCGTGTGGTCGATTCCGTTGAAGGTGAAGTGCAGTTCCTGCGACGGGTTCACCCGACCGGTGTTGGGCAGACGGAGCCGGGCGCCACTCATGCGACCACAGCCTTCGGCTCGCCCTGGCCGTAGACCGCCAAGAACTCGTGGGTGGCAGTGTTGCGGATCGCGTTGAACCAGCGCCGGCACGACGCGCTGTGGCACCAGCGTTCTGCGAACGGGCCCTTGGGGTTGTCGCGGAAGAACACGTAGCGCGCCCACTCCTCGTCGGACAGCGCCTGCGGGTCCTCGGGGTAGGGAACGTGGGCCGCGCCGCCGTAGGTGAACTCCACCTCGTCGCGGGGTCCACACCACGGGCATGGGATGAGCTGCATCGTTCTGCTCCTGCTTGGGGCGTTGGGTGAGTGAGACTCGGCGCTCAGTGGGCCACGGCAGCGGCGCCGTGCTCGTCGACGAGCGCGCCGCTGGTGAACCGTTCGAGGGTGAACGCAGCCGTCAGCGGGTGCGACCGGCCATGGGCCAAGGTGTCGGCGAAGCACCATCCGATCCCGGGGGTGGCTTTGAACCCGCCCGTGCCCCAGCCGCAGTTGACGTAGAGGTCGTCGACCGGAGTGAGGCTGACGATCGGGGACGCGTCCGGGGTGGTGTCGACGATGCCCGCCCAGGTCCGCAGCAGGTGTGCCCTGGCGAAGACCGGGAACAGCTCCAAGGCTGCCGCCATCTGTCGCTCGATGATGTGGAAGGCGCCTCGTTGTCCGTAGCCGTTGTAGCTGTCGATGCCGGCGCCCATGACGAGCTCGCCCTTGTGCGCCTGCGAGACGTAGACGTGGACGGCGTTGGACATGACCACGGTGGGATGCACGGGCTCCAGCAGCTCGGAGACCAGGGCCTGCAGCGGGTGGGACTGGATCGGCAGCTCGAGGCCCACCATCTCGGCGAGCACCGAGGAATGCCCTGCCGCGCACAGCGCGACTCGGCCCGCGCCGATCGTTCCGCGGTTGGTGCGAACCGCCGAGACCCGACCACCGACGGTCTCGATGCCGGTGACCTCACAGTCCTGGATCAGGTCCACGCCCATCGCATCCGCGGCGCGGGCGAAACCCCAGGCGACGTAGTCGTGCTTGGCGATGCCGGCCCGCGGCTGGTACGTCGCGCCCAGCACCGGGTAGCGCACGTCTTGGGAGATGTTGACGATCGGGCACAGCTCCTTGACCTGCTGGGGGTCGACCCACTCGGCGTCGACGCCGTTGAGCCGGTTGGCGTTCACGCGACGGACGCTGTCGCGCACGTCCTGCAGGCTGTGAGCCAGGTTGAGCACCCCGCGCTGGCTGAACAAGATCGGGTAGTCCAGCTCGTCGTCGAGGGTCTCCCACAGCTTCAGCGAGTGCTCGTAGATGCCGACGCTCTCGTCCCACAGGTAGTTGGACCGGATGATCGTGGTGTTACGGGCCATGTTGCCGCCGGCCAGCCATCCCTTCTCGAGGACGGCGACATTGGTGATCCCATGGTTCTTGGCGAGGTAGTAAGCCGTCGCCAGGCCGTGGCCCCCACCGCCGATGATGACGACGTCGTAGTGCTTCTTGGGCGCCACGTTGCGCCACAGGAACGACGGGTGCTCCGGCAGGTCGGCACCTGGAGTCGACCCTGCGCCCATGTGGCTGGTGCTCAAATCGGCGGTCCGAGGCGCACTCCGGTCACGCAGGGTATCGCTGGTCGTCATGGGGAACCACCTTGTCTGACACTGTTCGACTATTAGTATACCAGTCTGTGGTCTAACGTAGGGTAAGCCACCGCACGTGGTCAAGGGCTTGCCAGGAGCCCCGCGGTTCCAGGCGGGGAGGAGAGGAAAGTGACGGTGACCAGCGCCTCGGTGACTGACGGTGACGTGACCAGCGTGGAGTCGGCGGGAGTGGGCGCTGGGCAATGGGACGGTGAGGAGAAGGTGTCCCTGGCAGAGCGGGCCTACCTCGACATCCGCGACCGCCTGGTGATGCTGGACATCCGCCCCGGGGCTCCTCTCAATGACGACCTGCTGGCTCGGGCTCTGGGCACCGGGCGGACGCCAGTGCGTGAGGCCCTCAAGCGGCTGGAGTACGAGCGGCTCGTGGTCGCCTTTCCCAGACGGGGCACCTTTGCCACGGAGGTCAACATCACCGACCTCGCCCACATCTCGGAGGTGCGTCAGCAGCTGGAGCCCTCGGCGGCCGCGAGCGCCGCGCGCCGCGCCACCGCGGCCGACCGGTCCCGACTCGCCGAGGTCCTGGGCGAGCTGGGGCAGCCGACACGGATCGACCGGCCCAGAGATGCCCTCCTGCGTCTGGACATGCGTGTGCACCGCAGCATCTACGCGACGACGCACAACCCCTATCTCGAAGACACCCTGGTCCGCTACGACAACCTCGCCACGCGGATCTGGTGCCTGTTCATCGACCGGCTTCCGGATATCGGCGGCCACGTCGCGGAGCACCGTCCCCTGTTGAGCGCCATCATCGATGGCGACGCGGCGCAGGCAGCAGAACTGACTGCTGGTCACATCCGTCACTTCGAGGAGTCCATCCGCTCATCGATCTGAAGGGGTGGGGGCCACGCCGACCCAGGTCGGCGTGCCCCTGAGCGCTAGCGGCGAAGACGCTCCATGGCCGGGTCGAACAACGGCTCGGCGGTCACCACCGCCCGCACCCGCTGGTCGAAGTACCCGATCTCGAGCTCGGTGCCGACTTCAGCGAGCTCGACCGGGAGCCAGGCGTACGCGACTGCCCTGTTGATCGTGTAGCCGTACGCGGCACTGGTGACGTACCCGACGCACCGGTCGGCGGCGTACACGGGCTCCTTGCCGAGCACCATGTCGCCAGGCTCCGGCAGGGTCAGGCAGGTGAGCCGGCGGGGGCTGGAGTCCTTGCGGGCCAGCAGTGCCTCCCGCCCGACGAAGTCGCCCTTGTCGAGCTTTACGGCGAAGCCGAGCCCGGCCTCGTAGGGGTCGTGTTCGGCGGTCATGTCGGCGCCGTAGGAGCGGTAGCCCTTCTCCAGTCGCAGGCTCGAGAAGGCGCCGCGTCCAGCCGCAATGACGCCGTGCTCCTGCCCCGCCTCCCACAGGAGGTCCCACAGTCGCTGGCCGTGCTCCGCCGTCGTGTAGATCTCCCAGCCGAGCTCCCCGACATAGGAAAGGCGCATGGCCGTGACGGGGACGGTGCCGATGTAGGCCCTCGTGGACCGGAAGTACTTCAGCGCCGCGTGGCTGAAGTCGGTGTCGGTCAACGGCTGGATGAGGTCGCGAGCCCTGGGGCCCCACAGCCCGATGCAGCAGGTGCCCGCGGTGATGTCGCGGACCTGCACGGTGCCATCAACGGGAAGGTGACGGCTGAGCCAGTCGAGGTCCCCGTTGCCGTTGGCTCCGACCTGGAACCTGTCGACGGAGAGCCGGGCTACCGTGATGTCGCTGCGGATACCGCCGTTGGGCTCGAGCAGGAGGCAGTAGGTCACGGACCCGACCGACTTGTCGACGTCTCCGGTCACCAGGCTGTTGAGGTATGCCGCGGAGCCGGGACCGGTGACCTCGAGCCGTTTGAGGGCGGTCATGTCGTACATCGCGACCAACTCGCGTGTGACCTGCGCCTCGGCGGCGACGATCGGTGACCAGTGCCTGGCCGCCCAGTCGTTCGGGACGGGGATGTCGCGGCCGGCCACGAGGCCGGCGTTGGCGGCATACCACTGCGGGCGCTCCCACCCCGAGGCCTCGAGGAACTCGGCGCCCAGCGCCTGTTGACGGGCGTAGAACGGGCTGGTCCGGATGGGCCGTGGGCTACCCGTGGGCTGTAGCGGGTGCAGGATGTCATAGACCTCCACGAAGTTCTGGCAGTCGCGGGTGAGCACGTACTCGGGCGACAGCTGGTGCTCTTCGAAGCGGTTAAGGTCGCACTCGTGCAGGTCGAAGCTCGAGCAGTAGCCGTCGACCAGCAGCTCGGCGACCGCCCGGCCGACCCCGGCGGAGTGGGTCACCCAGACCGCCTCGGCCACCCAGAAGCCGCTGACGTCCGGCGACTCCCCGATGAGCGGCATGTTGTCGGTGGTGAAGGAGAACAGTCCGTTGATGCCCTCCTCGATCTTGGCGTCGCGCGTGGAGGGCAGCAGGATCTGGGTCTGTTTCCACGCTTCTTCGAAGTCCTCCGCAGTGAACTCGAGGACCGAGGGCATCTGCGCCGACTCCCCGGGCCGCGCGATCTCCTCGGCGCGCATCGGCATCGGACGGTGGCCGTAGTAGCCGATGCCGATGGTGTCGAACCGCTCGCGGTAGTAAAGGTCCTGGTCCTGGTGGCGCAGGATCGGCAGCGTCGCCTCCCGCGCGGCGCCGGCCAGCTGGGGCACCGGGGAGGTCCAGGCGAGCTGGTGGGCGAGGGGGGTCAGCGGTAGGCGCATACCGACCTTCGCCGCAATGACCGGTCCCCAGATGCCCGCACAACACACGACGATGTCTGCGGGGATCTCGCCCTTGTCGGTGACCACGGCGGTGACCTTGCCGTCCTCGACGGTGAAGTCGAGAACCTCGTGGCGGGGAAGCAACCGGGCGCCGCGCGACGCGGCCCTCCGGGTCTGGGCATCGACCGCGTTGACCGCCTTGGCGAGCCCGTCCGTCGGGATGTGCAGTCCGGCGAGGACCACCTCGGGGTCGAGCAGGGGGTACATCGCCACGGTCTCGGCGGCACCGAGAAGGTGGGACTCGACCCCCCAGGCGGTCAGCCAGCCGTGCCGCCGTTGCAGCTCGGCGGCCCGCTCGGGGGTGGTGGCGACTTCGAGCCCACCGACCTGCAGGAAGCAGGGGCCGGCCTCGGCCTCGAGCGAGGAGAGCTTCTCGACGGTGTAGCGGGCCAGCTCGGTCATCGTCTTGGAGCCGCTGGCCTGGAAGACCAGCCCAGGGGCGTGCGAGGTCGAGCCGCCCGGAGCAGGCAAGTCCCCCTGGTCCACCACCGTCACGTCATCCCAGCCGCGAGCCGTGAGCTCGTCGACCAGCGCTGCGCCGACCACGCCGGCACCGATGATGACCACCTTGGGACCCGTCATACCAACCTCCGATTATGCGTGCTACGCAACAGCATGCGTTGTACGCAACAATATTCGTGGACGCCCGCTACGCTGTCAAGCGCTCGGCGACGCCCTGGTCATGGCAGAGGGACCGGGGCGTGGCGCGAGAGCGGGGCACGCCACGACAAGGGGAGGAAAGGGCTCAGCTTCCCAGCCACGCCTTGACCTGGCCCGGGTTGGCCTCGACCCACTTCTTGGCCGCCGCGTCGTCCGACATCCCGCCCTGGATGGACTTGGCGACCGCGTTCTGGTCGTCGTTGGTCCAGTGAAAGCCCTTGACCAGCCGGTATGCCGGGCTGCCGGACTGGGCGAACTTCGTGCTGACGACCTTGTTGAGGTTGTAGGGCGGGTAGTCGCAGCCCACCTTGGCCGGGACAGCGTCACAGCCCGTGGTGTACGGGGGCAGGTTGACCTTGACCAGCGGCACGTCGGCGAGGAACCACTGCGGAGAGTAGAAGTACCCGATCATCGGCTTCTGGGTGCTCTCCGCCATGCGGAAGCTGGTGATGAGGGCCGCCTCGGAGCCGGCGTAGACCACCTTGTAGTCGAGATTCAGATTCTTGACGAGGGCGCCGTCGTTCGTGACGAAGCCCGGGTCGCCGTCCAGTAGCTCGCCCTTGCCCCCCGACTCCGAGGTCTTGAACAGGTCGGCGTACTTGTTGAGGTTCTTCCAGTCCACGATGTCGGGGTGCTCCTTGGCTAGGAACGGCGGGACGTACCAGCCGATCACGCCGATGTTGCCGGTCTGGCCGGCATCCTGCGCCACCTTCTGCTCGGTGATGTACTTCTGAGCCAGGTCCTCGTGGCCCCAGTTCTCCAAGATCGCGTCCACCTCGCCGGTGCCGAACCCCTGCCAGGAGACCTGCTCGTCGAGGTTCTTCTTGACGACCTTGCAGCCAAGCTGATGCTCCGCGACGTAGGAGACGACAGCGGCATCGGCCCGGTAGCCGACCCAGGCGTTGACGGCCAGGTTGACGCTGCCGCACTTGCCGGATCCCCCGCTCGGGGCGGCGGTGTCCTGACCCACCTTCGCGCCGCCGCAGGCGCTGATGGAGAGGGCCATGGCGGCCACGGCGGCGAGGCCGGGAAGGATGCGGGCTCGGGTCGACGCATTGGTCGAGGTGGGGATCATGTCGGGTTGCCTTTCGATCGGCGCTGGTGTGTGGGGGGTGCTGGGGGGCCGCGAGGCTCACGGTGTGGCTAGGGGTGGCTGTGGTCAGTGCGGGCATCGGCTCGCCGGGCTACGGACTGGGTCAGCCGGTCGAGCATGAGGCCGAGCAGGACGATGGCCAGGCCAGCTGCCAGCCCCTTGCCGAAGAGGGCGTTCTGGCGAAACCCGGCCACCACGTCGTAGCCGAGCGCCCCGCCGCCGACCAGGCCGCCGACCACGACCATCGACAGCACGTAGATCAGACCCTGGTTCATAGCCAGCCCCAGTGTGCGCAGCGACAAGGGCAGCTGCACCTTGGTGATGATCTGCCAGCTGCTCGAGCCCGCCGCGGTAGCCGCCTCGATGGTGGTGGGCGACACGGCCGCGATCCCGTCGGCGATGATCTTGATGACCACTGGCGCGGCATAGACGACACCGGCGGCGATTCCCGTGAATCGGCTGGCGGCGAAGAGGGCGACGAAAGGCACCAGGTAGACGAAGGACGGCATCGTCTGGGCGGCATCCAGGGCGGGTCGGATCACCCGGTCAGCCCGCCGGCTGCGGCCCATCCACACCCCGAAGACCAACCCGAGCGCCATCACCGCGATGGTCGCGAGGAGCGTCGCGGCCAGGGTGCTCATGGCGTCGGACCACAGCCCCGTGCCCACGATCAGGAGCAGACAGGTAGCGGTGGTCAGGGCGCCCCGGATGCTGCCCGCTATCGCCGCCAGCGCGACGAGCACGAACGTGAGCAGCCACCACGGAGAATCGGTGAGCAGGCTCTGGAACGGGTTGAGGAGGTCGTTGGTGACGACGTCCTTGAAGTCGCCGGTCAGGACGCTCAGGTGCACCTGAGCCCAGTCGGTGACGGAGGTGGCGAACCCGCTGATCGGGCTCCCCAGATCAATGCCCGTCGGGAACTCCGCGGCCCAGACGTAGGTGTAGGAGAGATACAGACAGAGCGCGGTGCCCACAGCGCCGACGACCAGGCCGACCTTGCGCACCGAGGCTGCCCGTTCGCTGCCGGTGCGCCGGGCCAGTTCCACCCGGACGCTGGCCGCTGTGGTGACCCGGTCGAACACGATGGCCATGATGACGATCGAAAGTCCCGCGTTGAACGCGGTGCCGACGTCCAGTGACTGCAGTGACTGCAGCACGACCCGTCCGAGCCCCGGCGCATCGATCAGCGCGGCGATGGTGACCATCGACAGGGCGGCCATGATGGTCTGGTTGACACCGATGACGATCGTCCGCTTGGCCATCGGCAGCATCACCTTGGCCAGCATCTGAGGACGTGTGGTGCCGAGGGACCCGGCCGCCTCGACCGTCTCCGGCGGCGTCTGCCGGATGCCGTGGGCGGTGATCCTGATCACCGGGGGCGCGGCGTAGATGAGGGTGGCGATCACCGCCGAGGCCGGTCCGATGAGGAAGACGAGTGTCAGCGGAGCGAGATAGACGAAGGTCGGCATGGTCTGCATGAAGTCCAGGAGGGGGGTCACGACCCGATTGACCCGGTCGGACACCCCAGCCCAGACGCCGAGGGGTATGCCGACGACCAGGGCCACGAGGACCGCAGCAAGAGTGAGCGCGAAGGTGTCCATGCTCTCCTGCCACAGGCCCTGGAGCCCCATGAAGATGAAGCCGACGACGGCCAGCAAACCGACCTTGAGGTTGCCCAGCGCCCAGGAGCCAAAACCCAGCACGGCCACCACGCCGAGCCAGCCGGCCAACGGGACCGGCCGTCCGTACGACGGCTGCGAGACCAGGGCCGAGATGAAGAGGGTGAGGTGATCGATCACCAGGCGGATCTCATTGAAGAAGTACAGGAACAGCGGGTTGCTGTTGCGATTCGCCCCAACCGCGTCGTTCAGGTCGTTGAGCCGGGTGTGCAGGGACGTGACGTCGGCAGCGCCGAGCGTCAGGGTGTCCTGTCCGCGCAAGACGGTGAACGCAAGGAGCCAGACAAGCAGGACCCCGATCGTGATCGCACCTCGGAACGGGCGGACACCGGTGCGGACGGCGGTGATCGCCGTCATGAGTTGGCAACCACCGAGAGGATCTCGGCGTCGCCGACGACACCGAGCAGCTGTCCGTTCTCTACGACCTTGATCGGGCCGTCACACTCGAGGACTGCGCGCACCGCCTCGCGGACCACGAGGTCCGGGCCGCGCTCCGGACCGTCCAGACGGTCGTCGGGGCGCGGCGGACGCATGATCCAGCGCAACGTGAGGACGTGCGAGCGCGGCACCTCCCGGACGAAGTCGCGCACGTAGTCGTCGGCCGGGGCGGCGACGAGCTCCGCGCCGGTGCCCACCTGCACCAGCCGACCATCCCGCATGATGAGGATCCGGTCGCCGAGCTTGAGCGCCTCGGAGAGGTCGTGGGTGATGAAGACCATCGTCTTGCCGACCTCGTGGTGGAGGCGGATGACCTCGTTCTGCATGTCGCGGCGAATCAAGGGGTCGAGCGCCGAGAACGGCTCGTCGAAGAGCAGCACCTCAGGATCGCCGGCCAGCGCCCGGGCGAGACCGACGCGCTGCTGCATGCCGCCGGAGAGCTGGTCGGGGAAGGAGTTCTCGTAGCCGGACAGCCCCACGAGGTCGATGACCTCGGCGGCCCGCTTCGCGCGCTCCTTCTTTCCGGTCCCGCGGATCTCCAGACCGTAGGAGACATTGTCCACGACCCGGCGGTGTGGCAATAGGCCGAAGTGCTGGAAGACCATCGAGATCTTGTGCCGGCGCAGCTCGCGCAGCGACCGCTCGCTCGCCTCGAGGATGTCTTCGCCCTTGAACACCACCCGTCCGGCGGTGGGCTCGATGAGCCGGGTGAGGCAGCGCACGAGGGTGGACTTCCCGGAACCGGAGAGACCCATCACGACGAAGACCTCTCCCGGGGCGACGTCGAAGCTGAGGTCGCAGACGGCGGCGACGCATCCGGTGCGCTCCTTGAGCTCCCTGCGGGACAGGTCTCTCAGCTCGTCCGACCTCGGGACGTCCGCCCCCTTCGCGCCGAACACCTTCCACAGGTTCTGGACCGAGATCACGGGGTCCGTCGCTGAGACCGCAGAGGGGTCGAGGAGCTGGTCGGGGATGGCCGTTGTCACGTGGGTCTCTCCTGCGCTGGGCTCGCTGGTCGCCGACCGGGTGAACTGCGAGGGGATGCTCATCCGTCGAACCACCTTTGCGCCGTCGGGCGGATGTTCTGCCAGATGTGCTTGGTCTCGCGGTACTCGGCGAGCCCGGCCTGGCCCAGCTCACGTCCTACTCCGGACTGCTTGAACCCCCCCCACTCCGCCTGGGGGACGTAGGGGTGGTAGTCGTTGATCCACACCGTGCCGTGTCGTAGCCGCTGGGCGACCCGCTGGGCCTTGCCACCGTCCTGGGTCCACACTGCCCCAGCCAGACCGTAGGCGGTGTCGTTGGCGATGCGGACCGCGTCCGCCTCGTCGGTGAACCGCTCCACGGTGAGCACCGGTCCGAACGACTCCTCCAGGATGACCTGCATACCGGCATGGCACTCGTCGAGCACCGTGGGCCGGTAGAAGTAGCCGTCCTTGAGGTCGCCGGTGTCGGGGCGGAAGCCGCCACACCGCAGCACGGCGCCTTCGGCGACACCAGCCCTGACATATCTCGCGACCTTCTCCAGATGGGCGGCGGAGATCAGAGCCCCGGTCTCGGCCCTCTCGTCGAACGGACCACCCAGCCGGATCGTCTCGGCTCGGTGCACGATCTCGTCGACGACGAGGTCGTGCACCTCATCCTGCACGATGAGCCGGGACCCGGCTGAGCACACCTGGCCGGAGTGCAGGAACACCGCCGTGAGCGCGAAGTCGACAGCCGTCTCGAGGTCGGCGTCGGCGAAGATGATGTTGGGGTTCTTGCCTCCCAGCTCCAAGGCGACCTTCTTCACCGACGCGGCGGCAGCCGCCATGATCCAGCGGCCGGTGTCAAGACCACCGGTGAACGACACCAGGTCGACGTCAGGGTGCTCGGCCAGCGGTGCTCCCACTTTGTCACCGGCCCCGAGGACGAGGTTTCCGACGCCGGCGGGCAGGCCTGCCTCCTGCAGGCTGCGCATGAGCAGGATGGCCGTCGACGGCGCGAGCTCACTGGGCTTGAGCACGAACGTGTTGCCGGCCAGCAACGCGGGGGCGACCTTCCAGGAGGTCTGCAGCAACGGGTAGTTCCACGGGGTGATGAGGGCGCAGACGCCCACCGGCTCGTGGACCACCCGGCTGATCGCGTCGTCGCGGCCGGTGTCGATCACGCGCCCGGCGTCGGAGCCGGCGATCCCGCCGTAGTACCGGAAGCAGGCGATGACGTCGTCGATGTCGTACTCCGACTCAACCAGCCGCTTGCCCGTGTCCAGGCTCTCGGCCCGGGCGAACTCCGCCTTGTCACGCTGCAGCAGGTCGGCGGTCCGCAGCAGGAGGGCGCCGCGTTCGGCCTCGGGCAGGCGCGGCCACGGATCGTCGTCGAAGGCGCGCCGCGCCGCGCCGATCGCGCGGACTGTGTCCTCCCGAGCGCCTTCTGAGACGGTGGCGACGAGGCGCCCGTCGGCCGGACATCGGATCTCCCGGCTGTCACCGGCGATGGGCTCGACCCACTGGCCCTCCAGGTAGAGCTCTGGCACTGCGACACCCTTCCTCAGGGAATGAGGCGGAAAGAAGCTTGTTGCTTACTGCGCATCCGAATGCCTGTAGAGCAACAGAATGGTTGCGCCCACCGGCCCTGTCAAGACTTGAGGGCGCAGTCTCGCCAAACACGGTCACGGGCGGGCGCGGCACGCAGGCCCGGATGGAGAAGGTTGGGCGGCCCCTTGACCCTCGCGGACCGACCCGGCAGGCTGTTGCGTATCGCTCATCGTGTTGTGTAATACGCACAGTCTGGAGAACCTCAATGGCACCTCGTCCCGCGCCCGGCCGCGAGTACGTCCTCACCGTCACGTGTCCCGACACCCCCGGCATCGTGTATGCCGTGAGTAGCTTCCTGGTCCAGCACGGGGGGAACATCAGCCAGAGCCAGCAGTTCGACGACCGGCTTCAGGACCAGTTCTTCATGCGGGTCCAGTTCAGCGTCGACAACGGCCTCCTCACCGACCTGCGCGAGGCCTTCACCCGAGTGGCCGACGCCTTCCAGATGGCGTGGCAGATCCACGACGCCGGGACCCCGACCCGCACCCTTGTCCTCGTCTCCAGGTTCGGGCACTGCCTCAACGACCTGCTGTTCCGGTCCAGCATCGGTGCTCTCAACGTCGAGATCCCGGCGATCGTCTCCAACCACCGCGACTTCGAGAAACTCGCCGGGGCGCACGGCGTCCCGTTCCACCACATGCCGATCACCCCCGACACCAAGCAGGAGTCGGAGAGCCGTCTCCTGCAGCTCGTCGACGAGCTGGACATCGACCTCGTCGTGCTGGCCCGCTACATGCAGGTGCTGTCCAACGACCTGTGCCACAAGCTTGAGGGGCGCGTCATCAACATCCACCACTCGTTCCTTCCCAGCTTCAAGGGCTCCAAGCCCTACCACCAGGCTCACGCCCGGGGCGTGAAGCTCATCGGCGCCACGGCCCACTACGTGACCCCTGACCTGGACGAAGGGCCCATCATCGAGCAAGATGTCGCGCGCGTGGAGCACTCCCTCGAGCCCGACGACCTGGTGGCTGCCGGCCGCGACGTCGAGGTCCAGGTCCTTGCCCGGGCGGTGACCTGGCACGTCGAGCACCGGGTGCTCCAGGGACAGAACCGCACCGTGGTCTTCCGATGAGCTCCCGGCGCATCCCCCTCGTCCTCACCACCTCCGTCGCCGCACTGCGCCGCCAACCGGCCTTCGCCGACCTGTCACGCTCAAGCAGTCCCTCATGCCCAGCACCGTCAAGGCAGTCGTCGCCTTCGCCAAGCGCGCACTGGTCCAAATCGTGGAGGTCTAGGGACTGGTCGTGAGGTTCCTGGCGTACACGGGACTCAGGTGGGGAGAGGGCCGCGATCCGGGTCACGGATGTCGACCCGCTGCGACGGCGCATGCACATCGCCCGCTCGGTGACCGGGGACCACGGCCGCCTCGTCTTCGACACCACCGAGACGGATGAGGAACGCACGGTCCCGCTCCCCCGCTTCCTCGCGAACAGGTCACTGCGTCGGTCCCCGGCTAGGGTCCTGACGACCTCGTCTACGAGGGCACCCGAGGCGGAGTATCGCGTAACGGCAATTTCCACCGACGCACGTTCGGGCCGGCGGCCCGGCCCATCGGCGAGCCGGACCTCACACCGCACGGGCTCCAGCACACCGGGCGGGCTGCGGCGCAGGATTCTTGCGGTCAATCTGCGGCCAGACGGCCAACGAGGCCATTGCAGGCAAAGAGCGGAGGCCCCCTGAAACAGCCCCTGACCTGCGGTGATGTCGGTGGGCCCGGCCGGGATCGAACCGACGACAGCCGCGGTGTAAACGCGGTGCTCTACCAGCTGAGCTACAGGCCCCTCACCCGTGACGCCGGGCGCCGATCAGTGTGCCAGAGACCGCAGGTCTGCGAGCGCGACCCTGAACTCGTCGAAGTCGCGGGCGGCCCCGGTTGCGCTCGTCGCCGACCAGCGCAGGATGCCGTCGCGGTCGATGAGGAAGGTGCCTCGCAGGGCGAAGCCGTTGTCCTCGGAGAAGACGCCATAGGCGCGCGCCACCTCGCCGTGCGGCCAGAAGTCGGACAGGAGCGGGAAGAAGTAGCCCTCGATGTCGGCCCACACCCGCATCGAGTAGATCGAGTCGCAGGAGACGACCAGGACGGTGACGTCGTCGCCCTCGAAGTCCTCGAGCCGGTCCCGGATCTCGCGCAGCTCACCGGTGCAGATGCCGGAGAACGCAAAGGGCACGAAGACCAGCACGACGTTGCGGGTCCCGAGCTGGTCGTCGAGCGAGACGGGGGTGCCGTGCTGGTCCAGCAGGGTGAAGGACGGCACCCGGTCGCCGACGGCGAGCACGGCGCAGTCAGGCGCGGTGGTGGTCGCGGTCGTCATACGCCCATCCTGCCAGTCCAGCTGGGGCCTGTCAGGCCAGAAGGCGCCTTGCTGCCACCGGCACCTGGCACCCGGTGGGGCTCAGCGGCGCTGGCCCTTCGGGCTGACCAGCCGCACGGCCGACCAGGCGCTCGAGACGTTGGCGACGCCCGCGGTGTGCAGTCCGGCGGTCACGGCCGACTCCTCGATGTCGCTGGCCTGCACGAACCCATCGCGACCCGCACGGGGCGTCAGCAGCACGAGGAAGCCCTCGTCGCCGAGGTTGGTGAGGCAGTCGACCAGCTCGTCGACCAGGTCGCCGTCGCCGTCGCGGAACCACATGAGCACGGCGTCGGCGACATCGGCGTAGTCCTCGTCCTCGAGGTCGGTGGTCGTCACGTCCTCGACGGCGAAGCGCAGGTCGTTGTCGACGTCGTCGTCCCAGCCGACCTCCTGCACCACCTGGCCCGCGGCAAAACCGAGCCGCCTCAGCACAGGGTCCTGCGAGGCCGCCTCGGCGGTCGTGGTCACGGGTCTCTCCTCCTCGGGTGGTGCAGCACCCCGTCGTCGGGGCTGCTCCTCCCCACGGTAGAGGACCGCGACCCCGCAGGTCACCGTCCCGCGCCCCGAAATGGTGGCTGACCTACAGTGGGCGTCATGGGTCGCGTCACGAGCAGGGTCCGCGCGACGAGGGTCGACCTCGCCGGGGACGGTCACATCGGCGAGCGGGTCGAGACGCTCGTGGTCGAGGCGCCGATGGAGGTGCGCGTCGAGGGCGAGTCGTTCTCGGTCACCATGCGCACCCCGGGTGACGACTTCGACCTCACGATCGGCTTCCTCCTGTCGGAGGGGGTCATCACCTCTGCTGCCGACGTCCGCGCCCTGATGCACTGCCAGGACGAGGACGAGACCGGCTCCCCCACCTACAACGTCGTCGACGTCGCCTTGGCCGACGGGGTGACCCGGCCGGCTCCCGAGGACGGTCGCCGGGTGCTCACCACCAGCGCCTGCGGCGTCTGCGGTACGGCGAGCATCGACGCCGTGCGCACGACCGGCCGCTACGACGTCGCGGCCGACGAGACGTCGTACGACCCCGACGTGCTCGTGTCGCTGCCCGATGCCATGCGCGAGCACCAGAAGGTCTTCGACCGCACGGGCGGGGTGCACGCCGCCGGGCTCTTCACCGCCGACGGCGAGCTGGTGGTGCTGCGCGAGGACATCGGGCGGCACAACGCCGTCGACAAGGTCGTCGGCTGGGCCGCCCGCGAGGGTCTGCTGCCGCTCACCGGCCACGTGCTGGTGGTCAGCAGCCGGGCCAGCTTCGAGCTGACCCAGAAGGCCTACGTCGCCGGCATCCCCGCGCTCGTCGCCGTGTCGGCGCCCAGCTCGCTGGCCGTCGACCTCGCCCGTGAGGTGGGGCTCACGCTCGTCGCGTTCGTGCGCGCCGGCCGGCTGACGGCGTACGCGGGGGTGCAGCGACTGCACCTCGGGTCGCGGCAGCCCGACGCGGCGGACGGCTCGACGGGTGACACCGCGGTCTCATGGACTGGGTAGTAACAAACCCGGGTGTGACCTGCGCCGCAGCAGGGGTAGAGGATGGGCAGAGGACCTCCGCCCACCCCGCGGCGGTCGCACGCGTTCACTCGCGTCATGAGAAAGGACTGCACCCGTGGCAGGACACGAAGCCTCCGGACCCATCCTCAACGGCATCCCCACCCAGCTGCCCGACATCGACCCCGATGAGACGCAGGAGTGGCTGGAATCGCTCGACGCCGTCCTCGACGAGTCGGGCCGCACGCGCGCTCGCTACATCATGCTCAAGCTGCTGCAGCGCGCCCGGGAGATGCAGGTGGGGGTCCCGTCCCTGACGGCGACCGACTACGTCAACACCATCGGCCCCGAGCAGGAGCCGTGGTTCCCCGGTGACGAGGAGGTCGAGCGCGAGTACCGCCGCTACCTGCGCTGGAACGCCGCGATGCTCGTCCACCGCGCCCAGCGCCCCGGCGTCGGCGTCGGCGGGCACATCTCGACCTACGCGTCGGCCTCCACGCTCTACGAGGTCGGCCTCAACCACTTCTTCCGCGGCCAGGACCACCCGGGTGGCGGCGACCAGGTCTTCTTCCAGGGGCACGCCTCCCCCGGCATGTATGCCCGGGCCTTCCTCGAAGGGCGCCTCTCGGAGGACGACCTCGACGGCTTCCGCCAGGAGAAGAGCCACATCGTCGACGGCGAGATCCGCGCGCTGCCGTCCTACCCGCACCCGCGCCTCATGCCCGACTTCTGGCAGTTCCCGACGGTGTCGATGGGCATCGGGCCCATGAACGCGATCTACCAGGCGCAGTTCAACAAGTACCTCCAGGGCCGCGGCATCAAGGACACCTCGCAGCAGCACGTGTGGGCCTTCCTCGGTGACGGCGAGATGGACGAGCCCGAGTCGCGGGGGCTGCTGCAGCTCGCCGCCGGCGAGGAGCTCGACAACCTCACCTTCGTCGTCAACTGCAACCTGCAGCGGCTCGACGGCCCCGTGCGCGGCAACGGCAAGATCGTCCAGGAGCTCGAGGCGTTCTTCCGCGGCGCCGGGTGGAACGTCATCAAGGTCGTCTGGGGCCGCGGGTGGGACCCGCTGCTCGCCGGGGACCGTGACGGCGCCCTCGTGCACGTCATGAACTCCACCAGCGACGGCGACTACCAGACCATGAAGGCCAACGACGGTGGCTACGTGCGCGAGCACTTCTTCGGTCAGGACCCGCGAACGCGCAAGATGGTCGCCGACATGTCGGACGCCGACATCTGGAACCTCAAGCGCGGCGGTCACGACTACCGCAAGGTGTATGCCGCCTACAAGGCCGCCATGGAGCACACCGGCCAGCCCACGGTCATCCTCGCGAAGACCATCAAGGGCTACGGCCTGGGCAAGCACTTCGCCGGTCGCAACGCGACGCACCAGATGAAGAAGCTGACGCTGGAGGACCTCAAGGCCTTCCGCGACGAGCTGCGCATCCCCATCACCGACGAGCAGCTCGAGGCCGATCCCTATCAGCCGCCGTACTACCACCCGGGCAAGGACGACCCCGCGGTACAGTACATGCTCGAGCGCCGGGCCAAGCTCGGTGGCGGCGTGCCTCTGCGCCGGGTGCAGCACGAGTCGCTCAAGCTGCCCGGCGACGACGCCTACGCGCAGATGAAGAAGGGCTCCGGCAAGCAGGAGATCGCCACGACGATGGCGTTCGTCCGGCTGCTCAAGGACCTCATGCGCGACAAGGAGTTCGGCGCCCGCGTCGTGCCGATCATCCCCGACGAGGCGCGCACGTTCGGCATGGACTCGTTCTTCCCGACGATCAAGATCTACAACCCGCACGGGCAGAACTACACCCCGGTCGACAACGAGCTGATGCTGGCCTACCGCGAGGCGAAGAACGGCCAGATCCTGCACCTCGGCATCAACGAGGCCGGCTCGATGGCGGCCTTCACCGCCGCGGGGTCGTCCTACGCGACGCACGGCGAGCCGATGGTGCCGATCTACGTCTTCTACTCGATGTTCGGCTTCCAGCGCACCGGCGACTCGATCTGGGCGGCCACCGACCAGATGGCCCGTGGATTCCTCGTGGGCGCCACCGCGGGCCGCACGACCCTCACGGGTGAGGGCCTGCAGCACGCCGACGGCCACTCACCGCTGCTCGCCTCGACCAACCCCGGGGTCGTGTCCTACGACCCGGCGTTCGGCTACGAGATCGCGCACATCGTGCAGGACGGCCTGCGGCGCATGTACGGCGACAACCCCGAGAACGTCGTCTACTACCTCACGGTCTACAACGAGCCGATCCGTCAGCCCAAGGAGCCCGACGACGTCGACGTCGAGGGCATCGTGCGCGGCATGCACCTGCTCAAGCCGGCGGAAACCGAGGGCTGGCAGCACGAGCCTGCCCGCGCCCAGCTGCTCGCCTCGGGGGTCGGCGTCGCGTGGGCCCTCGAGGCCCAGGAGCTGCTGGCGACGGACTTCGGCGTCGCCGCCGACGTCTGGTCGGTGACGTCGTGGAGCGAGCTGCGACGCGACGGGATGGCCTGCGACGAGGCGGAGTTCCTCCACCCCGACAAGGAGGTGCCGGTCCCCTGGGTCACGCAGAAGCTCGCCGACGCGCCCGGCCCGGTGCTCGCGGTCTCCGACTACATGCGCGCCGTGCAGGACCAGATCGCGCAGTACGTGCCGGGTGACTACATGTCCCTCGGGGCCGACGGCTACGGTTTCTCCGACACCCGCGCCGCCGCCCGCCGCTTCTTCCACATCGACGGGCCATCGCTCGCCGTGCGGACGCTGCAGCAGCTGGCCAAGCGCGGCGAGGTCCCCGCCGAGTGGGCCACCAAGGCCGCCGCGATGTACCGGCTCGACGACGTCACCGCCGGCACCTCCGGCAACGCCGGCGGCGAGAGCTGAGCGACCCCGTACGACGCGTGACGCCCGGGTGAGCCACACGGCTCACCCGGGCGTCGTCGTACCCCCCACCCCCTCCTCGTCCACTTGTTGCGGTGGGCGCCGGGCATTTCGGTCCCGCAACCGGGGGTTCGCGGCGCTCGGCGCAACACGTGGGGATGGAGCGCCCCGGTGGCCTACCCCGGGAAGGGTATGTCGGCGCACGACTCCCACTCCCCCACCGTGCCGGGGATGACCATCGAGTCGGGGGCCGGGCCGATGATGCTGGCGCCCATGCGCTGGTGGGTGCGGATCCACGGGTCGATGCACAGGCCGTCGGGGCGGGTCCAGGTGCGTAGCGGGCCATCGACACCGTGGGGTAGCGGCTCTTCCAGGTCGGACGGATGGGGGCGAAGACGCGGCCGATCCCGCTCTCGCGGGCCCGGCTGACCAGCGCGGTGAGCGCCCGCTGGGCCAGACCCTGACGGTCGTGGTCCCGGTGGACGGCGGCGGCCATGAAGCTGAACGCGGTCGGAGCGCGGTCGGAGCGCGGTCGGAGCGCGGTCGGAGCGCGGTCGGAGCGCGGTCGGAGCGCGGTCGGCCTCGGGGTCCTCGACCGCTCGCACCAGCGCGTCGTCGTAGCCGCCGGGCAGGTCGAGCGCGTCGGCGTCGAAGGCGAACGGAACCCCCCAGCCGCCTGCTACCACCCGCCCCTGGCCGAGCAGCAGGACGTCGTACTGCGGGAAGTACTCGCGCACTCGAGGCAGGTACACCGGCGGGACCGGGTCGTGGAAGATGAACTCCGGCCACCGCTCCCGGAACGCGGCGCCGGCCTCCTCGTCGAGGTCCGGTCGTGAGCTCGAAGTGACGCATTCAAGAGCCATGCCCCGGACCATGGCAGAGAGACGTGCTCGCGGCCACGGGTTTACCGACGCCCCTGCGCGGCCACGGCCGGTGACCAGGACGGTGCCCCGGTGAGGCGGGCGGCTCACCGGGGCACCGAACGCGCTCCCGCAGGATCAGGCCTTCGGGGGCGTGGTGCCCCCCTTGGCGTAGAAGCTCACACAGGCCCCCTGGTTCTTGAACGTGCCAGGAGCGAAGGTCGTGGCCCACCCACCGTCCTTGCAGTCTGCTCCGGTCAGGACCCGTGGGCCGAAGTCGAAGGTCTTACTACCGATGGTGAGACCGTCGACGGCGCTGGTGAGGCCGGCGTTGCCGCTGCCCTGGTTGAAGCCGTAGCCCTCGGGCAGGATCGTGGCGTCGGGGTTGGCGGCGCTGATCGCGTCGATGTTCGGACCGTTGTTGGGGTCGAAGGCCGTCATCCCGGGGAAAGTGCGGGTAGACCACCACCTGGCCGTGGGCGCGGAGCCGTCCCACTTCTGCCACGTCCCAGGGACGAGGGCCTGCGGCTGATAGACGGGCTCGAGGATGAGCGGGGCGTACGAGTAGTCGGTTCCTGGACCGTCGGGGTCGATGAAGAGGTTGAGCGACGCCACCTGGGGGGGCATCTTCGGGTCCGCCGCGACCTGCTTGGCCCAGTAGCTGATGCTCCCCTTGACGTCGCTGAGCTTGACGCCGGCGTCCTGGCCGGTCAGCATCTGGACCTTGGCGATGACGTCGGCCGTCACGAGCTCGAGGGCGCCGGTGCCGAAACCTGCCGGGGCGCCGTACGCCGTGGTGAAGGCGTAGGAGCCGCCTGGACGAGTGTCCTGCTTGCCGGTGTTCCAGTCGACGCCGATATTGGCCTCGGTGACGGTGGCGGTGGCCGCGAACGCCGGGGCGGCGACGCCGACGGCGGCCGCGACGGCGACGAGGGGCAGGGCGAGCATGGTCGTGCGCACGGGAGTACCTCCGGGTAGTCGGATCGGGCCCGGTCGCACCCCTCGACCCCCACGCTCCACAGCGAGCGGTGGTGTCGTCGGGTCTGCTCGTGCCCTGCGCTGCTGCGCAAGCCAGAACGTAGCCGAAAGCACCGTCTTCCGTCGCTGTTTTGTGAATCTTTCACACCAGTGGGGCCTCCTTGCCGGCGAGGAAGTCCTTGCGGGCCTCGAGGCCGATGTCGGGCTGGCCGCCGAACCTGCCGTCGATGCCGGGTCTTCAGGAAGGCGACGTCCTCGGTGGGGTTCTCGGCCCGGAAGGTGCACGGCAGGACCCGGTGAGGCGGGCGGACCTGAGGCGAGCGCCGGGCCACGGACAGCTGAGCTCCTCCCCGGGCGGGGGGCCTCTGGCCGGGGCCCTAGGCTGGCCCTCGTGTCCAAGGTCCTCACTTCCCTGCCCGTCGGCGAGCGCGTCGGCATCGCCTTCTCCGGAGGGCTCGACACCTCCGTGGCCGTCGCGTGGATGCGCGACAGGGGGGCGGTGCCGTGCACCTACACCGCCGACCTCGGGCAGTACGACGAGGACGACATCGAGGGCGTCCCCGGCCGCGCGGCGGCGTACGGCGCCGAGATCTCCCGCCTGGTCGACTGCAAGCCCGCGCTCGTCGAGGAGGGCCTGTCGGCCATCGCCTGCGGCGCCTTCCACATCCGCTCGGGCGGGAAGGTCTACTTCAACACCACCCCACTGGGGCGCGTCGTGACCGGCACCCTGCTCGTGCGCGCGATGGAGCAGGACGGCGTCTCGATCTGGGGCGACGGCTCGACCTACAAGGGCAACGACATCGAGCGGTTCTACCGCTACGGCCTGCTGGCCAACCCGTCCCTGCGCATCTACAAGCCGTGGCTCGACGCCGACTTCGTCACCGAGCTCGGCGGGCGCAAGGAGATGTCGGAGTGGCTCGTCGCCCACGACCTGCCCTACCGCGACTCCACCGACAAGGCCTACTCCACCGACGCCAACATGCTCGGTGCCACCCACGAGGCCAAGACCCTGGAGCACCTCGACACCTCGCTCGAGACGGTCACGCCGATCATGGGCGTCAAGCACTGGGACGGCTCAATCGCCATCGACACCGAGGACGTGACGATCGGCTTCGAGCAGGGCCGCCCGGTCACCATCAACGGCCAGACGTATCCCACGCCAGTCGACCTCGTCCACGAGGCCAACGTCATCGGCGGCCGTCACGGCCTGGGCATGAGCGACCAGATCGAGAACCGCATCATCGAGGCCAAGAGCCGCGGCATCTACGAGGCCCCGGCCATGGCGCTGCTGTTCATCGCCTACGAGCGACTGCTCAACGCGATCCACAACGAGGACACCCTCGCCCTCTACCACCAGGACGGCCGCCGCCTGGGTCGCCTTCTCTACGAGGGCCGCTGGCTCGACCCGCAGTCGCTGATGCTGCGCGAGGCCCTGCAGCGGTGGGTCGCCTCCGCCGTCACCGGCGAGGTCGTGCTGCGCCTGCGCCGCGGAGACGACTACTCCGTCGTCGACACCCGCGGCCCCCACTTCTCCTACCACCCCGACAAGCTCTCGATGGAGCGCACCGAGGACGCCGCCTTCGGCCCCGTCGACCGCATCGGTCAGCTGACCATGCGCAACCTCGACATCGCCGACACCCGTGCCAAGCTCGAGCTGTATGCCGCTCAGGGCCAGCTCGCGGGCGGCCGCACCGCCGACCTCGTCGGCGAGCTCGAGCAGGGTCGCGCCGACTCCATCGCCGCCGGCACGACGCCGCGCGACCCGGATGCCGCCGAGGCGCTCGATGAGGCGCAGGAGCGCAGCTCGTTCGAGTCCGGCACCGACTGACCGCCCGCCCCCACGTCAGCTCCCACCCCGTGAGCCTCCCTCCAACCCTGCTGCTGCGCGCCGTGCGGATCGTGCCGGTGCGTGGGCCGCTGCCTGCCCAGGCCGGCGACGACCCCGTCGACGTGCTCGTCGAGGGCGACCGGGTCGTGGCGATCGCCCCCGACCTGCCGGCCCCCCCGGGCGCCAGGCTGCTCGACGGCGAGGGCCGGTGGCTCGTGCCGGGGCTGTGGGACCAGCACGTGCACATGACCCAGTGGGGCCGCACCGCCGGGCGCCTCGACGTCTCGGGCACGACCGGCCCGGACGGCGTGCTGGACCTGGTCGGTGACCACCTGCGCTCTGCGACAACAGGATCCGGCTCCCTCGTCGGCTACGGCTACCGCTCCGGAGGCTGGAGCGTGGCGACCTCCACGACCGCTCTCGACGCCGTCACCGGTGACCGACCGGTCGTGCTCGTCTCAGGCGACGGCCACAACGGCTGGCTCAACTCGGCTGCCCAGCGCTTCTTCGGGGTCACCCACCGCGAGGACGCCTTCGACGAGGACGACTGGTTCCACCTCTGGGGTCACCTCGACGACCTGCCCGGCTCCGGTGACGAGGCCGCGCGCGGTCTGCGGGCCGCCGTCGACGACGCCGCGTCACGGGGGGTGGTCGGCATCGTCGACATGGAGTGGGGCATCACGCCCGACCGCTGGCGGCAACGCGTGGTCGACGGTCTCGACCTGCTGAGGGTGCGCACTGCGGTCTACCGGGACTTCCTCGACGACGCGATCGCCGCGGGGCGGCGCACCGGCGACGTCGTCGCCGACACGGGCGGCCTGGTGACCATGGGCCCCCTGAAGGTCATCAGCGACGGCAGTCTCGCCACCCGTACGGCGCACTGCCACCAGCCCTACCCCGCCCGCACCGGGGAGGAGCCGCACGGCGGCGAGCACCCCGTGTCGCCCTACGGGAAGCAGAACGTCGGCCTCGCCGACCTGACCGACCTGCTGTCGGCGGCCCACCGCCACGGCCTCGAGGCCGCCGTGCACACCATCGGCGACGCGGCGGCCGAGATCGCGATCGACGCGTTCACCGCCTCCGGGGCCGCGGGCTCGATCGAGCACGCCCAGCTGGTGACCCGTGCCGTCGTGCCGCGGATGGCGGCGCTGGGCCTGCGCGCCAGCGTGCAGCCGGCCCACCTGCTGGACGACCGCGACCTCACCGAGGCGATCTGGCCTGGGCGGGAGGACCGGTGCTTCATGCTGCGCACGATGCTCGACGCGGGGGTCGAGCTAGCCCTTGGCTCCGACGCGCCCGTCGCCCGCCTCGACCCCTGGCTGGCCATGTCCGCGGCCGTGCACCGCGCCGACGGCGACGGCGACCCGTGGGTGCCGGCCGAGCAGATCACGGCCACCGAGGCACTGGCGGCCAGCGTCGACGGCGCACCGACGGTGGGAGTCGGCTCACTGGCCGACCTCGCCCTGATCGATGCCGACCCGCTCGCCGGCGACCCGGCTGCGACGTCGGCCGCGACCCTGCGTGGGATCCGGGTGGCCCTCACGGTCCTGGGCGGACGGGTGACCCACGACGCTCGGTGACACCGGCGCTCGGTGACCACCGACCCCGACCTGCGGCGCAGAGCGGGTCGCATACGGCAGGATCAGCGCCATGGTGAGCGGGTTCGGCGTCCTCTTCGTGATGGTGCTGGCTCTCGTCGTGGTGGCCGTGGTCTGGCAGTGGCGTCGTCGGGCCGAGGTGCTCCGTCAGCGCGCCGCCCTGGCTGCCGCAGCGGGCTGGGCCTTCGTCCCGAGCGACCCCTCACTTGTGGACAGCTGGCGCTGCGACCCCTTTGGCACGGGTAGGGGGAGGAAGGCGGAGAACTGCGTCTCGGGCACCTACCGCGGTGTGCCCTTCACCGCCTTCGAGTACCGCTACTTCACCGAGAGCAGCTCGACCGACGGCCAGGGCAACCGGACCACCTCGCGCCAGAACCACCGCTTCGACGTCGCCGTGCTCCGCCTGCGGGCCAACGTGCCCGACCTCGACCTGCGGCCCGAGGGCGCGCTCACTCGCCTGACCGGCGTCTTCGGCGGGAACGACGTCGACCTCGAGTGGGAGGCGTTCAACCGTGCCTACCGGCTCACCTGTGCCGACCGGAAGTTCGCCTTCGACACCTTCAGCGCCCGCACGATGGAGATGCTCGTCGCCCGAGGCCAGGTCCGTTTCTGCTTCACCGGGGGTGACGTGCTGCTCTTTCGCAAGAGCACCGGCAACGACCCGACCATCTGGGGCCCCGGCGACCCCACCACCGCGGTCGACCAGTCCACCGCCCCGCTCGACGTCGCGCTCACCGTGCTGCGCGGCATACCGGCCTTCGTCTGGCAGGACCGCGGGGGGCTGCCACCGACCCTCGCCCAGGCTCAGTGGTGAGTGCGTCAGAGATCGCTGCGGTCGTCGGTATCGCCGTGGCCGCCGTGGGGCTCGTGCTGGGGCTCTGGTGGCTCGCTGCCCACAACCGCTTCGTCCGGCAGCGGCAGCACGTCGACGAGTCGTGGCGCGACGTCGACGTCGAGCTGCGTCGGCGCCACGACCTCGTGCCGCGCCTGGTGCGGGTCGTCGAGGCCCACGCCGCCCACGAGCGGCGGCTGCTCGAGCTGCTCACCCGGGAGAGGGGAGAGCTCAGCGCCGAGGTGGCGGCCACCGCGCAGGCCTATCCAGGCCTACGAGCCGATGCCCTCTTCGTCGACCTGCAGCACCGGCTGCTCGAGACGGAGGCCCGGCTCGCCGCCGCCCGGCGGATCCACACCTCCAACGTCCAGGCCTACAACACGCGGGTGCAGTCGGTGCCGACCAACCTCGTCGCCCGCGCCGGCCGCTTCACCCACCTGAGCCTCCTGGAGCCGGAGGCGCCCGCCTGACCTGCGGGGGCCGCCCCCCGTCCGACCGCGGGCCCGCCGCGCGCCCGCCATGGGTCGAGCGGGAGGGCGATGTGCGAGCCGGTTGTCGACGTCGTACAAATAGACTGCCCCGATGACCGCTTCGCAGCGACGCCGGCTGAGCGCCGAGACGCACCGTCGCCTCGAGGGGGGCGCGACCACCCTCACCGGCTCAGCGCTGCGCCGGATGGAGAGCGACCACCCCTGGTACGTCGCACTGTCCGCCGCGGACCGGTCGTGGGTCGCGCTCGTCGTGCAGGCCGCCATCGCCTCCTTCGTCGACTGGCTGCGGGCCGACGACGAGGGCACGGCCCTGGGCGGCGCGCCCGAGGCGGCCCTGTCGGCGGTCTTCGCCGAGGCGCCCCGTGAGCTCACCCGGGCGATCAGCCTCCACCAGACGCTCCAGCTGATCAGGACGGTCGTCGACGTCGTCGAGCACGAGGTGGGGCAGGTGGCCGGCCCGACCGACGAGCAGGCCCTGCGCGAGGGGGTGCTGCGCTACTCCCGCGAGGTCGCCTTCGGCGCGGCCGAGGCGTATGCCGCCGCCGCCGAGTCCCGGGGCGCCTGGGACGCGCGGCTGGAGGCCCTGGTCGTCGACGCAGTCGTGCGGGGAGAGGCCGACGACTCGATGCAGAGCCGGGCGACGGCCCTCGGCTGGGGGTCGGTCTCGGGAGTCGCCGTGGTGGCGGGCTCCCCCGCGCCGAGTGACAGCGCCGCGGCTGCGGTCGACGCGGTGCGGCGGGCGGCGGCCCGGGCCGGCGTGGAGGCCCTCGCCGCCCTCCAGCGCCGACGCCTCGTCGTCATCCTCGGCGGCGTCGGCGGCGGCGTCGGGGACGTCGGGGACGTCGTCCGGCTCATCGACGAGCACTTCGGCGACGGCCCGGTGGTCATCGGGCCCGTCGTCCCGCACCTCTTCGCGGCCGGTAGGTCGGCCCGCGCCGCCCTCAGCGGGCTCGCCGCGGTGGCCGCCTGGCCCGACGCTCCCCGCCCGGTCACGGCCGACGACCTCCTGCCCGAGCGGGTCCTCGCCGGTGACGGCCCCGCCCGGCGCACCCTCGTCAACCGGGTCCACCACCCGCTCGAGCAGCACCCGTCGCTGGTGCGCACCGCCACGGTCTACCTCGAGACGGGGTGCCGGCTCGAGGCGACAGCCCGGCTGCTCTTCGTGCACACCAACACGGTGCGCTACCGCCTCGCGCGGATCGCCGAGGTCGTGGGATACGACCTCACGACCCCCCGAGAGGCCCTCACCGTGCAGGTCGCCCTGGCCGTCGGTCGGTTGGCCGAGCCCGAGGCACGACCCTGGCGCGCGGGTGTCGCCCGACGACCCGTCGAGACTGAGACCGACGCGCAGGACCCTACCTCCTTGGAGGAAACCTCCATACGGGGTGCGGATACTTCGTGGACTTCGACGCCGTCGTCGCCGGTCGTGACACGGCAGGCTTGAGCCGTGCTCGCCATCGTGTGCCCCGGACAGGGCTCCCAGACTCCCGGCTTCCTCGCCCCGTGGCTCGAGATCGACGGGCTGCGCGAGCGGCTGGCCGGTTGGTCGACCTCGCTCGGCACCGACCTCGTGGCCCATGGCACGACGAGCGACGCCGACACGATCAAGGACACGGCGGTGGCCCAGCCGCTGATCGTGGCCGCCGGGCTGCTGACCCTCGACGCGCTCCTTGCTGACCCCCCCGAGGGGGTCGGCGCGGCGCTCGCCTCGTCGACGGGCGTGCTCGCCGGTCACTCGGTCGGGGAGTTCACCGCCGCCGTCTGTGCCGGGGTGCTCACCGCGACCGACGCCATCGACCTGGTCGGAGTGCGCGGTCGCGCCATGGCCCAGGCCAGCGCCGTGACCCCCACCGGCATGAGCGCCGTGCTCGGGGGCGATCCCGCCGAGGTGCTCGAGGCCCTCGAGCGGCACGGGCTCACCCCGGCCAACGTCAACGGCGCCGGTCAGGTCGTCGCCGCTGGCACCACCGAGCAGCTGGCCGCCCTGGCCGCCGACCCGCCCGCCCGCGCGCGGGTGATCGCCCTGTCGGTCGCCGGCGCCTTCCACACCCACCACATGGCTCCGGCCGTCGAGGCCCTCGAGGAGGCTGCGACGCAGGTCGTGCCCTCCGAGCCGGCTGTCACCCTGCTCTCCAACGCCGACGGGGCGCCCGTCGTCACCGGGGCCGACGCGCTGGCCCGGCTGGTCAGCCAGGTCAGCAACCCGGTGCGCTGGGACCTCACCATGTCGACCATGGTGGCGATGGGTGTCACGGGCATGCTCGAGCTGGCTCCGGCAGGCACCCTCACCGGGCTGGCCAAACGGGCCATGAAGGGGGTCGAGCTGCTCGCCCTCAAGACCCCCGACGACCTCGACGCGGCCCGGGCCCTCGTCGCCGCGCACCGACCCGTGGAGGACCACCGATGAGCCAGACCCCCACCACCCCCCAGCCCAAGGGGACCGGCGTGCTCAGCGCCCTCGACGGCTCGCGCCACGCCCGCATCCTCGGGGTCGGTGGCTACCGCCCGGAGCGGGTGGTGCCCAACTCCGAGCTCGTGGGACGCATCGACTCCTCCGACGAGTGGATCCGCGAGCGCTCCGGCATCGTCAGCCGGCGGATGGCGGCCCGCGACGAGTCGGTCATCGACATGGCCGAGCACGCGGCGCGCGAGGCGCTGGCCATGGCTGGTCTCGAGCCCTCCCAGGTCGGTGCCATCGTCATCGCCACGGTCACGCACCTGCTCACCACCCCGGCCGCCGCGCCGATGCTCGCGGAGCGGCTCGGCGTGCAGTGCCCGGCCTTCGACGTGTCGGCGGCCTGCGCCGGCTACTGCTACGGCATCTCCCTCGCCAACGACATGGTGCGCGGCGGCAGCGCCGACCACGTGCTCGTCATCGGCGTCGAGAAGCTCTCCGACTTCACCGACTACGACGACCGGGGCAGCGCCTTCATCTTCGGTGACGGCGCGGGCGCGGCCGTCGTCGGCCGCTCCGACACACCCGGCATCGGTCCCACCGTGTGGGGATCCGACGGAGCGCAGTGGGAGGCCATCCGCCAGCGCGAGCCCTACCTCGACGCCGCCGGCTCCCCCGCCCCGTCACGAGCCGTGCTCACCATGGCCGGCCAGACCGTCTTCCGCTGGGCGGTCTGGGGCATGGCCCCCGTGGCCCGCAAGGCCGTCGACGCGGCGGGCATCACCCTCGACGACCTCGATGCCTTCATCCCCCACCAGGCCAACATGCGCATCATCGACGCGATGATCAAGCAGCTCAAGCTGCCCGCCGACATCCCGGTGGCCCGCGACATCGCCGAGACGGCCAACACCTCAGCCGCCTCCATCCCCCTGGCCACCGAGCGGATGATCCGTGAGGGCGAGGTGCCGCGCGGCGGGCTGGCGCTGCAGATCGGCTTCGGTGCGGGGCTGGTCTACGCCGCGCAGGTGATCGTCCTGCCGTGAGCAGGTGACCCACCGGCATACGGTGGGTGAGTTCGAGCTCCCGCGTCCCGCGGGTCATCACGGGACACCACCACACACGACGCCCTCCACCACCACGGGGGGCGCGCAACCCAAGGAGACACCACATGGCGCAGAGCGAGCAGGAGATCCTCGAGGGTCTGGCCGAGATCGTCAACGAGGAGACCGGCATCGAGACCACCGAGGTCGAGGCCGGCAAGTCCTTCACCGACGACCTCGACATCGACTCGCTGTCGATGATGACCATCGTCGTCAACGCCGAGGAGAAGTTCGGCGTGCGCATCCCCGACGACGAGGTCAAGAACCTCAAGACGGTGCAGGACGCAGTGACCTTCATCGCCGGCGCCCAGGCCTGAGCCGACAGCACCATCGATACCGGCGAGTCGCCCCCCGGTCCTGCTCGCAGGACCTCGGGGTGACTCGCCGGTACGCCGTCTGCCGCATACGCTGACGACCAGTCGCCGCCGACCCCACCCGGGGGACGGCGCCTCGACCGGTCAAGGAGCACCCCCTCATGAGCACCTCCCCCGCCGACCAGCGCATTGTCGTCACGGGCATCGGCGCCACGACACCCCTCGCGGGCAACGCCCCCGACACCTGGGCGGGCATCCTCGCCGGACGGTCGGGCATCGCGCCGATCGAGGCCGACTGGGTGAGTAAGTACGAGCTCCCCGTGACCTTCGCCGGAGAGCTGGCGGTGAAGCCCTCCGAGGTGCTGGCCAAGGTCGAGACGCGGCGGCTCGACCCCACCTCGCAGTACGCCCTCATCGCCGCCCGCGAGGCCTGGCAGGACGCGGGTGCCCCGGAGGTCGACCCCGAGCGCTTCGCGTGCGCCATCGGCTCCGGCATCGGTGGGGTCTGGACCTTGCTCGACCAGTGGGACACGTTGCGCGAGAAGGGTCCCCGGCGGGTCTACCCGCTCTCGGTGCCGATGCTGATGCCCAACGGGCCGGCCGCCACCGTCTCGCTCGACCTCGGCGCCCGCGCCGGCGCGCACACGCCCGTCAGCGCCTGCGCCTCCGGCGCCGAGGCCATGGGCCTGGGCGCGTCGATGATCCGCTCCGGTCGCGCCGACATGGTCATCTGCGGCGGCACCGAGGCGGCGATCCACGCGATGCCGGTCGCCGGCTTCGCTGCGATGCACGCCCTGTCGACCCGCAACGACGACCCGACCCGTGCATCGCGGCCCTATGACCTCGCCCGCGACGGCTTCGTGCTCGCCGAGGGCGCAGCCGTCATCGTGCTCGAGACCTACGAGCACGCCGTAGCCCGCGGCGCGACGATCTACGCCGAGCTCGCCGGCCTCGGCATGTCGTCGGACGCCTACCACGTCACCTCGCCCGAGCCCGAGGGTGCCGGTGCCCACCGTGCGATGCGCGAGGCCCTCACCCAGGCCGGGGTCGCCCCCGAGGAGCTGTCGGCGATCAACGCGCACGCGACCTCGACGCCGGTCGGTGACCTCGCTGAAGCCAAGGCCATCATGCGGGCCTTCGGTGACACGGCGTCGTCCATCCCCGTCAGCGCCACCAAGTCGATGACCGGGCACCTGCTCGGCGCGGCCGGGGCGCTCGAGGCAGTCTTCTCGATCCTGTCGGTGCGCGACCGCATCGCCCCGGCGACGATCAACATCGACGACCTCGACCCGGCGATCCCCCTCGACGTCGTGCGCGGCGAGCACCGCGTGCTCGGCGCCGACGGCGGGCCGGTCACCGTCCTCGACAACTCGTTCGGCTTCGGCGGCCACAACGTCGCCGTGCTCTTCCGCAGCGTCTGACCAGCGTCTAGCCAGCGCCTGGCCGGTCGGGTTCGGTCGGCCCGAGCCCTAGGCTGAGACGTATGCCGTTCCCCGCCAAGTTCCCCGGCGCCTGCAAGGTCTGCTCCCGCCCCATCACGGTCGGCGACCCGATCGTCAAGGGGGGTGGGGGTTACGTCCACGACGGGTGCAGCCAGGGCTCGCTCGACCTCGGCCTCGCCGAGTCCCCGGTCGTGACCGGGTCGGTGCCGACGGTCTCCGGCTCAGGCACCGGAGGGGGTCTCCGGGTGTGGACGGACGGTGCCTGCTCCGGCAACCCCGGCCCCGGTGGGTGGGGATGGGCGACGCAGGACGGCAGACAGGGCGGCGGCAGCGCCCCGCACACGACGAACCAGCGGATGGAGATCCAGGCCGCCCTCGAGGCGGTCACCACCCTGACCGAGCGCCCGATCACCGTGGTGAGCGACTCGACCTACGTCGTCAACTGCTTCCGCAACAGCTGGTGGCGCTCCTGGCTGGCCAAGGGCTGGGTCAACAGCGCCAAGAAGCCGGTGGCCAACCGCGAGCTCTGGGAGCCGCTCATCGCCGCCTTCCAGGAGGGCGGCATCTCGTTCGAGTGGGTCAAGGGCCACTCGGGCGACCCGATGAACGACCTCGTCGACCGCATCGCCGTCGAGGCCGGCAAGGCCCAGGCGTCCTGACCTCCCGATCTCCCGATCTCCCGACGTCAGCCCACCTTGTGGAGCCAGCGGACGGGAGCTCCGTCGCCGGCATACCGGAAGGGCTCGAGCTCGTCGTCCCAGGCGGCGCCGAGCACGCGGTCGATCTCGACCGCCAGGGCTGACGGGTCTCCCCCGCTGGCCCGCACCGCGTCGCGCAGCCGGTCCTCGGGCACCATGGCGTCACCGCTGGCGCTGGTGAGGGTGTGGTGGATGCCGAGGCTCGGGGTGTGCGACCAGCGCGAGCCGTCGACGCCCGGTGAGGGCTCCTCGGTCACCTCGTACCGCAGGTTGTCCCAGCCGCGCAGCCCGCTGGCGACGGTGGCGCCGACACCGGGTCTCCCGGTCCAGCTGAGCTCGGCGCGCACCAGGCGCGGACCGGCGGGCTGCGGGGTCCAGTCGAGGTGCACGCGCTGGCCCAACGCCGACTCGAGCGCCCAGACGATGTGAGGGCACAGAGCGGTGGGGGCGGAGTGGATGAAGACCACGCCCCGGGTGACGCGATCGATCGCGGCAGACATCCTGGACCTCCTTGAGTGCGAGGGACGTCTTCCCCACGAACCTGCACACCCGGTGAGACCGGCACTGACGGTGATCGAACCACGGTAGAACTCTGTCGTTGTGAGTCTCAGTGTGCACCACGTTGCTCACGGACACCACTGACCACACCGGTGGGTGTCGAGGAACAACACGGACACGTCCCCCGGACCTACAGGGTCCGGGGGACGTCGGTGCCGTGAGTGCCGCGATCGGGGCTCAGCAGCCGGAGGTCGCCGTGGGGCTGCTGACGGACGGCGCGCTCGACGAGCCGTTCCACAGGTTGCCGACGGAGGCCCAGTAGCCCACGAGCGACTTGTTGAAGGACCACGTGCGCACGAAGTTGCCACTGAAGCTGCCCTCCGCCATCGCGCCCGCCTGCACGTCGACCGTGCTGTTGAAGGCGCTGTTGCACCGCACCTGCGTCATGAAGGAGCTGGTGTCGCGCGAGGGAGTGGTGAGCTTGATGTCCTCCATACGGAAGCTGAAGGCCGCGACGCGGGCGTTGTTGGCGACGTTGTAGCTCCAGGTGTTGCCCCAGCCGGACATCTGCTCGTTGAAGGCGATGTCGACGCTGTTGACCCGGTTCTGCGTGATGAGGTTCCACGAGCTGTCCTGGTCGGTGGTGATTCCCCGCCCACCGGCGGGCAGGTCGCGCACGCGGTTGCCGACGACGACGTTGTAGTCGGAGCCGTTGCCGAGACGGATGCCCTCCTGCATGTAGTGGATCGTCGTGGAGGCGGCCACCCGGGCCACGTTGTTGCCGCTGATGACGTTGGCCCGTGAGTAGTTGGCCAGCCACAGACCCGGGCCGGTGCCGCAGGCGATGTCGGAGACGGTATTGCCCGAGATCACGCTCTCGAGTGCCATCCGACCGAAGATGCCCTTGCCGGTGATCGTGTTGTCGAGCAGCTGGATGCCCTGCGACGGGGAGATCTTGGCCCCTAGGGTGCGCATGAAGTACGCCAGCTGGCCGCGGGCCTCGAGGGCATCGCGGGCGGCCGTGCCGGGGACCGTGCGCCGGCTCGTCCAGCTGTGGTTGGTCACCGCCTTGGACTGCCAGTTCTGCACGGTGTCGGCGTTCTTCGAGGCGATGATGACGCCACCGTCGATCGTCAGCCCCTGCACCACCCAGTTGCTCGCGCCCGAGGTGAAGGCGAGCGTGCGGTCGGAGTCGGGGCCCGTGGCGCCGCAGCGGGGGTAGACGAGCGGCGCCGTCAGGACCACGTCGGCGCCGGCGGCCGCTCGCACGACGATCGGGTGCTCGCGCGTCCCGGACACGGCGGCCTGGAAGCGTCCGCTGTAGGTGCCGGCCGCGAGGACGATGTCGTCACCCGCCGCGGCCCGGGCGAGTGCGCTGACGAGCTGGCCGGTAGACGCGACGGGCACCACGCGCAGGGGCGCGCTGGCCGGGTTGGCGTAGCCGCCGGCGCCGGTGACCGCCAGGTACTCCGACGGGTCGACCACGCCGAACGTCGCGAGGGTCGCGATGGGGGCCTTGGCGGCGGTCGCGCCGACGGCCGGGGAGATGCCGAGACCAGCGAGCCCGACGGCGGTGACGGCGACCACGCCGACCACCGCTGGCAGACGGGTGGAGCGGGAGGAGCGCAGACGGGAGGTCAGGGAAGAGGTCATGTGAGGTTTCCTGTTCACGGGCGCGGAGTCGTGACGCGACCCCGGGACAGTGAGGTGGGGGCGCGCGCGAGTCAGCGGTGGGGGTCGTGGGAGGTCTCGCGGATGCGACGGGGTGAGGTACCGAGGCGAGGGCGAGCTGGCTGCTGAGAGACCGACGGAGTGGGGCACCGCCGGCGTGGAGTGGGACAGGTGGAGGACGAGTCCGATATATAGATATTAGCCGCATTTAGGGCATGGCTCATCGGTCGTTCAGTCTCATTCGGCAGACGACTGATCCCGCCGAGACCCCAAGGGTCTCGACGGGATCGGGTGTCAGGTGGGTGTCAGCAGCCGATCATGGTCGACGGGCTGCTGATCGACGGGATGCTGCTCGAGCCGTTCCACGTGTTGCCCTCGGCGGTCCAGTAGCTCGCGAGCTGCTTGTTGAACTTCCAGGTCGAGAAGGCGTTCGACGTGAACGTGGCGCCCGACAGGGCCCCGGCCTGGAAGTCCATCGGGCTGTCCACCGTGAGGTTGCAGCGGATCACGGGCTCGTAGGTGCTCGAGTCGCGCGACGGGGCGCTGAGCCCGATGTCCTCCATACGGAAGCTGAAGCCGGCGATGCGCGGGTGGAGGGCGACGTTGTAGCTCCACGTGTTGCCCCAGCCGGACTGCTGGTCGTTGAAGGCGATGTCGACGCTGTTGACCTGGTTCTGCGTGAAGAGGTTCCACGAGCTGTCCTGGTCGGTGGTGAGTCCCCGCCCACCGGCGGGGAGGTCGCGCACGCGGTTGCCGACGACGACGTTGTAGTCGGAGCCGTTGCCGAGCCGGATGCCCTCCTGCATGAAGTGGACAGCGGTCGAGGCCGCGACCCGGGCCACGAAGTTGCCGCTGATGACGTTGCCGTGCGAGTAGTTGGCCAACCACAGACCCGGACCGGTGCCGCACTCGATGTCGGTGATCTTGTTGCCGGCGATGACGTTGTAGCTGGCCAGGCGGCCGAAGATACCCTTGCGGGTGATCGTGTTGCCGAGCACCTGGAGGTCCTCCGACGGCAGCACCTGAGTGTTGAGCAGCCCGTTGAAGTAGGCCTCCTGCTCGCGCGACTTCATCGCATCGCGCTGGCCTGCACCCGGCACGGCGCGGCGCACCTCCCACGACTTGCTGTTGATGTTCTTCGCCTGCCAGTCCTGGACCGTGTTCGCGTTCTTGGACGAGATGGTCAGTCCGCCGTCGATCGCCAGGCCCTTGAGCGCCCAGTGGCTCACTCCTCCGTTGAAGGAGAAGGTGCGGTCGCCGTCGGGACCCTTCGCGCCACAGGAGGGCGCAGAGAGGTTGGCGGTCAGGGTCACCGCTGCCCAGCTGGCGGGACGGACCACGACGGGGTGCTCCAGCGTGCCCGAGACGGTGGCGCTGAACGGGCCGACGTAGGTGCCGCCGGCGAGCAGGATGTTGTCCCCCGGCCGCGCTGCCCGCAGCGCGGCGGTCAGCTCGAGCCCGGTCGTGACGTTGACGACCCGCAGCGGCGGCGTGTCGATCGACGCGTAGGCAGTGGCCCCGGTGAGGGCGAGGTAGTTGGTGGGGTCGACGGTGCCGACGGTGCCGACGGTGCCGACGGTGCCGACGGTCGCCGGGGTGCTGGCGGACGCCGTCTGGGCGGTGGCGGTCCCGAGGGCCGAGAGCCCCAGCGCCGAGAGGGTGACGACGCCAACGGCGACGCGGCGAGCGGAGGCGTGCCGAATGCGGGTGTGGGGGAGGCTCATTGCTGCAGTCCTGTTCAGGAGGACGCCGACGTGCGCGACTCACTGGTCGCGACGTCGGCGAGGGTGGGGGAGGCGGCCGACCCGGTGACGGTGGGGAGCACTGAGTCGCCTTGGGAACAAAATAGCGACAATTTTGGCAAACCGCCATAGTGCGCCTGCTCTAGGTGGTAGGCGGTGCTCCACGCTGCCAGCTCATGGAGCACCGCCCGACCTGCCCGGACCTCTCGGTGCCGACCCTCAGCCTCCCGGTGCCGACCCTCAGCAGGTGATGGTGCTGGGGCTGCTGACTCCCGTGCGTGGGGCCGTCGTCGAGGAGTTCCACGTGTCGCCCACCGTGGCCCAGTAGGCCGCGAGCCGCTTGTTGAGCATGTACGACACGAAGGCGTTGCCGGCGAAGCTTCCGTGGGCGATCGCCCCGGCCTGGAAGTCGACGGCCCCGACCGACGACGCCACCGAGCTGTTGCAGGACATCTCCACGAAGAACGAGCTGCTGTCCTCGGTCGGCGTCAGGAAGCGCCCGTCCTGCATGCGGATGCTGTACGCAGCCACCGTGGCGTTGGTGACCGAGTTGTGGGACCAGACGTTGCCCCATCCGGACTGCTGCTCGTTGAAGCCCATGTCGACGTGGTCGGCCGTGTTGTCGGTGAAGACGTTCCACGACGAGTCCTGGTCGGTCGTGAAGGCCCGGCCGCCGACGGCGAGGTCGTGCACCCGGTTGCCGGTCACGACGTTGTAGTTGGAGCCGTTGCCGAGCCGGATACCCTCCTGCATGAAGTGCTTGACGGTCGAGGCGGCGACCCTCGAGACGTCGTTGCCCGTGATGACGTTGCCGTGGCTGTAGTTCGAGAGCCAGACGGCTGGCCCGGTGCCGCAGGCGATGTCGGTGAACGTGTTTCCGGAGACGACGCCGTAGCGCGCCATGCGCCCGAAGATGCCGCGCCCCGTCAGGACGTTGTCAGTGATCTGCACGTCGGCCGACGGCAGGATCGGTTGACCGAGCAGAGCCGCGAACCAGTCGACGACACCGCCCCCGGCACCCGGGTCGCGGGTGGCGGCGCCGGGCACCGATCGGCGTGCAGCCCAGTCGTGCTGGTCGATCTTGGTCGCCTGCCACTGCTGGGTGAGGTTGGCGCCCTGGGACGACACCTTGACGCCACCGTCGACGCGCACCCCGCGCAGGACCCAGTGGCTGGCGCCGCGCTCGAAGGAGACGGTGCGGCTCTCGTCGGGCCCCTTGGCGTCGCACGCCGGGTAGGGCAGGTCGGACGTGAGGGTGACGGTCGCGCCGGCGGCAGCCCGGACGACCACCGGGTGGGCCGTCGTGCCCGAGCGGCCGACGGAGAAGGGACCGACGTAGGTGCCGGCGGCGAGGACGATGTCGTCACCCGGGAGCGCCGCCGCGAGGGCCGTGGTCAGCTGCGCGGCCGTCCCGACGGACACGCTCCGCAGGGGGACGGTGGTCGGGTCGGCGTTGCCCGTGGCACCGGTGACAGAGACCAGGCTTGCCGGGTCGACCACCTGGGTGCCGGTGCGGGCACCCGGAGCGCCGGGGGTGGTGGTGTCGGCGAGCGAGGTACCGGCGCTCAGGGCGCCGAGCGACAGGGCGAGAGCGACGGCCCCAGCCACCCGGCGGACCGGGCGAGGGGGTGCGGTGGTGGTGTCGCGAGAGGAGGGCATGCGGGAGCGGGCGTCCGTGTCCATAGGGGCAGTCCTTTGCGAACGGGCCGGGCACATCAGGGTCGTCCTGACCCCGAGCCACGGCTCGGTGAGGGTGGGGAAAGACCGGCAGAGCAGGAGTGAGGGCCTGCGCTGCCCGTGAGACCGGGGCGTCACCGCGACGGCGGGCACCCGGCGAAGGATGGTCGAGCCCTGTGTGCATCGGGGTGAGGTACCGAGGCCAGGGTGTGATTGCGGTGCTCAGACCGACGGGGTGGGGTACCGAGGGTCCGGTGTCGCCTGAGCGCTCAGGAACGACACTCCTCAGGTTAGCCCACCAGACGGGCAAAATCTATAAAAAGAATATAAAGCCTAAAGTGGGGCGACTCGGGCTTGAACCGAGGACCGACGGATTATGAGTCCGCTGCTCTGACCGGCTGAGCTACCGCCCCTGGCGGCGACCACACGGCATACGACCAGGTCGTATGCCGTGGAGCATGGCGCCGCGGAGAGCCTACCCGCCCGCGGGTGGCTCAGGAGGAGCGACGGGCGTCAGTGGTGTGACCGTCCGCCCTCCTCGTCGCGGATGCAGTGCAGCACGGCGTTGATCAGCGCGAGGTGGGTGAACGCCTGCGGGAAGTTGCCCAGGTGCTGACCGTTGTGGGGGTCGATCTCCTCGGCGTAGAGCTCGAGCGGACCGGCGAAGGAGAGCAGCTTGGCGCACAGCTTGCGGGCCCGCTCCTTCTCGCCGATCTCCGACAGGGCCGACACCAGCCAGAAGGAGCAGATGGTGAAGGAGCCCTCCTCCCCCGTGAAGCCGTCGTCGGTCTCGTCGACCTTGTAGCGCAGAACCAGCCCGTCGACCGTGAGCTCGTCGGCGATCGCGAGCACGGTGGCCCGGATCCGTGGGTCGTCCGGAGGCAGGAACCGCATCAGCGGCGCAAGCAGGAGCGAGGCGTCGAGCGCCGTGCTGCCATAGAACTGCATGAGCACTCCGCGCTCGTCGACGCCGTGCTCGAGGATGTCCTGCTTGATCTCCTCGGCTGCCTCCTCCCACAGCGCCGCCTCAGCGGACCGGCCGATCATCGAGGCGAGCTTGGCCCCGCGGTCGACGGCGACCCAGCACATGATCTTGCTCGACGTGAAGTGCTTCAGCTCGCCGCGCACCTCCCAGATGCCGGCGTCGGGCTCGCGCCAGTGCTTCAACGCGGCGCCGACCTGGTTGCCCAGGATCGGCCAGATCCGGCTGTCGAGGTGGTCGGCCGCCCGGGAGTGCAGGTAGACGCTGTCGAGCAGGGCACCCCAGACGTCGTGCTGCCTCTGCGTGCTCGCGGCGTTGCCGACGCGCACCGGGCGCGAGTTGGCGTAGCCCGGCAAGTGGTCGAGCTCGATCTCCGACAGGTCGCGCTCGCCCCCGACGCCGTACATGATCTGCAGGTCCTCGTCGCGCTCGGCGAGGTCGGCGATGAAGGAGAAGAAGTCGACGGCCTCCCAGTCGAAGCCGAGGGAGTGCATGGCCCACAGGGCGAAGGTCGCGTCGCGGATCCAGGTGTAGCGGTAGTCGTAGTTGCGCCCTCCCCCCGGGGACTCCGGCAGCGACGTCGTCGCCGCCGCCGCGATGGCGCCGGTCGGGGCGTAGGTCAGGCCCTTGAGCGTGAGGGCACTGCGCTGGAGCTGGCTGCGCCACGGGTGGTCGGGGAAGTGGCCGCGGGCCAGCCAGTGCTGCCAGTGGTGGGCCGTCCAGACCATGCGGCTGTGGGCCTCCGCATAGTCAGTCGGCGGCTCCTCGCCACCCCAGGAGAGCGCGACGTAGCGCACGTCGCCCTCCTTGAGCAGGGTGCGCGCGGTGGCCTGACCGCCCTCGAAGCCCAGCCGCATGTCGGTCGTGAGGGTGAGCTCGGGCAGCCCCCCGACCCCCGCGGTCGCCCGCGCCTGGTGGTAGCCCTCCTTGGTGTGCTCCCACCGCACGCTCTCACGGCCGTAGTCGAGCGCCGGCTCGCATTCCATGACCACCTGCACGTCGCCGGAGACGCAGCTGATCGTGCGCAGGAGCACCTGCTCGGCGTCGTAGTCGGTCGGGGTGCGGCGATGGGTGTGGGACAGCTCGTGCTCGTCGCGCCACGGCCCGATCAGCAGCGCGTCGCACACGATGATCCAGCCGCTGCCCGTGCCCCACGAGGTCTCGAGGATCATCGTGCCGGGCAGGTAGCGGCGGGCGGCGGGCACGAGCGTGTCGGCGGGGGCAATGCGGAAGCTGCCCGCGTGGCCGCCGAGGATCGCACCGAAGACGCTCGGTGAGTCGATGCGGGGCAGGCACATCCAGTCCACCGAGCCACCCGGGGCGACGAGTGCCGTGACCTCCCCGTCGGACAGGAAGCCGTAGTCGCCGATCGGCACGGTGCGGGAGCTGCCGAGGGTGACACCGTCACGACGGGAGGCGCGGGAGGCTGCGGTCATCCACCGATGATGGCGGGTCGACCCGCTGGCGGCCAGCACCCCGGGCTGAATCGTCCCTCACGATCGGGTGACAACCGGCTGGGAGAATCCCCAAAATTCACTGAGCCCGTATAGGTTGCGTCAATGACTGACGGACCCTCGCGCACGCCCATGGTGGAGATCGCCGGCGTCAACAAGCACTACGGCGACCTGCACGTCCTGCAAGACATCGACCTCACCGTCGGCAAGGGTGAGGTCGTCGTCGTCCTCGGTCCCTCCGGCTCCGGCAAGTCGACCCTGTGCCGCACGATCAACCGGCTCGAGACGTTCGAGACCGGCGCGATCTCGATCGACGGGGTGGCTCTCCCCGAGGAGGGCAAGGCGCTGGCGCAGCTGCGGGCCGACGTCGGCATGGTCTTCCAGAGCTTCAACCTGTTCGCGCACAAGACGATCCTCGAGAACGTCACCCTCGGCCCCATCAAGGTGCGCGGTCGCCAGAAGGCCGACGCCGACCAGCGAGCCGCCGAGCTGCTCGAGCGCGTCGGCATCGCCCACCAGGCCTCGAAGTACCCCGCCCAGCTCTCGGGCGGCCAGCAGCAGCGGGTCGCGATCGCCCGGAGCCTGGCCATGGACCCGAAGGTCATGCTCTTCGACGAGCCGACCTCGGCGCTCGACCCCGAGATGATCAACGAGGTCCTCGACGTGATGGTCGAGCTCGCCGGCTCGGGCATGACCATGATCGTCGTCACCCACGAGATGGGCTTCGCCCGCAAGGCCGCTGACCGCGTGGTCTTCATGGCCGACGGACAGATCGTCGAGGCCGGAGAGCCCGAGCAGTTCTTCACGCACCCGAGCAGCGACCGGGCCAAGGACTTCCTCGGCAAGATCCTCACCCACTGACCATCTTCTTCCACCAGCACCCGCCTGACACCACGAGGAGCACATCCATGAAGCTCGCCCGTATCACCCTCGCCGCGATAACGGCCCTCGGCGCGAGCGGTCTCGCTGCCTGCGGCAGCGGTTCGCCCGCCAGCACCGCCGGAGGCACCGCCGGAGGCGGCCAGACGGTCAAGGTCGGCATCAAGTTCGACCAGCCCAACATGGGGCTCAAGAGCGGCTCCACCTACGAGGGTTTCGACGTCGACGTCGCCAACTACATCGCCAAGAAGATCAACGTCACGCCCGAGTTCGTCGAGGCCATCTCCTCGCAGCGCGAGAGCCTGATCAAGACCGGTCAGGTGAAGTACATCGTCGGCACCTACTCCATCACCGACAAGCGCAAGGTCGACGTCGACTTCGCCGGCCCCTACTTCATCGCCGGCCAGGACCTGCTCGTGCGCAGCGACGACACCGCCATCACCGGGCCCGACACCCTCGCCGGCAAGAAGCTCTGCTCGGTCAAGGGCTCGACCTCAGCCTCCAACCTGCAGGCCAAGTACCCCGGCATCAACCTGCAGGAGTACAACACCTACACGCTGTGCGTCGACGCCCTGAAGGCCGGCAGCGTCGACGCGCTGACGACCGACAACACCATCCTCGCGGGGTATGCCGCGCAGGACGCGAACAAGGGCAAGCTCAAGGTCGTCGGCACGACCTTCTCCACCGAGAACTACGGCGTGGGCCTGAAGAAGGGCGACACCGCCTTCTGCAACCAGGTCAACGACGCCATCAAGGAGTTCATCTCGTCCGGCGAGTGGCAGAAGTCGGTCGACAAGTGGCTCGGCCCGGCCGGCTTCAAGCCGGGCGAGGGCAACCCGCCCACCCCCGCCGCCTGCTCCTGAGCACCACATGGGTGACCTCTTCGCCGCCTACCCGATCTTCGGGGCCTTTGGCGTCACGCTGCTGCTGACGTTCTTCTCCGCCATCGGCGCGACGATCCTCGGGGTGGTCGTGGTGATCCTGCGGGTCTCGCCCGTGCCGTTGCTGCAGAAGCTCGGGGCGCTCTACGTCAACATCTGGCGCAACACGCCGCTGACGCTGATCATCATCGCCGCCAACATCGTGATGATCGTCAACCTCGGCTTCAGCTTCAGCGAGAGCTTCAGCCGCGACAACCTCATCTGGGCGGTCATCGCGCTGTCCGTCTACCACGCGGCCTTCGTCTGCGAGGCGCTGCGCAGCGGCGTCAACACCGTCCCCGCCGGGCAGGCCGAGGCGGCCCGCTCGCTCGGCCTGACCTTCAGCCAGAGCCTCACGCTCGTGCTGCTGCCCCAGGCCATCCGGGGCGCCATCACCCCCTTGGGCAACACCCTGATCGCCCTGACGAAGAACACCACGGTGGCCACGGCCATCGGCGTGGCCGAGATCAGCGGCCTGCAGAAGACGATGATGGAAGACCGACCCGACCTCTTCGTCGTGATCGTGCTCATCGTGGCGGTCGGCTTCGTGGTCATCACCCTGCCGATGGGGTTGTTGACGAGCCACCTGTCGGCCCGGCTGGGGGTGCGGCGATGAGCGACATCGTGCTCTTCGACGCGCCGGGCCCGGTCGCGCGGGCCCGTCACCGGCTGCTGGCCGCCGTCGGCGCCGTACTGGTCCTGGCCTTCCTGGCCTTCGCGCTCTACAAGCTCGGAGAGAAGGGCAACCTCGCGGCCGACAAGTGGACGCCCTTCTTCACCGCGTCGATGTGGGTCGACTACCTCCTGCCCGGCCTAGTCAACACCCTCAAGGCGGCCGCCATCTCGGTGGTGCTCGCGGGGGCCTTCGGTCTGCTCTTCGGCATCGGTCGGATGTCGCAGATCGCCCCGGTGCGGTGGCTCTGCACGGGGGTCATCGAGCTCTTCCGGTCCATCCCCGTGCTCGTGATGATGATCGCGGCCTTCCAGTACTTCACCTACAACAACGTCTTCGTCAGTGACATCTCCCCGCTCGCCGCGGTGGTCACCGGCCTGACGCTCTACAACGGCTCGGTGATCGCCGAGCTGCTGCGCTCAGGGGTCTCCAGCCTGCCGTCCGGGCAGCGGGAGGCCGGTCTGTCGATCGGGCTGACCCCGTGGCAGACGCTGCAGCGCATCCAGCTCCCGCAGGCCATCACCGCCATGCTGCCGGCCCTGGTCGGTCAGCTGGTGGTCGTGCTCAAGGACACGGCCCTCGGCAACATCGTGCTCTATCCCGAGCTGCTGACGAACTACCAGCGGATCGGGTCCAACTGGTCGAACATCGTGCCGGCCATGATCGTCATCGCCGTGATCTACATCGGCATCAACTACACGCTGACCGTCATCGCCGGCCGGGTGGAGCAGCGCATGCGCCGCTCGCACGGTGGTGGCGGGGGCGCGGTGACCGGTGGGGCCGCCGGCCCGCCGTCGCTCGCGGTGGAGACCGCCGTGCTCGAGGCCGACGAGCCACGGCTCGGCGCTCGCTAGGGCACCAGGCGCAGAAGAAGGAGGGCGGCCCCACTCGGGGTGCCGCCCTCCTTCATGCGCTCCCCCGACTGGACTCGAACCAGTAACCTGCCGATTAACAGTCGGCTGCTCTGCCAATTGAGCTACAGGGGAATGCTGCTCGAGCGGCACAGACCGAGCCGGTGAGCCCGCTGTGGTGCGCCGGGCAACAATAGCAAAGGTCGGCCGCCGGGGAGAAAACGGCCTCCCGACCGTGCAGGCCCGCGGTTCAGCCCGGCATCCCGACCTGCTCGCGCAGCCACGCCAGGGCCACGGTGGCAGCCGCCTCGGTCTCGGCGTCCTCACGGACCCCGCGGCCGAGCACGACCTGCTCGACCAGGTCGCCGGTGGTGAGGTCCTGACGGATGACCGCCCGGCCCGTCCGGCGCCCTGCGAGGCGCAGGTCCTGGGCCAGCACGACGCTGGCCTGCACGCGCTCGCGCAGCACCTGGAGGAAGAGCGCCTCCTCACCGAGACGCCACTGGCCCGGGCGCGCCGACGACGCGGCCCAGGTGATGGTGAGCTGGCTGCTCTCGCGGGCCCAGGTGCCCCGGTCGACCTCGTGCCACGGGCGCCGCCACGTCACGGCGAGCTGTCCGTCCTCGGTGACGGCCGACGGGTCGACCAGGGCCACCGCATACGTCGTGGCGAGCAGCCAGGCACCGGTGTCGGTGTCCCGCGCGGCCGCCAGGACCTTCTCGTGCGCCTGGAGGTCGAGCGCGCCGCGCACCTGGGCGGGCAGCTCGGGGATGCCGCGGCTCGAGCCGGGCAGCAGCCGGGTCAGTCGGGTCGGCAGGGACGGGGGTGGCATGTCAGGTCTCCTCTTGGGTCTGCAGGTCGACGCGCTCGCGCTGGAGCGCCGAGAGCTCGACGCTGAGCTCGCGCGCCCGGGCCGGGTCACCCTCGCCGGAGGCATCGAGGCGCCGCAGGGCACTGAGGGCGTCGGAGATCTTGCGAGTCAGGGTCATCTCGCGCAGCCGCATGCTGAGCGAGGCGGCATACCGGCGGCTCGGCATGCCGGTGGTGCGGTCCATCGTCACCGGAAGCGGAGCAACGGCGAGCTCGGACACGAGCGCGTGCACGGCCTGGGGGGCCGCCTGGGTCACCCGGTCGGTCCAGGCTGCCGACGACAGGTCGCGCGGCAGGAGGCCGGCTCCCTCGACGCCGTCGAAGACCGCCCGGTGGGCCGGTGCCGAGAACGCCGTGGAGTCGATGCCCGCGAGGTCGTCCTGGCCGATGAGCGAGGGGAACTGCAGCACGAGCTGGAGCAGTTGGCGCTCGAGCATCACGACGGGGTCGCGCAGGTCGGGCCGGGGCACGGCGCCGGCGAGCTCGTCGGCCGAGGGCTCGAGGGTGGCCTCCGCCGGCTCACCCGACCGCTGGTCGCGGGAGTCGTCGTACGACGGCTTGACCCCGGCCTTCACGGCGCGGTTGACCTCGCCGGTCACCTGCTCGACCTCGAGCCCCAGCAGCCCGGCGAGCACGCGGGCGTACTCGGGGCGCAGGGAGTGGTCGCGGATGCTCGCGACGATGGGGGCGGCAGCCCGCATGGCCTGGATGCGGCCCTCGGCGGTCTCGAGGTCGAAGCGGCGCAGGGTGGTGCGTACGGCGAACTCGAACATCGGCACGGCGTCGTCGACGAGCCCGCGCACGGCGAGGGGTCCGTCGGACTGGCGCAGCTCACACGGGTCCTTGCCGGACGGCTCGACCGCGACGAACGACTGCGAGGCCCAGCGCTGGTCCTCACCGAACGCGCGCATGGCCGCCTTCTGGCCGGCCGCGTCGCCGTCGAAGGTAAAGACGACCCGGGCCGGGGCGAGGTCGGCCTCGTCGCGCATGATGCGGCGCAGCACCTTGATGTGGTCGAGGCCGAAGGCGGTGCCGCAGGTGGCGACGGCGGTCTCGACGCCCGACAGGTGGCAGGCCATGACGTCGGTGTAGCCCTCGACGATGACCGCGGTGCGGTCGCGGGCGACGGCCTTCTTGGCCAGGTCGAGGCCGTAGAGCACGGTGGACTTCTTGTAGATCGGCGTCTCGGAGGTGTTGAGGTACTTCGCCTCGATGCGGTCGTCCTCGAAGAGCCGACGGGCCCCGAAGCCGACCGTGTCGCCGGTGATGTCGCGGATCGGCCAGACCAGGCGGCCCCGGAAGCGGTCGTAGAGGCCCCGGGCTCCGCGGCCGGAGAGCCCGCCGGTGACGATCTCGTCGTCGGTGAAGCCCTTGCCGCGCAGGTGGCGGGTGAGGTCCTCGCCGCCGCGGGGGGCGAAGCCGACCCCGAAGAGGCGCACGGCGTCGCTGTCGAAGCCGCGCTCGCGCAGGAAGTCGCGGCCGGTGCGGGCCAGCGCGTTGGCCGGGTCGAGCAGCTGCGCGGTGTAGTAGTCCTCGGCGACGCGGTGCGCCTCGAGCAGGCGGGAGCGGCGGCCGAGCGAGCCCTCGTCGCGGGCAGGTCCACCGCCCTCCTCGTAGTGCAGCTCGATGCCGTTCTTCTGCGCGAGCCGCTCGACGGCCTCGGCGAAGGTCAGGTGCTCGACCTTCTGCACGAAGGAGATGACGTCGCCCCCCTCACCGCAGCCGAAGCAGTGGTAGGCGCCGACGGCCGGGCGCACGTTGAACGACGGCGACTTCTCGTCGTGGAAGGGGCACAGGCCCTTCATCGAGCCCGGGCCGGCCGGGCGGAGGGTCACGTGCTCACGCACGACGTCCTCGATGTTGGCGCGGTCCTTGACGACGGCGACGTCCTCCGCCTTGATCCGTCCCGCCACGAGCCGCCTCCTTCTCCTCCGTCGTCAGTCTAGGTGGCGGGTCCGGCGGCGGGCGGGCGGGCGGGCCGCATACGCCTTCACCTGAAGCCGTGTGCGCGCGATCTGGCGGCAGGCTCCCGCATCCTCCTTCACGTGCAGGCGTATGCCGTCAGGACGGGTCAGGACCAGACCCGGGCCAGCTGGATGGCGCGGCGGTCCGTGAGCGAGGCGACCTGGTCGACGACCACCCGCAGGCGCTCGTCGTCGTCGACCGAGCCCTCGAAGTCGGCGCGCAGCTCGGGGTCGAGCCGGCTGGGGTCGTCGCCGAAGGCCGCGCACAGGGCCACCACCATGTCGCGCTGCTCCTGCATCACCGAGACCCGCTCGGAGGCATTCATCACGAAGTGTGCGGCCACCGCCTTGAGCACCGAGCACTCGGCCCGCACCTCGTCCGGCACGACCAGGTCGGCGGCGTACCGGGTGAGCACCCCGTCGCCGTGCTTGGCGCGGGTGGCCTGCTCGACGATCAGCACGAAGCGCCCGACGAGCCGGCTGGTCATGTCCTTGACCGCGGCGAGATCGACCCGCGACCCGGTGAAGCTGCCCGGGACGACGCCGGTCGCCAGCAGCCGCTGCAGCGCCTCGGCGAGGAACCCGGCCTCGAGGTCGGGGGCGTAGGCAGCGCGGGCAACGTCGTGCACCACCGTCATCTCGTCGCGACTGTGCAGCACCCGCGGGTCGACGCGCCCCGAGGCGATGGCGTCCTCGACGTCGTGCACGGAGTAGGCGACGTCATCGGCCCAGTCCATGACCTCGGCCTCGAGGCACCGCGCCCCGTCGGGCACGCCGTCACGGAACCACTCGTAGACCGACAGGTCGGCCGCATACACGCCGAACTTGGGGGTGGCCGGGCTGCGCGGCCAGGGGTACTTCGTGGCCGCGTCGAGGCTGGCCCGGGTCAGGTTGAGCCCGGCCGAGCGGCCGTCGGGGTGGAAGCGCTTGGCCTCGAGCCGTGTGAGCACCCGCAGGGTCTGGGCGTTGCCCTCGAAGCCGCCGATGGTCTGCGCGACGGCCGCGAGCGCCGTCTCGCCGTTGTGGCCGAACGGCGGGTGGCCGAGGTCGTGGGCCAGGCAGGCGGTGTCGACGACGTCGGCGTCGCAGCCGAGGGCGGCCCCGAACTCGCGCCCGATCTGGGCGACCTCGAGGCTGTGGGTGAGCCGGTTGCGGGCGAAGTCGCTGCTCGTGGGCTGCACCACCTGGGTCTTGGCCGAGAGGCGGCGCAGGCTGGCGGAGTGGATCAGCCGGGCGCGGTCGCGGGCGAAGTCGTCACGGTCGGCACGCTTGTGCGCAGGGTCCTCGGAGACCCACCGCTCCTGGTCGCGCACGTCGTAGCCTGGGCGCTCCCCCGGCTCGCGTGCGCGCTCGACCCCGCTCACCCCCCGACTGTATGCCGTGGCGCCGCGACTCGTGCATGCGTCGCAACCACCGGGGCCTACGTCGCCTGAACTCGAAGATCTTCGAGCCAGAGCGAGCGGACCCGTAACCGGTCAGCGCTCCCAGCGACCCTCACGCACGCGCACCAGGTGGGCGAGCACCCCCGGGACCCATCCCTGCTGGCCGCCCATCCACCGGGCGCCGACGAGGTTGGCCGGGACCACGACGAAGTCGTCCTCGCCTCCCGCGACCGCGAGGTCGGTGCCGAACGCATCGTGCACCAGCGACCACTCGAGGTCGGTGTGCCGCACGAGGTGCTCGCCCAGACCGATCACCCACGGCTCGCGGCGGGCGTCCTCGTCAGCCCGTCGGCGCTCGGGCGTGGCGGTCCACTCGCCCATCGCCGCGTCGAAGCCGGCTCCGAGCGACGCCAGGTCGTCGACGTCGACGCCGAGGGCGTCGAGCTCGGCCAGCCCCGCGGTGACCCGGGCGACCTCGGCGTCACCGACCGGCCGCACGCGGGGCCGCATCGGGACGCTCGGGTCGTACTCCGGCCCGTCGTCCCCCTCGGCCACACCGGCTCCGTCGGCTCGACGGCCACCCTCGTCACCCGACCCACCGGCGTCACCGGCACCCTTGTCCGTGCGTGAGAACCAGCCCATCGCCTCACCCTACGACGATCGTCAGGCCCGGAGCGTGATCCTCAACAGCTTGTCTGCGTCACCGTTGGTCGTCGTGACGTAGAGCGCGCCGTCCGGTCCGACCCGGGCGGCCCGCAGCCGACCGTAGGGCCCGTTGGTCGAGGCCGGGATCGTCACGTCGGCCAGGGCCCCACCCGAGTCGAGGCGCAGCAGCAGGAGCTTGGCGCCCTTGAGCGCGGTGACCACCAGCGCCCCCTCGTAGGCGCCCCACGGGGAGCCCGTGAGGAAGGCCGCCGCGCACACCGCCTGGGTCGTCGCCCCCGACTCCCACACCGCGGGCACGGCATCGGGAAAGCGCTCGGTGTCGGTCATCGGCACGGTCTCGTCGTAGCCGCCGACGGTGCCGCCCCGGGACGGGTCCCAGCCGTAGTTGGCCCCGGCACGGATGCGGTTGACCTCGTCGTTGGAGCTCGGGCCGTGCTCGGCGGTGTAGACCACGCCAGTGCCGGGCTGGATCGCGACGCCCTGCAGGTTGCGGTGGCCGTAGCTGTAGACGTAGCGCTGCCTCTGGTCGCTGGCCGAGGCAAAGGGGTTGTCGGGCAACGGCTTCCCCGTTTCGAGGTCGAGCCGCAGCACCTTGCCACCGAGGCTCATGAGGTCCTGGGAGATCGCCCCCTGGGCGGTGTCACCGGTGCCGACCAGCAGCGCCCCGTCAGCGGCGATCGTCGGACGACAGCCCGAGTGGCGGCCGGTCGAGATCGGCAGCCCGGTCAGCAGCGCCTTCTCCCGGGCGGCGGACCGCCCGTCGGCCGACAGGCGCCAGGTCACGAGCCGGATGTCGACCGCCCGGCCGCCCTCCTGGTGGGTCTGGCAGGTGGTGAAGCGTCGGGTCGTCGCGAAGTCCGGGTGCACGACCATCCCCATGAGCCCGCCCTCGCTCTGCACGAAGAGGTCGGACAGGTCGGCCTGCACCGTCGTCGCGGTCGCCCCCTCCCGCAGCCCCGACACGAGGGCGATCCGGCCGGGCCGCTGGGTCACCAGCGCCCGGCCGTCGGGCAGGAAGCCGATGTCCCAACCGTGGGTCAGCCCCGCCGTCACCACCTCGACGTCGAGAGCCGGGGGCGCCTTCGCCGCGGCCGGTCGCGGGGCGGGGACCCTCCCGGTCGACGGCACCTGCCCCACGTCGTCGCCCCCGCCACTGCTCTGGGTGCACCCGCCCACGGCGGCCAGCCCCACGAGCAGGGCGACCCCCAGCACCCGCGCTCTCCGACGGCGACCTCGAGACGGACGGGAAGAGGAGCTCATCCCCCATCCTCACCCGCTGCCGCCTGCGCCGCAGCCACGGCCGCAGCCCGCGCGACCCACCCGGGCTGGGTGCCGTAGCGCTGGCTCGGGATGAGCCTCCCGGCCGCACAGTGGGCGAGCAGCTGAGCCATCCGCCTGTCGTTGGTGGCCGCGGTCTTGGCCGAGGTCACCCACCAGGTCGCGATCTTGCGGTAGCCGGGCGTCGCCTCGGCCCAGAACGCCGTCGCGGCTGCGTCGGCCGTGAGCTGCGCCGCATACGGCTCAGGGAGGGTGAGCTCTCCCTGCTCGAACGAGTAGATGCCGGAGCGCTCGGGCCGACGCCGCTCCCAGGCGGCGAGGCCGGCAGGCCGCATGAGCCCCTGGGCCGTGAGCCTCTCGACGAGGGCGAGGTTGACGCTCGACCAGACGCTGGTCGGCTTGCGGGGGGTCCACCGCTGGCGCACGGCCTCGTCGTCGATGCGCTGCACCTGGCTGTCGATCCACCCGAAGCACAGGGCCTCGGGCACCGCCTGCTCCCAGACCAGCCCACGGTCGGGCACGTGCTTCTTGCGCAGTCCCATCCAGAGCTCGGTCGCGCGCTCGTGGTGCTCCTCGAGCCACTCACGGAAGTCGGGCGGGCCGTCGAAGAACAGCGCTGGCCGGTCGGGTGTCCCCCCCTGCTGGCTGCCCACGACCGACCCCGACCGCTCAGCCGCCGGAGACGGACAGCTCGGCCTGGGCGACGACTGCGCGCTGGCTCTCGCTCAGCTCGCGGGAGTCGAGCCAGCCCTCGGGCAGGATGACGCGCCGCGGGCTGCCGGACCGACCCCGCTGCCCCTCCGCTCCCTCGGTGGGCCAGGGGGCATCGCGTTCGAGGGTGACGAGCAGCGCGTCGAGGTCGGCGAGGCTGTTGACGAGCGCCAGGCTGTGCCGCAGCGTCGACCCGGCGGGAAAGCCCTTGAGGTACCAGGCAATGTGCTTGCGGATGTCGCGGCAGGCCCGACCCTCGTCGTCGTAGAAGCCGGTCAGGTAGGTCGCGTGCCGCCTCAGGGTGTCGGCCACCTGGCCGAGCGTCGGGGTGACCCGCACGTCGGAGCCCGCGAAGGCGGCGGCGAGGTCGGTGAAGAGCCACGGGCGCCCCAGGCATCCGCGACCGACGACGACGCCGTCGCAGCCGGTCTCGGCCACCATGCGCAGCGCGTCCTCGGCCGACCAGATGTCGCCGTTGCCCAGCACCGGGATGCTGGTCACCGTCTGCTTGAGCCGGCGGATCGCCGACCAGTCAGCGGTGCCGGAGTAGGCCTGGGCGGCGGTGCGCCCGTGCAGCGCGACGGCGGCGACGCCCTCGGCCTCGGCCGCCAGCCCCGCGTCGAGGTAGGTCTCGTGGTCGGCGTCGATGCCGATGCGCATCTTCACCGTGACGGGCACGTCACCGCGCGCCCCCTCCTCGACGACGGCTCCGACGATGGAGCGAAAGAGGTCGCGCTTCCACGGCAGGGCCGAGCCGCCACCCTTGCGGGTCACCTTGGGCACGGGGCAGCCGAAGTTGAGGTCGATGTGGTCGGCGCGGTCCTCTGAGACCAAGATGCGGGCGGCGGCGCGGGCCGTGGCCGGGTCGACGCTGTAGAGCTGGATCGAGCGCGGGTTCTCCTGCGGGTCGTGCTCGATGAGCCGCATCGTCTCGGCTCCGCGCTCGACGAGGGCGCGGGTCGTGATCATCTCGCTGACGTAGAGCGAGGTCGCCCCGCTGGCCCCGCCGGCGGCCGAGCCCTCGCTGCCGTACTCGCGACACAGCCGGCGGAACGCGCGGTTGGTGATGCCGGCCATGGGGGCGAGCACCACGGGAGACCCGATGACGTGACGCCCGATCCTCAACGGGGGCAGGGGCCCCCGGCTCGCGGACGGGTCGACGTGAGCGTCGGCAGGAGCGGTGACGGGAGGGGTGGTGGTGGCGGTCATGGCCCCTCCATGGTGCCACGGCGCGCAGCGTCGTCAGCCACCTGCGCGATGAGCCGGGCGACGGGCTCAGGGCGGTCGAGCCCGGCGAGGTGCCCGGCACCCGGGATGCGCACGACCCGGCCGTCACGGGCGGCTCGGGCGAAGCGACCCGCGTCGATGTTCAGCTGGTCGAAGGCTCCCCCGGCGACGACCACGGGGCAGGTGACGGCCCGCAGCATCGCCGGACGGCAGCGGTCCATGACCTCCTGCCAGGCGGCCCCGGTGACGGCGAAGTAGTAGCCGCCCTCGATGATCTCGTCGAGCGTGCTGAGCCCGGCGCCGTAGAGCCGGCGCAGCACCCGGTCGTTGACCCGGGTCATCCGCTCCGGCCCCGCAGCATCGGTCACCCGCGCCACCAGCCGGTATGCCGCCGCCCCCGGCCCCACGGGCACGGCCCCGCTGCCGAGCAGCAGCAGGCCGCCGAGTCGGCGGGGGAAGGTCGCGGCGTACGCCATCGCGGCGTAGCCGCCGAGGGAGTGACCGACGAGGACGACCGGGGCCGTGGGGTCGCCGCGCTCGACCGCCTCGGCGATCGCCCCGACGGCCCGCTCGAGGGTGAACGGCTCGTCGGCGCGAGCGCCGTGACCGGGCAGGTCGGGCAGCACGAGGTCGAGGTCGGCGCCGCGCAGCAACGCCTCCTGCGGTGCCCACTGCGTGTGGGAGAGCCGGCTGCCGTGCACGAGGACGACGCGGGGCCGCGGGGCGCGCGACGGCGGGGCGATCAGAGCCAGCCGTTCTCGTCGGCGACCCGCACGGCGTCGCCCCGGTTGCGGGCGTCGGTCTTGCCGATCGCGGCCGAGAGGTGGTTGCGCACCGTGCCCTCCGAGAGGAAGACCGCGCCGGCGATGTCGGCGACGCTGCCCCCGCCGCGGGCCGCTCGCAGCACCTCGGTCTCGCGGACGGTGAGCGGCGACTCCCCGACGGCCAGGCTGTCGGCGGCCAGCACCGGATCGACGACCCGCAGGCCCGAGTGCACGCGGCGCACGGCGTCGGCGAGCTGCCGCGCGGGGGTGTCCTTGACGACGAAGCCGGAGGCTCCGGCCTGCAGGGCCCGGCGCAGGAAGCCGGGTCGGCCGAAGGTGGTCACGATGAGCACGCGCACCCCGGGGAGCGCGGCGTGCAGGGCGCGGGTGGCCTCGATGCCGTCGAGCCCGGGCATCTCCACGTCGAGCAGCGCCACGTCGGGTCGGTGCTCGATCGCGGCGGCCACGACCTCGTCGCCGCGGCCGACCTCGGCCACGACCTCGAGATCCGACTCGAGCCCGAGCAGCGTGGCGAGCGCACCGCGCACGAGCGCCTGGTCGTCGGCGAGCAGCAGGCGAATGGTCACGCGACGACCACGGACCCCGGGGCGTGGACGGTGAGCAGGAAGCCGCCTTCGGCGCCGGACTGGGTCACGAGCCGGGCGCCCTCGGCGGCCGCCCGCTCGCGCAGCCCGACGAGACCGTTGCCGACCTCACTGGCCTGGCCCGGGCAGCCGCGCCCGTCGTCGGCGACGGTGACGTGGTCGACGGCGATCGAGACGGTGCAGTGCCTGGCTCCGCTGTGCCGCACGACGTTGGTCACGCCCTCGCGCACCGTCCAGGCGAACAGCTCACGCCACTGCGTGGGCACCTCCTCGGCCGTGCCGGGGAGGGTGGCGTCGATCTCAGCGGCCTCGAGGGCGACTCTCGCCCGGGCGATCTCGCCGGGCAGCGTGAGGTCGCGGTAACCCTCGACGGTGCGCCGCACGTCGGCGAGGGCGTCGCGCGACAGCCGCTCGAGGTCGGCGAGCTCGGCCCGGGCCCGGGCGATGCCGGCGGCGTCGCCGACGTCGAGCATCCGACCGGCCAGCTCGGCCTTGACGGTGATCACGGTGAGCGAGTGACCGAGGATGTCGTGCAGGTCACGGGCCATGCGGGTACGCTCCTGCCCCACCATCAGATGCGAGTTCTCCTCCTGCGCTGCGACGAGGTCCATGCTGCGGCCGATGGCCTGCGCGATGCCCCAGACCGCGAACGACGCGAGGAAGACCGACAGCCCGATCCCCTGCGCGTCGGACCACCCGGGCACGAGGCGGGCCACGGCCTCGCTCGCCACAGCCAGCACGCCCGCCTGGCCGAGAGCGACCCACTGCGGAAAGAGGAAGATGCCGGCCACCGCGACGTAGACCACGCAGGCGATCCCGCCCGGGTGGACCAGCGCGGTGACGAGGACCGCCAGCACGCACAGGGTCGCGTAGGCGGGCACCGTCCCCGGGTGGGTCGTGGTCGACCCACGCGCCGCGACGCGGCGTCCCTGACGCCACACCAACGTGCCCAGGTAGGCGCCCACGAAGACGGCCAGCGCGACCAGCGAGAGGGCGCCTCGCACGCCGCCGAACGCGATGGCGTCCTGGGCGACGGGCACGAGGAACACCGTCCAGACGACGGCGCCGATGAGCGCCCAGCCCCGGAACCTCCCACCGAACCGGACCCCTTGGTCGCGGGCCCGCTCGGCACCCGATCCGAGGTCGACGTCGAGGTCGACCTCGGAGCGGGACCACGGCGTGGACAGCCTCATCGGGCGACCCTATCCACAGGGGCCCCGTGGTGCCTGCCCCTCGGCCTCGGCACGCTCACACCCGGTCGGTGTCGCGGCTCATCAGCAGCGCAGCCCCACCGGCGAAGACGGCGAGCCACACGGCGATGTTGAGCAGCCACCACCACTGGAAGGCGTCACCGGTGAGCGGCAGCCGGGCGAGCTTGGCGACGCCGTACATGGGGGTGAAGCGGGCGAACATCTCGAAGCCGCTGCCATCGGTGAGCGGGATGAAGACGCCTCCGCCGAAGGCGAGCAGGGCCAGACCGGGGCCGACCACCTGCATGACGTTCTCGCTGGGGAGCAGGTAGCCCACGAAGAGGCCGAAGGCGGCGAAGACGAGCGACCCGGCCCAGGCGATGAGGGCGGTCGTGACCACGATGGACGGACGGTCGACCTCGGCCCCCGTGCTGAGACCGAGCACGTAGACGACGGTGATGGCGATCAGGCCCATCAGCAGCGCGACGACCACCTTGACCACCACGTAGGCCACGGGCCGCAAGGGGGTCAGACGCAGCTGGCGGCTCCAGCCCTGGGCCCGCTCGGTGGCGACCATCGCGCCGGCACCGGTGGTGGCGATCATCGCACCGTAGAGCGCCATCGAGACCATGACGTAGGCGGTGACGTTGCCTCCGGCCGCGCGCTGGCTGCCGTAGTCCTGGCCGACGCCGAAGATGAGGAAGAAGGCGGCCGGCATGACGATGGTGAAGATCATGCTGCGCCGGTTGCGCAGGAGCCGCTTGAGCTCGATGCCGACGAGGGTGCGGTTGACGCCGCCGAAGCGGGGCACCAGGCGCTCGGTTGGGACGACGGGGGTGGTGGCGAGGTCGGTCATGCCGAGGCCTTTCCGCTGGTGGGTCCGGTGGTGGGTCCGGTGGGGTGGCTCGAGGTGAGCGCGATGAAGGCGTCCTCGATGCCGCGGGCGGCGATCTCGAGGTCGTGGGCGGCGGTGTGCGTCAACAGGTAGCGGGCGACCGCATCGGTGTCGGCGCTGTGCACGAGCACCGTGTCGCCGCGGATCTCGATGCCGTCGGCTCCCGGCACCCCGGCGAGCGACTCGGCGCTGGCACCGGGAAGCGTGGCGCGCACGGTGCGACCGGCGGCCATGGCCTTGATCTGCGACCCCGTGCCGTCGGCGACGACCTCGCCCTGTCGCACCAGGACGATCCGGTCGGCGTAGGCGTCGGCCTCCTCGAGGTAGTGGGTGGCGAAGACGACGGTCCGCCCGCGGCCGGCGTCCTCGCGGATCGCGGCCCAGAAGTCGCGCCGTCCCTCGACGTCCATCCCGGTCGTCGGCTCGTCGAGCACCAGCACGTCGGGGTCGCAGAGCAGGGCCATGGCGAAGCGCAGCCGCTGCTGCTGTCCGCCGGAGCACTTGTCGACCCGTCGACCCGCGATGTCGGTGATGCCGGCCCGGGCGAGCACGCTGTCGACGGTCGTCGTGTGGGTGAAGAGCGACCCCACCAGCTCGAGGGTCTCGCGCACGCTGATGTCCTTGAGCAGGCCCGCGGTCTGCATGACCGCGGCGACGAGCCCGTGCGCGACGGCGTCGCGGGGGCTCCGTCCGAGCACCTGGATGGTCCCCGCGGTGGGTCGCGACAGCCCGAGCAGCATGTCGATCGTCGTGGTCTTGCCGGCACCGTTGGGGCCGAGGAAGGCGACGATCTCGCCCTGCTCGACCACGAGGTCGATGCCGCGCACGGCGTCGACCGAGCCGAAGGACTTGTGCAGGCCACGGATCTCGATGGCCGGTATGGGGGCGCCCGGGGCCCGGGTGGAAGGGAGGAGTGCTGTCGTCGTCATGCCTTCACCGTCTCGCGGGGAGTCCCCCGGGACCTGCGCCGTGAGTCACGGCCCACCCGTGAGGTTTGTCAGGCTCCCGTCAGTCACGTGAGGTGGGGAGGTCGAGCCGGTGCCGCAGCAGCCCCAGCGACCGGCCCACGGCGTCGCGCCCCGTGCGCTCCTCGTCGTCGCGGACGGCCTCGAGCCGGGGCAGGTGCTCGTTGCTCCCCCACGACGGACAGCGTGCGCGCCGAGGCCACCCGCACCCGCCACGACGAGGCGCCAAGCGCCGCAACGGGATCGGGGGTGGCCCGGTCCTGCCACACGTGGAGGAGGGTGCGAGCGGCCCGCACCCGCGGCCGGCGAGCCAGCCGGGGTGGGGAGCAGACGGCTCGCCGTACGCGACCTCTTCGTCCGAGCAGGTCGGGCACCGGCCCGGTCATCCCGCCCGTGCCGCCCGACGCGCCCGAGACCCGTGGCCAGAGGGGATCAGCAGCCGATCAGGCGCTGGGCCAGGTAGCCCTCGACCTGGTCGAGGGCGACGCGCTCCTGCGCCATCGAGTCGCGCTCGCGGATCGTCACCGCCTGGTCGTCGAGCGTCTCGAAGTCGACGGTGATGCAGTAGGGCGTACCCACCTCGTCCTGGCGGCGGTAGCGCTTGCCGATGGCGCCGGCGTCGTCGAAGTCGACGTTCCAGTGCTTGCGCAGTGCCGCCGCAAGGTCCCTCGCCTTCGGCGACAGGTCGGCGTTGCGCGACAGCGGGAGCACCGCGGCCTTGATCGGCGCCAGCCGGGGGTCGAGCCGAAGACTGACCCGCTTGTCGACCCCGCCCTTGGTGTTGGGGGCCTCGTCCTCGGTGTAGGCGTCGACGAGGAAGGTCATCAGCGAGCGCGAAAGACCGGCCGCCGGCTCGATGACGTAGGGGGTGTACTTCTCACCGCTCGCCTGGTCGTAGTAGACCAGGTCGGTGCCGGAGTGCTCGCTGTGGGTCTTGAGGTCGAAGTCGGTGCGGTTGGCGATGCCCTCGAGCTCGCCCCACTCCGACCCGGCGAAGCGGAAGCGGTACTCGATGTCGACGGTGCGCTTCGAGTAGTGCGAGAGCTTCTCGGCCGGGTGCTCGAAGATGCGCAGGTTGGCGGGGTCGATGCCGAGGTCGGTGTACCAGGCCATGCGGGTGTCGATCCACTGCTGGTGCCACTGCTCGTCCTCCCCCGGCTTGACGAAGAACTCCATCTCCATCTGCTCGAACTCGCGGGTGCGGAAGATGAAGTTGCCCGGCGTGATCTCGTTGCGGAACGACTTGCCGATCTGGGCGATGCCGAACGGGGGCTTGCGACGCGAGCTGCCCATGACGTTGAGGAAGTTGAGGAAGATGCCCTGCGCCGTCTCGGGGCGCAGGTAGTGCAGGCCGCCCTCGTCCTCGACCACGCCGAGGTAGGTCTTGAGCAGGCCGGAGAACTGCTTCGGCTCGGTCCACTGACCGCGGGTGCCGCAGTTCTGGCAGACCAGCTCGGTGAGCGCGATCGTGTCGGGGTCGACCTGCTCCTGCCCGCTCTTCTTCGCCCGCTTCTCGGCCTCCGCCTCCTGGAGGTGGTCGGCCCGGAAGCGCTTGTGGCACGAGAGGCACTCGACGAGCGGGTCGCTGAAGGTCGCGACGTGGCCCGAGGCCACCCAGGTCTCGCGCGGCAGGATGATCGAGGAGTCGAGCCCCACGACGTCGTCGCGCTGGGTCACCATCGACTTCCACCACTGGCGCTTGATGTTGTCCTTGAGCTCGACGCCGAGGGGGCCGTAGTCCCAGGCCGACCGCGTCCCGCCGTAGATCTCGCCACAGGGGAAGACGAACCCCCTGCGCTTGCAGAGGCTGACAACGGTGTCGACGGTGCTGGTCTCCTTGGCCATGCGGGCAAGGCTATCTGCCGTGGCCACCGGCTTTCACCACCCGTGCGCCGCACCCGCCCACCCCAGCCCGCCCCGTACCCTTGCGCTGTGAGCCTGCCCTTCCGCTCCCGCGTCGAGCACCGGACCCATCCCCTCCTCGAGCGCCTCAACGCCGCGCCCCGGCTGATCGTGGCCCTCGTCGTGGCGGCGCTGCTCGCCGCCGGCTTCTTCGTGCCCCGGGTGGGGTTCGTCGCCACTGCGGTGGTCGTCGCCTTCGTGGGCTTCCTCGTGTGGTCGACCTGGCCGCGCTGCACGCTGCCCGAGCGGCTCCTGCGGCTGGCCGTCCTCGCCATCACCGTCGCCCTCACGATCGTCCAGGCCTTCCCCCGCGGCTGACCGCCGGAGGGCGATATTGACAATCATTCTCATCTTGGTGCAGGATCGGGACATGAGCTCAACCCGCACCCTCACCTCGCTCGCCGTCGCCACCACCCTGCTCGCCGGGGCCGTCGCCGGGTGCTCGAGGACGGCGGGTGCGGGCGGCCCGCCGGGCAGAGGGACCGTGCGGGTCGTGGCCTCCTTCTACCCCATCGAGTACGCCGTGGAGCAGATCGGCGGCAGCCTCGTGAGCGTCACGAGCCTGACCAAGCCGGGCGCCGAGCCGCACGACATCGAGCTGTCGCCGCAGGACGTCGCCTCCGTCGCCGACGCCGACCTCGTCACCTATGCCGCGGGCTTCCAGCCCGCTGTCGACGAGGCCGTCGCCCAGGAGGGCGCCGACCACGCCCTCGACGTCGCCCCCGCCGCCGACCTCACCCTCGCGGCGCCCCCCGAGGGCGGCGTGCCGGCCGCGGCCGGCGCCAAGGATCCCCACTTCTGGCTGGACCCCCAGCGGTTCGAGGCCGTCGGTCGGGAGATCGGGGCCCGGCTCGCGCAGGTCGACCCGGCGCACACGAGCGACTACGCCGCCGGCACCACACGCTTCGTCGCCGCCCTGACCGCGCTCGACGCGCAGCTCACGGCCGGCACGGCCTCCTGTGCCCGCAAGGACCTCGTCACCAGCCATGCCGCCTTCGGCTACCTCGCGCAGCGCTACGGCTTCACCCAGGTGCCGATCACCGGGCTCGACCCCGAAGTCGAGCCGTCGGGCTCGACCCTTGCCCGGATCAGCGACTTCGTGCGGTCGACGGGCGTCACGACCATCTACGCCGAGACCCTCGTCGAGCCGAAGTTCGCTGACACCATCGCCCGCACGACCGGCGCGACGGTCGCCACGCTCGACCCGATCGAGGGCATCACGACAGCCTCGAAGGGTCGCACCTACCCTGAGGTCATGCGTGCCGATCTCACCGCTCTCCGCGCCGGGCAGGGGTGCTCGTGAACGCCGCCCCCACCATCAGCCCGCATCCACCCCAGCAGCCGGGCGGCGCGAGCGTGCCGGTCCTGGCGCTGCGGGACGCCTCCTTCGGCTACGGCGACCGCGCGGTCGTCTCGCACGCCTCCCTCGAGGTTGCGCACGGCGAGGTCGTGGCGGTGCTCGGCGCCAACGGTTCGGGCAAGTCGACGCTCGTGCGGGGCGTCCTCGGCCTGATCGACCAGCTGGGGGGCGAGGTCGAGCTCTTCGGGGTGCCGCGCCGCTCGTTCCGCGAGCACACCCGGGTCGGCTACGTGCCGCAGCGGCACACGCTGTCGACCTCGGTGCGGGCCACCGCCCGCGAGATCGTGGCCACCGGACGGCTCGGCCACCAGGGCTGGTGGGGGCGCAGCTCCCGTCAGGACCGGCTGGTCATCGACCGCTCCCTCGACCTCGTCGGGCTCGCCGACCGGGCCACGACCGACGTCTCGACCCTCTCGGGCGGCCAGCAGCGACGGGTGCTCATCGCCCGGGCGCTGGCCTCCGAGCCCGAGGTCCTGATCATGGACGAGCCCACGGCGGGGGTCGACGCGGCCAACCAGCACGTCCTGGCGCAGGTGCTCGAGCGCCTGGCCGCGACCGGCGTGACCATGCTCATCGTCACGCACGAGATGGAGGCCTTCCGAGACGTGGTGACCCGGGTCGTGGTGGTCGACCTCGGGGCCCTGACGTGGCAGGGGTCCCTGGCCGACTTCACCGCGCACGCCGACGAGATCCTCCACGAGCACCACTCCCACCACCACGACGACGAGCTCGGCGCCCGCGGGCGCCGGCCCGGCCTGCCGAGCGCCGGCCCGCTCGACCCCGTGGCCCCCGGGGAGCGCCGCGAGCCCGCCGACCGCCGCAGGACGCACCGTGCTTGACCTGCTGTCCTACGACTTCATGCAGCGCGCCCTCGTGGCCGCCGTGCTCGTGGGTCTCGTCGCCCCCCTCGTGGGCATCTTCCTGATCCAGCGCAGGCTGTCGCTCATCGGCGACGGGATGGGTCACGTCGCGCTCGCCGGGGTGGCGATCGGCCTGTTCACCAGCACCTCGCCCGTGTGGGCGGCCCTCGTGCTCGCGGTCGCCGCGGCCGTGATCATCGAGCTGATCCGGGCTGGCGGCCGCACCAGCGGTGACGTCGCCCTCGCACTGATCTTCTACGGAGGCATCGCTCTCGGGGTGGTCATCATCGCGAAGGCGCCGGGAGGCACCCCCGCCAACCTCACGGCCTACCTCTTCGGCGCCATCACGACCGTGCGCCCCGACGATCTCTGGGTCTTCGCGGCGCTGGCCCTCGTCGTGCTGCTCGGCACGAGCCTGCTGCGGCCGCGGCTCTTCGCCGTCGCCAACGACGAGGAGTACGCCCGCGCCAGCGGGATGCCGGTGCTGCCGCTCAACATCACGGTCGGCGTGCTCACCGCCGTGACGGTCGTCGTCTCGATGCGCATCGTGGGGCTGCTGCTCATCAGCGCCCTGATGATCGTGCCCAACGCCGCGGCCCAGCTCTTCGCCCGCAGCTTCGCCAGCGCCATGAGATGGGCCTCGCTCATCGGCCTCGTGGCCGCCGTGGGTGGCGTCGTCGTCTCCTACGAGGCCGACACCCCCTCGGGCGGCACGATCGTGCTGCTCGCGATCGGCCTCTTCCTGCTCGTCGCAGCCGGAGTGAGCCTGCGCAGCCGGGTGCTGTCGAGGGTGCATGCGGCGGTGAGGCGCCACCCGCACGAGCACGGACTGGACTGCGGGCACCCGGCCGTCGCCCACGGCGACCACGTCGACTACCTCCACGACGGGCACCGGCACGCGCCGCACGAGGAGCACTACGACGAGCACGACGAGCGCACGCACGAGCACGAGCACGACGGCGACCGCCCGGGTGAGCCCGCACCGCAGGGCCGAGGGGGTCGCCCGTGAGCGCGCGCACGACACGTCGTCCCACCCGTCAGCAGAGTCTGGTGGCGCAGGCGCTGCTCGAGGGCCGCGAGTTCACCTCGGCCCAGGACCTGCACGCCCGCCTGCGGTCCACCGGCCACACCATCGGGCTGGCGACCGTCTACCGCACGCTCCAGGGGCTGGCCGCCGAGGGCGACGTCGACGTGCTGCGCACCGGCGACGGCGAGGCCGTCTACCGCAGCTGCAGCACCGGCCACCACCACCACCTCGTCTGCCGCCACTGCGGCCGCACCGTCGAGGTCGAGGGCCCCGCCGTCGAGCGGTGGGCCGCGTCGGTGAGCGCCGAGCACGGCTTCCGCGACGTGGAGCACACCCTCGAGATCATCGGCACCTGCTCCGACTGCGACTGACGGTCACCTCGAGCGGCGGGCCTCCAGCAGACGCAGCCAGACCTCGCTGACCGTCGGATAGCTCGGCACCGCGTGCCAGAGGTCGGCCAGGGTCACGGACCCGACGATGGCCACGGTGGCCGAGTGCAGCAGCTCGGCGCTGCCGTCACCGACGAAGGTCGCGCCGACCAGGGTGTCGCGCGACCGGTCGATCACCAGCTTGGCCCGACCGACGTAGTCGTCGCGCAGCAGGGCCGACCCGGCGACGGAGGCCATGTCGTACTCCACGGTCTCGACGTCGACGCCCGCCGCCACCGCAGCCGCCTCGGTCAGACCGACGCTGGCCACCTCGGGTGCGGTGAAGGTCACCGACGGGACGGCACGCTCGCTCGAGAGGTCGCGGTACTCCTTGCCCGCCACCCGCTCGCCGCGCGCGCGGGCCGCGATGACGGCGCCCGCGATGCGGGCCTGGTACTTGCCCATGTGGGTGAGCAGGGCGCGACCGTTGACGTCGCCCACGGCATACAGCCAGTGCCCGGGCACGCCCTCGACCTCGAGGCGGTCGTTGACCGCGACATAGCCGCGGTTGGCCGCGACGCTGTCGGCGATGCCGAGGGTCTCGAAGCCCAGGTCGGCCGTGGAGGGGGTGCGCCCCGTCGCGACGACGACCTCGTCGGCGACCACCCGGCGCCGCCCCAGCTCGAGCGTGACGCTCCCACCCGCGACGTGCCCCACGCCGCGCTCCCTCGGCTCGCGACGCGTGACGCCGGTGACCGACCGACCCGTGAGCACCGTCGCCCCGCGTGCGCGCAGCCCTGCCCGCACGAGCTCGCCCGCGAACGGCTCGGCCCGCCCGAGCAGCCGCTCCCCCGGCTCGACCAGGGTCAGCTCCTCGACCCCGAGACCCAGCAGCCAGCTCGCGGCCTCGCACGCGACGACACCCCCGCCGATCACCGCGACCCGGCGCGGCACCTCGTGCAGGTTGGTGACGTCGCGCGAGGTCCACGGCAGGGCCTCGGCCAGGCCGGGGATCGGAGGGACGGAGGCCGTCGTGCCGGTGGCGAGGATGACGGCCTCACGGGCGTGGATCGTGCGCGGCGCTCCGGCGCCCTCGACCTCGACGGTGCGTATGCCCTTGAGCCTCGCTCTCCCTCGCACCACGTCGATGCCCGCGCCCTTGGCCCACTTCACCTGGCCGGCGTCGTCGAGGTGCGAGGTGAAGGAGTCGCGCCGAGCGAGCACCGCCTTGACGTCGATCCCCCGCGAGCTGATCCGGCCGGCCAGCCCCGGCAGCCCGGTGGCGATCCGGGCGACCTCGACCGAGCGCAGCAGGGCCTTGCTGGGCATGCAGGCCCAGTAGGAGCACTCGCCGCCGACCAGCTCCGACTCGATGATGACAGCGGTGCGGGAGGTGCCCCGGATGGCGTAGTCGGCGGCGTTCTCCCCCGCCGGCCCACCACCGATCACGACGACGTCCCAGGTGTCGGGCTCGGTCTTGCGGGCGGTGTCTGCTCGAGTGGCCATGCGCCCACCGTATGACGCGGGTCAGGCCTGTGGGGTGTCGACCGCTCCGCCGTAACGGCGGTCGCGCGCGGCATACGTCTCGATGGCCTGCCACAGGTGACGGCGGTCGTAGTCGGGCCACAGGGTGTCCTGGAAGACCATCTCGGCGTATACCGACTGCCAGACAAGGAAGTTCGAGGTGCGCTGTTCCCCCGAGGAGCGCACGAAGAGGTCGACGTCGGGCATCGACGGCACGTCGAGGTGGCGCCGGATCGTCCTCTCGTCGATGGACGACGGCTTGATCCGGCCGGCCCTGACCTCCTCGGCGATGCGCTGGACGGCGTCGGCGATCTCGGCCCGGCCGCCGTAGTTGACGCAGAAGTAGAGGGTGAGGCCGGTGTTGTCCTTGGTCAGTTCCTGCGCGACCTCGAGCTCCTTGACCACGGAGCGCCACAGCCGGGGGGTGCGCCCGACCCAGTGCATGCGCACTCCCCACTCGTGCAGCTGGTCCCTCCGGCGCCGGATGACGTCGCGGTTGAACCCCATGAGGAAGCGCACCTCGTCGGGCGACCGGCGCCAGTTCTCGGTCGAGAAGGCGTAGGCCGACAGGTGCGTCACGCCGATGTCGATCGCCCCGGCCACGACGTCGAGCAGCGACGCCTCACCGGCCTCGTGGCCCTTGGTCCGGGGCAGCCCGCGGGCATTCGCCCAGCGTCCGTTGCCGTCCATGATGAGCGCGACGTGACGGGGCACGAGCTCCGGCGGGAGCACGGGCGGGGTCGCCCCGCTCGGGTGCGGGAAGGGTCGGGCGTAGGTGCGGGTCACACGGGCTCCTTGGCGGCCTCGGCGAGGTGCTGGTCGAGGGCGGGGTGGCGGTCGAGCGGGGGCTGCACCCGGCTGAGGTCGACGGCTCCCAGCCCCTCGAGCTCGAGGGTCGGGATCGCCCGCACCACGGGCACCGGGCCGTCGCGGTCGACGTGCCGCAGCGACCGCACACCCCGCTCCAGGTGCCACTGCAGGAACGCCGAGACCAGCCCACTGCCCTCGCGCCGGCTGCGCAGTGGGGTGGAGTCGGCCGTGCCCCAGTCGCCGCTGAGCAGTGAGGCCAGCAACCGCATGGTCTCGTCGGACGGGGCCGCCGACCCGGGTGTGCGGCACACGAGGCAGACGGTGCCCCCCGAGGCGATGTTGAAGCTGCGGTGCGGGCCGGGGGCACCGCACTTGGCGCAGTCGTGAAAGCTCGGAGCCCACCCGGCCACGGCGAGCGAGCGCAACAGGTAGGCGTCGAGGACCAGAGACGGGTCGTGCTCGCCGCCGGTCAGCGAGCGCAACGCCCCGGCGAGCAGCAGGTGCTGCTGAGGCGCGGGCTCGTGCTCCTCGGTGAGCCGGTCGGCGGTCTCGACCATGACGGTCGCCGCGGTGTAGGCGGTGTAGTCGCGGCAGATGGCGTCGCCGTAGGGCGCGAGGGTCTCGACCTGGGTGACCGTGTCGAGGTTGCGACCCTCGTAGCACTGCAGGTCGACGACCATGAACGGCTCGAGCCGCGCGCCGAAGCGCGAGCGGGTGCGCCGCACCCCCTTGGCCACCGCCCGGACCTTGCCCCGGCGGCGCGTGAGGAGCGTGATGATGCGGTCGGCCTCGGCGAGCTTGTGCGTCCGCAGGACGACCGCCTCGTCTCGGTAGAGCGGCACCCCACCATTCTCACCCGCGCGGGGCCGGATGCCGCGCCGACCCGCGGGGACCGGCCAGGGGAATCGGACAGGTGTTCGATGACTCGGCTACGCTCGACGCATGTCGTGGACCATGCAGGCGTCGTTGCTCGACCTCGACGACCCGTGCGAGCTGCTCCCCCTCGTCCCGGGCACCGAGCGGCGCACCCTCGGCCACGGTGCCTGGGTCGACCTGCGGAGAGGCTGGCTGCGAGGGGCCGACGGCCTCCTGGAGCAGCTGCTGGCTCAGGTGCCGTGGCGGGCCGAGCGGCGCCAGATGTACGACGCGGTGGTCGACGTGCCGCGGCTGACGGCGTTCTACGCTGCCGACGACCTCCTGCCCCATGCGACCCTGGTCGCAGCGCGTGAGCTGCTGTCGGACCACTACGAGGCCGAGCTGGGCGAGCGCTTCCGCACGGCGGGGCTCTGCCTCTACCGCGACGGACGCGACAGCGTGGCGTGGCACGGCGACCGCATCGGCCGCTCCCGGGTCGAGGACACCATGGTCGCCATCCTGTCGGTCGGCTCCTCCCGGTCCCTCCACCTGCGCCCGCGTGACGGCGTGGGCGCCACCGTGCGCCTGCCGCTCGGCCCCGGAGACCTGGTGGTGATGGGCGGCTCCTGCCAGCGCACCTGGGACCACGCAGTGCCGAAATCACGTAGCGTGTCCGGGCCGCGCATCTCGATACAGTTTCGCGTATCGGGCGTCAGGTAAGGCTCATCGCCGGGATCGTCTTGCACGGGCCCAGCCCACCATCGGCTGGGTGAGCCCTCCCCCCGGCGCGAGGTCGGCCCTGGTCGGCGAGGCGCGACACCTACCGGATCGTCTGCCGGATCAACGCCCGCACCGAGGAGATCAGCGTGGTGCGGAGCAACCACCACGCCCACGTCTACCGCCCTTGAGGGGCGCCCGGGCGTGCAGAGGTCGGCCGATCGCCTGACCATCGCGTGCCGACCGTCCTACCGCCAGATGTCCCATGGTCGTCAGTCGAGCGCCCGGGGCGCGCCCGGCACGACGCCAGTAAACGAGCAACGGCGGTGAAGTCGATGAACTCGCCCACTGACTCGGAGTTGTCGGCCTCGACGCCACGCTCGGCCACCGTGACTGAGCGGCTTCCGCCGCAGGCAGGGCCGCCCGCTCGGGTCTCTGCAGTGTCTCTCTGTAGGGATCCGGATTTCGTGTCGGAGTTCCACTTTCGTGTCGGCGGCGTGTCGGTGTTCCGGGTTTGTGTTGGTGCCAAGGACGCAGGCGGGCGAGGGCTCGACGTGCCGGCCAGTGGTATGTTTCCCGCATGGGGCACCCGTGCGGGAATCTTTTCCGGGCGGGTCTTGCAAGACACCTCTGCGGGCGCACGGCGCCCGACCTGTGGCGTTCCCGTATGGGGTTCGGCTTGCGGACAAGATCGCGTAGGGGGGCAGCGCGGGCCGTCGGCCACATGGCGCCGCGAGAGGCGAGCAGCCTACCAATCCAAGCCGGAGCCCTGGAGGACATCGTGCTCAGTTTGTCCGGCCTTGTCATTGTTACGCGCTATCCGGTGGTGAGGGTGGCGCCCCAGTAGCCGAGGATCCTGCCAAGGATGGTGTAGCCGCAGGAGCCATCGCTGAAGTAGCTCTGGTCGATCCCGATGGCGATGGCGCCACCGCTGCCGTTGGTTGCGAAGACGGGGCTGCCGCTGTCGCCCGAGCCGCAGAGGGTGCCGCTGGTGGGGCTGACCTTGACGATGCCGCACGAGTAGTCTCCGGAGACCAGGAAGCAGGTGCCGATGCTGGGGTCACTGCTGTCGATCTTGCCCAAGGACTGGCCGGTGAAGGAGCCGTTGAAGTAGACGTTGCAGTACCCGCAGGAGTATCCGAGCGACTTCACCGGGATGGAGGTGGTCGAGGTGGTGGATCCGGTGAAGATTCTTGCGGAGTAGCTGGCACCGCTGATGAGTTCGTTGTCAAGGTTGTCACTGCCGTAGCGGCGGAAGGTGACCTTGCCGAGGGAGGCGCTGCCGGTTCCGTTGTAGACGGTGTCGTTCTGGGCGAAGCAGTGGCCGGCGGTGACCATGTAGCCGACGCCGTCGCTCCCAGTGATGCGGAATCCGCTGGTGCACGCGCGTCCGTCGGTGGTGCGTTTGATGCGGCCGCCGCCGTAGAACGGGTCGCTGTCGCTCTGTCGGCCTGAGGCTGCCGTGCCCTCGGTGCCGTACTTGACGAGCACCTGGTCGGGGTAGGCGGCTTCTACAGACGGGCGGACCTGGTCGGGGGTGGGGCTGTAGACCTCGACCTTGTTGGCCAGCACGTCGACACCGGTGCCGACCAGGCCGGGCCGCTTTCCGGCGACGATCTCGTCATTGAGTGCGGTCTGCAGGGCGAGGAGCTGGGTTAACGAACGGCCCACGGCACGGGTACGCATCGTTCCTGACCCGATGGACACCAGGGCGGTGCCTGTGGCGTCGACGCCAGCAGTGCCAGCGGCGACGGCGCCGGAGGCGGCCCGGGTGAGCGCCTGGGTGGCGGCCCGGTTCGCCGTGGGACCCGCAACCACCATCACGGTGACGTCCTCGGGCCCGTTGGCGGCGATGCCCGCGTACTCGTCACCGTTGGCATGAACGAGGCTGTACAGCGCCTCGATGTTGGGCCCGGACACCGGGGTTGCTGAGGCTGTCGGGGACCCAACCGCTGTCGGCTGCATCTCGGCTACGGTCGCCAACGCTGGTGACTGGCCAAGCACACCCGCCGACACTGCGCCGACCACCAGCGCCATCGACAACTTACGTCGAATCATCACAACGGCACCCCAAGCCTTCAGTCCACGCTGACGCGCTTTGCCGTGCGGCAGGCGCCGCCACGGACATCCACCCCATCACCACGTCGAAGCAAGGATCAGGGGTGAAACAGCCGCAGCACAGGATGCTGCAGGAGACCTTCGGTATAAAGGCAGCCAGTGGCCTGCTATCGGCCGGGCAGGGTCAGAGTCGTGGCGTTGATGGTAAGCGTGGTGGCCGCGCTCTGGTCGACGACGGCCGGTACGCCCACCACCGCGGTAGCCGGGGCTGCGTCGGCGGTGCAGCCGTCTCCGCTGGGGTTGAACGCCTTGGTGGTAACGGTAATGGTGTGTGCGGTTCCTGTTACCGAGTCGGGAAGCTGTGGACAGCCGGAACTGGCCCAGGTGACGATCCGCAGCTGACTAGGTGCGCCCCATGCTGCCGTGACCCGGACCGGGCCGTCGCCGTAATCGACCGCGTCCGTCGTCGGCTCCGCAATGTCGGCTGCCTTTGCCGCCGTCCAGGTGATCACCGGCGACGGCGCCGCAGATCCCCCCGAGGCCCCGGAGCAGCCGCCGGCCCCCACGACACATCCAATCAGCACGCCCGCGCCCCACACCCTCGATGGCCGGTACCCGCCCACGACAACACCACCCTCAGTCGCGCGCTCATCGCGCTCCGGGAACAACGAGAAACTCTCATCTGCAAGGGTACGGGGCCCCAGGTCAGAACTGGGACCGAGGACACCGCAGCTCGGGGCGCCGAGCTTGGCACGGCCACGACCGAGAGACGCTCAACAGGATGCTTGGCTCTCTGCGGCTTGTGCGTGAGCAGGGTCGTGACGTCATGAGGACTGACCGAGCAGTTTGCGGCTCGTCCCGGTCGAGGATCCTTCACTAGGACACCTCAGGGCGGTGTCCAGCCTGTCGCCTATCGTGCAGCACACTCGAGGTCCCGTCATTTAAGATACGTTCGCGATACGGATCCGGTGATGGCACTTAGTGATGTCGATCCGACAGGCGCGACTAGCACGAGAGGCGAAACTCAATGCCCTAACAAGTAAATTGTTGGATCAAGCTATCTGATATTCACGGCATAGCCTTGAGAGCGCAACCCCCCAATAATAGATTCATTATTGAACCCGGCAAAGTAGTGGCGAGCATCTCGACGAGTCACAATTTGTATTCCCGCCGACCAGATAAGAAACCCGCCGCCACCATAAGATATGGATCGAATGTCTTCCCGATGGATAACTGCTTCCCGAAAGATAAGCCCTAGGTCGAAACTGAAGTTGATCACGCGTAACCGTTAAACGAACAAGAGGCCCGCTGAATTTTATTCCTCGCTTGAACCAACTGCCCACGAATGTGAGGGCTGGCTGGTTTTTGGGAGATTCCGAGGTCATCGCACGAACTGCCTTCGAACGTACTGCTTTGAATGCATCGAATACGTTGATCTTACACTGGTCCCCGTGGTTGTGTTACTGATCCCTCCGTAAGCGTTGCCTAGAGTGAGGGCTTGCTATCTTTGGGTCTCATCGTCACTGGGGGGTTGAGAGTTCGTCACGGCAGACTCCTGTACTCGCAGGTGGAAGCCAACATTACAGCCTAGAAGTCCGGCGACAACGGACAACGCCCTGCCTCGTAGGCGCTACGGGCGCCAGCTCGGGTGTCGTCCCGGTCAGGGATCCCCGAGCGGGACAAGCGCTGCCCACGCCCTGAGTGGAGTTGGGTCGCGACAGCTGTCGGTGGGGTTGCCTATGCCACGAGGTCAGAGACCGCCCGGATTGCTCCCTCGATGCCCGGCAGGGCGGAGATCTCGGTGCGCACCGCATCCAGCTTCTGAGCGATGGCAGCCGACGTGAGGACGGCGGCGACGGCGTCACGTACCTGGTCGACGTCCGCTTCGTCGGCGGTGAGCGTCATACCGAGTCCAAGTGCCTTCAAGCGATCGGCATTGAGCTGCTGATCAGCGCCCATGGGCAGGCTGACGGTGGGCAAGGCCTGGCTGAGGGCACCAAGGACCGTCCCTGAGCCGGCGTGACTGACGACGAGGTCGCACTCCGACAAGACGGCGTCCTGTCTGACGAACCGGTGCACAGCCACGTGACGCGGCAGCTGACCCAGGACGGCCGGATCGAGGTACTCTCCGGTCGCGACGATGACCCTTTCCACTTCGGGGCAAGCGGCCGCGCCCAATGATGCTGTTCGCAGGAGGTCGCCCGACTCGGTGTTAAAGATCGTCCCGAGCGTGACGAAGGCCGCTGCGCCGTCCTGTCTAACCGTGCTCCTCGGCGGCGCCTGGAGGTGGTAACCGACGACGTTGCCGGGTAGCCGGTCACTGGGGTGCCGAAACGATGCGGGGAACGGGGTCAGAGTCAGCTGTCCGTGGCGGAGCTCGGCGTTGCCGCGGGGGTCGACGTCGAAGTCCGATGACAGGCGCGCCAGGGGTTCTTGCACGAGCTCGGCGAGGATGAAGCGGCCTGCGCCGATGACGATGACGGACACGTGTGGCAGCCCGGCTGCCTCGGCCGCGACGGCAGCCCCGAAGTCGACCTCGTCATGAACGACGACATCTGGTCGCCAGGCCCGGCACAGGTCAAGGACCGCTGTCGCGCGAGAGTGACCGAGCTGAGCCACGAAGTAGTCAGCGACGACCCGCCGCTCCTTGTCGAGAGAGTGGACGACGAGGGGCGCGTGGATGGGCTTCAGGTCAGGGCCGGTTGGGGCAAACGCCAGGCCACGAGAGGTCACGTGCCCGGCGAGTGACGCAGCCGCAGTCACGAGGACCTCGTGACCAGCGCGAGCGGCCTGCTCCGCCAGAGGCAGCAACGGCTGCAGGTGCCCGTGGCCGCCCGCAGCGGTGAACAGCATGCGTCGAGTCACCCGCGCATCGTAGGGGGTCGGTCCGGTAGCCGATCCCTTCCCAAAACACCTCAGGGCGTGTCCTGCCGGTCTCCGCCCCGTGCAGCAGACTCGCCCATGGCATCAGAAGCGATCGCCGGTAAGGTACCAAACGGTCAGGGCGGCGGGGACGGTGCAGATCCAGGCGTGGCGTAGCGCCAACCCGAACAGATGTCGCCGTGCTGATCGGCGCCAGGCCTCGTGGGTGAGGAAGCCGGGCCGCAGGTAGAGCTAGAACGAGATGACGGTGAGAACGCCAGCAAACACAGCCGCGGCGCCGACGGTCCGGTAAAACGGGCTTGCGGTAGTGTTGACCACCGCCGTGACGCCGACGATGACGAGCCACACGGTCCCGCAGGCGATGAAGGCGAGGACACGCACGGCGCCCGGCTGGAGGCGGTTGAGACCAGAGGCGTCCACGACAGGCAGGCCGCGGTGACGACCGCGATGGTCCCTCGATTAGTTTCGCGGCACCTCATGATGATCGCATTTTCGGTTGGGTGCCGTGGGATGTTCGCAAGAGTTGCGGCGGCCGCTGGGCGTTCCCGCAAGCCGAACCCCTGCGGGAGCTGCGGAGGGCAACCTTGGTCCGCCGCAGTTGGCGTCCCGCTTAGCCCGTCCGGATCGGTGCCCCGGGACCGGGGCGTCCTGCGGTATGCCGCAACTGAGGATCTGGACAAGATAGTGAGAAAGCGAGCGTCTCAGCTTCTTGTCAAACCGCAGGCCAGAGCGCTGCTCCGACGACAGATCACGCGGGAGCCTACATCTCCTGACCGCCCCAGGTACCTGCGCGTACAGCAAGGCGCATGGTTGTGCGACCACGCCGTCCCCAAGACGTCGGCCGCGGTGGGACCGCGGGTGTCCGTGCAGTTCAGGGTGCAGGGCGTGCGCTGAGTTCCGACGGAGACCGCGCGCGACGACCACTCAGACGTCCCCGAGCTGGTAGCCGACACCGCGCACGGTGCGGACGACGCGGCGGTCGAGCTTGCGCCGCAGGTAGTGCACGTAGGTGTCGACCAGCCCGGGATCGCCAGCCCCGTCGAAGACCCCGGCCAGCAGCTCCTCGCGCGTGAAGACCCGCCGGGGGAAGCGGGCGAGCTGGCACAGGAAGAGATGCTCGCGCGCTGACAGCTCGACCCGGACGCCGCTGTCGCGCAGGACTTCTGGTGCCGACACCGACACCGATCCGCCAGGGATCGGCAGGCGCTCGGCCCGCTCCTCGTGCCGTCGGCGCAAGGCCCGGAGCCGGGCGAGCAGCTCCTCGATGTCGAAGGGCTTGACCAGGTAGTCCTCGGCACCGGCGTCGAGGCCCTCCACCCGGTCGCGTGCCGTGCCGAGGGCCGACAGGACGAGCACGGGGACGAAGCGGCCGCGGCGGCGCAGGCGGGACAGGAGGTCGAGGCCGTCGAGGACGGGTAGGCCACGGTCCAGGACCACGACGTCGTACTCCCTGGTCAGCCCGAGGTCGAGACCGTGTGGCCCGTCGCGGGCGACGTCGACGGCGTATCCTTCGCCTCGGAGGATCTCCTCGAGCATCAGCACCAGCTCGAGGTCGTCCTCGACGAGCAGGAGCCGAGGTGGCGGTGCCATGTCCTCCACCATAGAGCGGCGCCACCGGGGCCGTGGCCCGGGTCGCCGCCCATCGTTTCTGGGCGATTCTCAGAGCGGCACACGGGGCGGACAGGTCCGTCTCACGAGCCACCAAGGCGCACCCGCCATGGTGGGGGGACCCACCCGGCCCCGAGCCCGACCAGCGACCCGAGGACGACCCCGACATGCCGACGAACCATCCCCGCGCCCTCACCGTCACCCGGGCCATCTCACGCAGCGTCATGGCGCTCTCCCTCGCTGGAGTGGGAGCCCTCAGCACCCACCTCGCCATCGACCACACAGCCACCGTCGGCGCCTCCGCCCGGGTGAGCGCAGCGCAGGCTGCAGCCACCACTGCAGCCGCTCAGCGGGCGACGGCCCGTAGGGTGGCCGCCCAGAAGGCGGCCACTCAGGAGGCCGCAGCCAGCGAGGCCGCCGCGCTGGCGGCACAGCAGGCGGCCCAGGCCAGGTCAGCAGCCCAGCAGGCAGCCGCGGCGCAGGCCGCCACCGCAGCCCAGGCGGCCGCTGACGCAGCTGCAGCCCAGGCGGCCGCGGCGCAGGCGCAGAGCTTTTCGCCGGTCTCCCCCGTGGGTCCGGCCGCGGGTAGCGGCGGGACCACCACCAGCGGGTCCTGACCCACAGCCACGATGGACGGGTGGCACCAATGAACGAGCTGCTCTGGTACGTCTCGCGGGCCACCGGCGTGGCGAGCATCGTGCTGCTCACTCTCGTGGTCTGTCTGGGGGCTGTCGTGGCGTCGAGACGCCCACCCCGCGCCACTCGTGCCGCCGTCGTCATGGGCCTGCACCGCTCGCTCAGCCTCGGCCTGCTGGCGTTCCTCCTGACGCACGTCGCGACGGCCGTCGCGGAGACCTTCGTCTCGATCGACCTGATCTCGGCGCTCGTACCCTTCACCTCCGGATACGAGCGGGTGTGGGTGGGGCTCGGCACGATCGCGGTCGACCTGGTGGTGGCGGTCGTCGTCACCTCGGTGTGGCGACACAGGCTGCCTGAGCCGCTGTGGCGCGCCGTCCACTGGCTCAGCCTCCTGCTCTGGCCGCTGGCCGTCGTCCACGGACTGCTGCTGGGCACCGCGGACGAGCTGGGCCTGCGGCATGCGACGGTGGCCTGCGGGGTAGCAGGGCTGCTCACCCTCGCCTGGCGGGCAGCGAGCGCCGACCCCCATGCCGAGCATCGCGAGCGGATCGCCGACGGTGAGTGGCGCTGACTCGGGCCGGTGTCGCGGTCAGGCGGCCGGGAGGCTGATCGTGAAGGCAGCGCCCGCCTGACCGTCCGCGCGAGGAGCGACGCGCACCGTGCCGCCGAGCGTCTCGACGACCTCGGCGACGAGGGCCAGACCGATCCCGTGGTGGGTGCGGCTCCTGGCTGCTCCCGCCCCACCCGGCCGGTGGTGGAAGCGGGCGAAGACCAGCTGGCGCTCCTCGTCGTCGGCCCCGGGGACCCCCGGTCCGTCATCGGCGACGAGCACGACCACGCGCGCCCCCTCGCGGCGCACCTGCACGTCCACCCTGGTGGACGCGTGGTCGATCCCTCCGTCGATCAGGGCGGTGATCGCCCGACGCAGGGCCACCGGCACGGCGACCACCCTCGTGTCGGACCCCCTCGATATCGACCCGTCCGCGCCCTCCCGATCGACCGCGTCCCGGACGGTCACGACGACGTCGACACCCTGCGAGGCCGCGTGGGCCTGCGCCGACTCGCTCACCTCACGAGCGAGGTCGCCGACCCTGATGGTCTCCCACACCCGGTCGGCCTCGGGATCCGCCGCTAGCAGGAGGTCGTCGAGGATGGAGGAGAGCACGGAGACGTCGCGCACCAGGGCCTCGAGGTCGTCCCGGACCGCGACGTCCTCGCCCCCGCGCGCGTGCCGCCGCGCCAGCAGCTGGGCCCTCGTGCTCAGCAGGGTGAGCGGCGTACGCAGCTCGTGGCTCGCGTCCGCCACGAAGCGACGCTGCGCAGCGATGACGGCGACGAGGGGTCGTGCGGCGCGCCGGGCCACCACGCTGGCGACTGCCGCCGCCAGCACGGCTCCGATCCCGACGGCGAGGACGAGCGCGGCACGGAGTCGCTCCTGAGCCTCCTCGGTCTGCGTGTGGTCGACGACCGCCTGCACCACGAGACCCTCCCGACGCATCGTGCGCACCACGTAGTAACGAGCACCGGAGGTGGTGTCGACATCGATGACGCCCTGCTCGGTCGGCCCTCCAGCGGCCACCCGGTCGAGAGCGTCACGGTCGGGCAGGCCGGCCGGGATCCCGGGGGTGACCGCCAGACCGTCCGGGCCAAGCGTCACGAGGTAGGTCCCCGGCGCCGCGAGCGCCGGATCGCTGCTGCGTGCGACGGACTGGGTGAGCAGGTCGTTCGTCTCGCTGTCGGTGGCGCGCGAGAAGGCCCACGCGACCGCCAGGGCCGTGAGGGCGACGCTGGCGAGGACGAGCACCCCGGTCACCAGACCGAGCCTCCAGGTCGTGCGGCGCAGCCGGCCGCCCTCGCTCGACGACGGCCGGAGGCCTCCGGGTCTCATCCGAGCAGGATACGAGCCCGGGCCGCGCACGCTCCCACCCCTGCGCGCGGCACCTGTCCGGTCAGTGCAGGCGCACCAGGCAGGTCGGGCGCGACCAGCCGACAGCGCTCGGTGCACCGTCGACGGGGTCGAGCCGCACCACGAGATCGGACCGCTCGGCCGCCACGAGCAGCTCGCCGTCCGGACCCCACGCGAGGTCCCGCGGCCAGTGACCTCCGGCGGCCTGGAGGGTGTCCCGCCGCAGCCCTCCCCCCACCTCGACGTCGAAGACGGACACGGTGTCGTCGCCTCGGTTCGACGCCAGCACGCGGCATCCGTCCGGGCTGACGAGCAGGGCTGCGGCGAGGTTGTCGAGCTGCCGGTGCGGAGCGCGCGTGGAGACCGAGGTCAGGGGGGTGACGACCGGGCCGTCGACCCGGCAGGTCACGACGGTGGACGTCAGCTCGCTGACCACCCAGGCCGTGCGTCCGTCACCCGACACGGCGAGGTGCCGGGGACCGGAGCCAGGGGCGAAGGTGGATCGGGCGACCTCGCGGAGCCGGCCGTCCTGCGACAGCGCGTAGCCGATGACGCAGTCGAGACCGAGGTCGCACACGAGCACGTGCCCGTCGCGCGTCACCGTCACCTGATGGGCGTGCGGGCCGTCCTGCCGCTTCCGGTTGGGTCCTACCGGGCCCACGTGCTGCACGAGATCCGTTCTCGCGCCGACGGACCCGTCAGCGAGCAGCGGGTGGACGCTGACCGATCCGGACCCGTAGTTCGCCACCAGGAGGTGTCGAGCGTCGGCACTGACCGCCAGGTGACAGGGGAAGGAGCCACCGGTCTCCTGTTCGTCGCCCAGGAGGGCCCACGGGTGCTCGTCACCCGAGCCGACCCGCCACGCGGCGACCCCGCCGACCTCTCGCTCGGCCACGGCGTACACGGTCCGACCGTCGGGTGACAGGGCGACCCACGAGGGGTCGTCGGTCTCGGCGACCACCCGGGGTCGGCCCCACACACCGCTGACGAGCTCGACGACACCCAGACCCTGACCCGGGCCCTGGGTGTAGCCCCCCAGGAGGTAACGCGCTCCGGTGCCACTCATCGTCGGCGACCGCTCACGAACCGTCGCGCAGAGCCCGGTTCACCGCCGAGACGATGGCCTTGAGCGACGCGACGACGATCGAGGAGTCGAGACCCACACCCCACAGCACTCGCTCGCCGACGGCGCACTCCACGTATGCCGCCGCCCTGGCGTCGCCGCCCGACGACAGCGCGTGCTCCTGGTAGTCGAGGACCCGCACGTCGACACCGAGCGTGCCCATGGCCTCGGCGAAGGCGGCGATGGGCCCGTTGCCGGTGCCCTCCACCGTGATGGACGACCCGGCATCGACCAGCCCGACGTGCAGGGTGGTCGCCCCCTCGGACGCCGACTCGGCACGGACCGTCTGGAGCGCGAAGCGTCCCCACGACGCGGCCTGGGCGGGGAGGTACTCGTCGGAGAACTTCTGCCAGAGCGCGTCGGGGGCCACCTCGCCTCCGTCGGCGTCGGCGCCCTTCTGCACGACGGCGGAGAACTCGATCTGCAGCCGCCGCGGCAGGTCGAGCTGGTGCTCGCTCTTGAGGATGTAGGCGACGCCGCCCTTGCCGGACTGGCTGTTGACGCGGACCACGGCCTCGTAGGAGCGCCCGATGTCGTGCGGGTCGATCGGCAGGTACGGCACGCCCCAGACCAGCTCGTCGACGGACCGCCCGGTCGACGACGACTGGCGCTCCATGTCCTCGAAGCCCTTCTTGATGGCGTCCTGGTGCGAGCCGGAGAAGGCGGTGTAGACGAGGTCACCACCCCAGGGGTGGCGCTCACCCACGGGCAGCTGGTTGCAGTACTCCACGGTGCTGCGGATGCCGGCCATGTCGGAGAAGTCGATCTGGGGGTCGATCCCCTGGCTGAACAGGTTCATGCCCAGCGTGACGAGGTCGACGTTGCCCGTGCGCTCGCCGTTGCCGAAGAGGCAGCCCTCGATGCGGTCGGCCCCCGCGAGGTAGCCCAGCTCGGCCGCCGCGACCCCGGTGCCGCGGTCGTTGTGCGGGTGCAGTGACACGACGACGGACTCACGGCGGTCGAGGTGGCGCACCATCCACTCGATCGAGTCGGCGTAGACGTTGGGCGTCGCCATCTCGACCGTGGCCGGCAGGTTGATGATCATCCGGTGGTCGGGCGTCGGGTCGATGACGTCGATGACCGCGTTGCAGACGCGGACGGCGAAGTCGAGCTCGGTGCCGGTGTAGGACTCCGGGGAGTACTCGTAGTAGACGTCGGTGTCGGGGATGGTCTCCTCGAGCTTCTTGACCAGTCGTGCGCCCTGCACGGCGATGTCGACGATGCCGTCCTGGTCGAGGCCGAAGACGACGCGCCGCTGCAGCACCGAGGTCGAGTTGTAGAAGTGCACGATCGCCGCCCGGGCGCCGCGGATCGCGTCGAAGGTGCGCTCGATGAGGTGGTCACGGCACTGCGTGAGCACCTGGATCGTCACGTCCTGCGGGATGTGACCGCCGTCGATCAGCTCGCGGCAGAAGTCGAAGTCGGTCTGGCTCGCCGATGGGAAGCCGACCTCGATCTCCTTGTAGCCCATGCGGACCAGGAGCTGGAACATCCGCAGCTTGCGCTCGGCGTTCATCGGGTCGATCAGGGCCTGGTTGCCGTCGCGCAGGTCGACCGCGCACCAGCGCGGGGCCGTCGTGATCGTCCGGGTCGGCCAGGTGCGGTCGGGCAGGTCGACCGCGATCTGCTCCTGGAACGGCAGGTACTTGGCGATCGGCATGGGGCTGGGCTGCTGGGGGTGCTTCACGGTGCTCTCTCAGTTCTCGTCTGCGGGGGTGGTCCGGCCGGACACACACGACTCCGCGACGAGGGGGGCCGTGTCAGGCCTCGTCGCGGCAGCGAAGGAGGAGCAGCTCAAAACGCACGGCTCGACCATAGCACCGGGCTCACCACGGCAGGTGGGCCTCGAGCCGCCTCCCCGCGAGGGGCGCCACGTTCCACGTCGCCTGCAGCACCGAACCCGTGCCCGTCAGGCGAATCCGGTGAGGGGTCTCGATCAGGACGAGGTCGGCCTCGAAGGTCTCCGCGGTCGTCCACCCGCCCCGGCACACCACCGGCGTGGGCGGCATCGGCGACAGGGCCCGCGGGCCGCGAGCGACACCCGGAGCCGACCCCAGGCGGCCCTCGGCCCAGCGCCCCCGGCCGCACGGGACCCGCAGGGTGACGTCGCCGAGCACGAGATCGAGCAGGGTGTCACCATCGGGCGCATCGGGCGCGTCGGGCGCGCCGGGGCTGACGGTGAGCGAGGCCCCCGGGGCCAGCGGCCCATCGGGCGACCAGGACCCTGCCGGGATGGGAGAGGCATACGGCCCGGTGGGTCCGGGCTCGACGGTGAAGGTGACCGGCTGTCGCGGGGCTGCTGCGGCCTCGAGGGTGCCTGTCACGACCGGCAGGGCAAGGGCCTCTAGCCGGTCGGTGAGCTGCAACTGCGCCGCCGCCTCGCCCGCCTCGCCGGCCTCGCCGACCTGGACCGTGTCGAGACCGGGCAGGAGCACGTCCCAGAACACGTCGAGCACGGCCTGCATGTCTTCGGTGCAGCCGGTCGTGGCGATGACCAGGTCGGCCTCGGGCACCACGACGCAGAACTGGCCGAAGGCCCCGTCACCCCGGTAGCCGTGGCGTGACCGCCAGTACTGGTAGCCGTAGCCCTGCGACCAGTCGGCGTTGCCACCCGGGTCGCGGTTGTCGACGTGCCTGCCGGTGGCGAGCTCGACCCATCCGGCGGGCAGCAGCTGCTCGCCCTGCCACCTCCCCCGTTGCAGGAGCAGCTGCCCGAAGCGGGCGATGTCGTGCGTGCGCTGGTGCAGGCCCGAGAAGCCGAGAGCCCGGCCACCGGCGTCGGCGTCCCACCGACCGGGCCGGATACCCAGGGGCTCGAGGAGCCGCGGACGCAGGTAGTCGAGCAGGAACTGGCCCGAGCGCTCCTGCACGACGAGCCCGGCCACGTAGGTGCAGGCGTTGTTGTAGGCGTGCCGCGAGCCGATCGGGTCGTCGGGTCGCAGCCGCAGGAAGCCCTTCGCCACATCGTGCGGCTCGAGGGCGTAGGCACGGTCGAGGGTGTCCTCGCGGTGACCCGTCGACATCGACAGCACGTCGTGCAGGGTGAGGGCGGCCACGCGGTCGTCGAGGTCTGCCGGCACATGGTCGGGCAGCAGGTCGACGACGAGGTCGGTGAGCGAGCAGAGGCCCTCAGCGACGGCGAACGCCACCGCCGACGAGGTGAACGACTTGCTGAGGGAGTAGAGCAGGTGCACCCGGTCAGGGCTGTATGGAGCCCACCACCCTTGCGCCGCAACCGATCCGTGGCGGACCACCATCAGGCTGTGCAGCTCGAGCCCTCGGGCGTCGAGCTCGTCGAGCACGCCGAGCACCGAGGCGGCGGGGATGCCCACCGCGGCCGACGGCGAACGAGGCAGTGGCGGGGCGCTCGGATCCTGGGTCACGTCTGGCAACCTACCCGGCTCACCCGCCCCGGTTTCCTGGGCCACCTCGCTGCCCTCGTCACCTACGATGACGGCGTGACCGACTCGACCCGCAGACCCGGGCAGATGAGGGTGGGACACCGCGAGCGGGAGGCCACCGCCCAGGTGCTGAGACTCGCCGCGTCCGAAGGCCGGTTGAGCGAGATCGAGCTCGCCCAGCGCCTGGATGCCGCCGAGGCCTCGGTGACGTATGCCGACCTCGGCGCGCTGGTTGGCGACCTGCCGCCGCTGCCGCAGCCGGCCGGTGGCCTGCAGACCTATCGGCCCGGGAGGCCCGGGTCGGCTCCGGACCGCCGGCTCGTGCTGGCGGGCGGGGTCTCGAGCCACAAGCAGTGACGGGTGTGCGCAAGGGCACGGGCAGCGTGCGCACCCGGGTCGACTCCGTGCTGGCGCCGGGCCTTCCCCTGCTGCTCCTGCACGGCCAGGCGGCGATCGGGTCGGTGACGGTGCGGCGCCCCCGTCACCTCGAGCGTCGGGCCGCGGGCCGGCTGCTGAGGCAGCGCGGTGACGACGGGTCGGCGCACCGGAGCGAGCCGACCGGGTCTGTGGCCGGGGCCGAATCCCCCCAGGATGCGTCCGCGCAGGACTGGGACCGCCGCCCCTGACGGGTCGTCGACCGGTCGTGGCCCCGAGGGCCGGGGGTCCACAGCGACTCCGAAGGTGCTGGCTCTTGAGCCCTGTCGGTGGTCTGCGCCACGGTGGTGCCATGACATCACCGACTCGTCCGACGCCCCCGTGCCAGATCCTCCCGCCCTACCTGCTGGCCCGGCTGGCCGAGGCAGACGGAGACGGACTCGCCGAGAGCGTGCAGCGCACCCTGTCCCTCGACACCCGGATGCGCGACCACCGCGAGGTCGTCACCGAGCGCGGCTCCGCCGAGAACCGCCGGCTGCTGCCCGGGGCCATCACCCCCACCCGTGAGCTGCGCGCGCCCAGGCCCGCGCCGGCGCCACGGCCGGCGGCCTCCGAGGCAGCGGTGCAGCGCGAGATCCACGACGCCGGCCACGCCACCGCCCTCCCGGGCGCCCTCGTGCGGGCGGAGGGAGCGCCCCAGACCACCGACGTCTCGGCCACCGAGGCCTACGACGGTCTCGGCGACACGTGGACCCTGCTGCACTCGGCCTACGGGCGGGACTCGCTCGACGGAAAGGGTCTGCGTCTCGTGGCCACGGTCCACTACGACCAGGCCTACGACAACGCCTTCTGGGACGGTGAGCAGATGGTCTTCGGTGACGGGGACGGGGTCTACTTCAACCGCTTCACCGCCTCCGTCGACGTGATCGGTCACGAGCTCACCCACGGGTTGACGCAGTACACGGCGGGTCTGACCTACGTCGCGCAGTCGGGCGCGCTCAACGAGTCGCTCTCCGACTGCTTCGGCTCGATGGTCAAGCAGATGTCCCTCGGTCAGGACGCCGCCGACGCCGACTGGCTCATCGGCGAGGGCCTGTTCACCAGCAAGGTCAACGGCGTCGCCCTGCGCTCCATGAAGGCCCCGGGCACCGCGTACGACGACCCGCAGCTCGGCAAGGACCCGCAGCCGGCCGACATGGACGGCTACGTCGACCTGCCGCACGACAGCCAGCACGACAACGGCGGTGTGCACACCAACTCCGGCATCCCCAACCGCGCCTTCCACCTCGCCGCCACCGGCATCGGCGGACGCTCGTGGGAGGGCGCCGGACAGGTCTGGTACGACGTGCTCACCGGGGGCCGGCTGGTCAAGGACGCGACGTTCGTCGCCTTCGCGACGCTCACGGTGGACGCCGCGACGGCGCGCTTCGGCGCGGCCAGCACGCAGGCCGCCGCCGTGCAGTCGGCGTGGTCGACGGTCAAGGTGCTCTGACGCCGAGCGTGGCCGAGGGCGAGCAGCCGCCCCCGGAGGTCCGGGGGCGGCCGGCCAGGCGTCTCACGGGCCTGGCGAGCGCCGACTCAACCGATGGTCTGCAGGACCAAGGTGTCGTCGTCGAGCCGGAAGAAGGGCGAGGTCGCCCCGCCGACGATCTGCGCCTCGATGCTGAAGGTGTGTGCCCCGGCACCGAGGCCGGCGACATAGCGGTCGATCGAGTGCGCCTCGTCGGTTGAGGTGGAGTCGGAGTCGTCGAAGGCCGCGCTGGCACCGGAGCCGCCGGCCATCTCGACGCCGTCGACCAGGATGCGCACCGCGCACCACGCCGCACCGGAGCAGTAGGACTCGGCAGCGAAGCGGGCGACGACCTTGGCACCGGACGACACGCTGAAGGTCGTGGACGCCACGCTCTACCAGGTGTCGGGGACCGAGGTGCTGAAGGTGGCCAGGTCGACGAACTGACCGGCGCTGGTCGGACCGGCGGGACCCTGGGGCCCGGTGGCCCCCGTCGCCCCGTCGCCCCGGTGACCCCGGTGGTCGGTGGCGACGGCACCGACGGACGGGTCGTCCCTCGTCTGGGCCGCCGCCCCCGCGACGCCTACGCCGACACCACAATGAGTCTTCCCAGCCGTGGTGGACAGCTCCCAGGGAGCAGCTTTCTCGCGGCCACGCCTGCGTGGCAGGCTGCTGGCATGAATGACTACTCCACCCTCGGCTGGTCCGTCCACGACCGCATCCTCACCCTCACCCTCGCGCGGTCCGACCAGCTCAACGCCTTCACGGTGCAGATGGCCGACGAGCTCGTCGACGCCTACGAGCGGGCCTCCGCCGACGACGAGGTTGCTGCGGTGGTCGTCACGGGGGCTGGACGTGCGTTCTGCGCCGGGATGGACCTGCACGAGGGTCGCGACGGCAACGTCTTCGGCCTCGACGAGAGCCTGGACCCCACGCCGGCCGAGCTGGTCGACCGATTCGACGACGAGGACATCGTGCGCGGGGTCCGCGACACAGGAGGGCGGGTCTCGCTCGCGGTCTACGCCTGTCGCAAGCCGGTGATCGGAGCCATCAACGGCGCCGCCGTGGGTATCGGCGCGACGATGACCCTGCCCATGGACGTGCGGCTCGCGTCCACCACAGCCCGGATCGGCTTCGTCTTCGGCCGCCTGGGCATCGTGCCGGAGGCCGCGTCGTCGTGGTTCCTGCCCCGACTCGTCGGTATCTCCCGCGCGCTCGAGTGGACCTACTGCGCTGACCTCCTCAGCGCTGACGAGGCCCTGGCCGGGGGTCTGGTGCGCTCGGTGCACGAGCCGGACGACCTGCTCCCCGCGGCCTACGAGCTGGCCCACCGCTTCGTCGACCACCGCTCGCCCGTGGGGATCGCCCTGACGCGCCAGCTCATGTGGCGCGGCCTCGGCGCCCCGGACCCGGTCGAGGCCCACCGGGCCGACTCGCTCGCCATGCTGGCCACCTCGAGGGGCGACGGCAAGGAAGGGGTGGCGGCCTTCCTGGCCAAGCGCCCGGCGCAGTTCACGAGCCTCGCTTCCCAGCTGCCGGAGGTCTTTCCCGGCTGAGCGACGATGCTGCTGCTACCTTCAGCGACGTGCAGATCGCCGCGTTCGTCGTCGCCGCCCTGGCCGCCGTCCTCCACGTCGCCATCTGGCGGATGGAGTCGCTCACCTGGCGCCAGCCCGCGACCTGGCGGCGCTTCTCCGTCCCGAGCCAGAGCGACGCCGACACCCTCGCGTCGATGGCCTTCAACCAAGGCTTCTACAACCTCTTCCTCGCCGCCGAGGTCGCCCTGGGCATCGGCCTCGTCGCCACCGGCCACCACCGGGCGGGGTGGTCGTTGATCCTCTTCGGCTGCGCCAGCATGGTCGCTGCCGCGGTCGTGCTGCGGACCGGTGGGCGCCACTACACCCGGGCCGCGGTGACCCAGGGGACGCTGCCACTGGTCGCGATCGGGCTCGTCCTGCTCTCGAGCGTCGCGAGCTAGAAGCCGAGGCGCTGCATCTGCTTGGGGTCGCGCTGCCAGTCCTTGGCCACCTTGACGTGCAGGTCGAGGTAGACCTTCTGGCCGAGCAGGGCCTCGATGGCGGCCCGGGCGTTCGTGCCGACCTCCTTGAGGCGGGCGCCGCGCCGACCGATGATGATGGCCTTCTGGCTGTCTCGCTCGACGAAGACGTTGACCCGCACGTCGAGCATCGGGTCACCCTCTCGTCGGTCCTCGCGCGGCACCATCTCCTCGACGACCACCGCCAGCGAGTGGGGCATCTCGTCGCGCACGCCCTCGAGCGCCGCCTCGCGCACGAGCTCGGCGATCATGATCGTGTGCGGCTCGTCGGTCAGCACCCCATCGGGGTAGAGCTGCGGCGAGTGCGGCAGGTGCGACACGAGCACCTCGCGCACCACCTCGACCTGGTCCCCCCGGGTGGCGCTGCACGGCACGATGTCGTCCCACGACCCCAGCTGGTCGATGGCGATGAGGTGCTCGGCCAGCCGTCCCCGGTCGACCCGGTCGGACTTGGTGGCGAGCGCGACGACCGGCCGACGCCGGGCCTGCTGCAGCTCGGCGAGCTCGCGCGCGATGAAGGCGTCACCGGGGCCGATCTTCTGGTCCGCGGGCAGGCAGAAGCCGATGACGTCGACCTCCAGCAGGGTCTCGCGCACGAGGTCGTTGAGCCGCTCCCCCAGGAGCGTGCGCGGCCGGTGCAGACCCGGGGTGTCGACGAGGATCAGCTGCGCACCGGGGCTGGTCGTGATCCCGCGGATGGTGTGCCGCGTCGTCTGCGGCTTGCTCGAGGTGATCGCCACCTTCTGCCCCACGAGCGCGTTGGTCAGCGTCGACTTGCCGGCATTGGGCCGGCCCACCAGGCAGGCGAAGCCCGCGCGGTAGTCAGCACCCGAGGTGCCCACGGGGACGAGGTCCCCGCTGTGGTCGGCGCTGCCAGTGCTGTCGGTGCCGTGGGTGCTGTCATTGCTGTCATTGCTGTCATTGCTGTCAGTGGTCATGCGCATGCTCTCGCTCGTCGTGGCGGGCCCTGGTCCCGGTGGTGCCGGTGGTGCCGGTGGTGTGGGTGGTCCCGATGGGAGCCGCCGGCTCGAGGCGTCGCACGATGACCGAGGCCAGCCGGTGACGCCGCCCAGCCATCTTCTCGCCCACGAGCTCGATCCCGGCCACCTCGGCGCGTGAGCCGGGGATCGGCACCCGCCCGATGAGCTTGGAGAGCAGCCCGCCGACGGTGTCGACCTCATCCTCCTCGATCTCGACCTCGAAGAGGTCGGCGAGGTCGTCGATGTCCATCGTGGCGGGCACCCGGGTGCTCCCGTCGTCGAGCTCCTCGACTCCGGGGGCCTCGCGGTCGTACTCGTCAGAGATCTCGCCGACGATCTCCTCGAGGATGTCCTCGATCGTGACGATGCCCGCCGTGCCGCCGTACTCGTCGACGACGACGGCGAAGTGGGTCTGGTCGCGCTGCATCTCGCGCAGCAGGTCGTCGACCGGCTTGCTCTCGGGGACGAAGTGCACCGGCCGCATCAGCTGGTCGACGTGCTGCGAGACCGCCTCGTGGTCGGCGTTAGTGCGACGCACGACGTCCTTGAAGTAGAGCAGGCCACGCACGTCGTCGCTGTCGTCACCGACGACCGGCACGCGCGAGAACCCGGTGCGCAGGAAGAGCGACATCGCCTGACGCAGCGACTTGTCGCTGGCGATGGTGATCGTGTCGGTGCGCGGCACCATCACCTCGCGGGCCAGCGTGTCACCGAGCTCGAAGACGGAGTGGATCATCTCCCGCTCCTCGGAGTCGATCACCGACGAGTCACCGGCCTGGTCGAGCAGGTCGCGCAGCTCGGCCTCGGTCTGGAAGGGGCCGTCGCGGTAGCCCTTGCCGGGGGTGACCGCGTTGCCCAGGGCGACCAGCACCCGGGCCACGGGCCCGAGCACCGTGCGCAGCGCGACGGCGACGGGGGCGGCATACAGCGCCACGGTGTCGTAGTGCTGGCGCCCCAGCGTGCGCGGTGAGACACCGGTGATGACGAACGAGACGACCGCCATCACGGCGATCGAGATCAGCAGACCCACCGTGGTGTTGTCGACGTGGTCGAGCACGGCCACCGTGATCAGGACCGCGCTCGCCGACTCGGCGACGACCCGCAGGAAGGCCAGGACAGCGAGGTATGCGGCGGAGTCGGCGATGACGGCCATCAGCGAGGCCGCCCCGCCGCGCCCCTCGTCGAACAGCTCCTCGGCCCGCACCCGTGACATGCGGAAGATCGCCGCCTCGGAGGCGGAGATGCAGAACGCGACGACCACGGCCAGGAGCGCCAGCACGACCATCTGGGTCATCGGGTCACCGGGAGGTCGTCGGGCGACCGCGACCGGCGAGGAAGGTGAGCAGCAGCTGACGCTGCAGCTCGAACATCTCCTTCTCCTCGTCGGGCTCGGCGTGGTCGTAGCCCAGCAGGTGGAGGATGCCGTGGGTCGTGAGGAGCAGCAGCTCCTCCTCGGTCGTGTGCCCGGCCTCGCGCGCCTGCCGGGCGGCGACGCCCGGGCAGAGGACGATGTCGCCGAGCACCCCCCCCTGCGGCTCGGACTCCTCGGCCCCCGGGCGCAGCTCGTCCATGGGGAAGCTCATCACGTCGGTCGGGCCGGGGAGGTCCATCCACTGCACGTGCAGGGTCTCCATCGCGGCCTCGTCGACGAGGGTCAGGCACAGGTCGGACTGCGGGTGGACCTTCATCTGCGACAGCACGTAGGCCGACAGGGCCACCAGCTCGAGCGGGTCGACCTCGTGCTCGGTCTCGTTGAGGACGTCGATGCTCATGGGCTGCTCAGGCGCTCTCGGGGGTCAGGGAGGGGGCTCAGGAGGTGGTGGACGCGGCGGTGCGACGAACCTCGCGGGCCTGGGCCCGCTGCTCGTCCGACCGCTCGTAGGCATCGACGATGGCGCTGACCAGCCGGTGGCGCACGACGTCGGTGGAGTTCAGCTCGGCGAAGTGGACGTCGTCGACCCCGGTGAGGATGTCACGCACCTGACGCAGGCCCGACGTCGTGCCGCTCGGCAGGTCGACCTGGGTGACATCGCCCGTGACGACCATCTTGGCCCCGAACCCGAGTCGCGTGAGGAACATCTTCATCTGCTCGGCCGAGGTGTTCTGGGCCTCGTCGAGGATGATGAAGGCGTCGTTGAGGGTGCGACCGCGCATGTAGGCGAGCGGGGCCACCTCGATGGTGCCCGACGCCATCAGCCGCGCGATCGACTCCGGGTCGACCATCTCGTGCAGCGCGTCGTAGAGCGGCCGCAGGTAGGGGTCGATCTTGTCGTTGAGCGTGCCGGGCAGGAAGCCCAGCCGCTCGCCGGCCTCGACCGCCGGCCGCGTCAGGATGATCCGGTTGACCTGCTTGGCCTGCAGCGCCGCGACGGCCTTGGCCATGGCGAGGTACGTCTTGCCCGTGCCGGCAGGGCCGATGCCGAAGACGATCGTGTGGGTGTCGATGGCGTCGACGTAGTGCTTCTGGTTCAGCGTCTTGGGCCGGATGGTGCGGCCGCGGCTGCTGAGGATGTTCATCGTCAGCACATCGGCCGGTCGCTCACGGGTCTGCTCGCGCAGCATCGAGATCGAGCGCTCCACGGCGTCGCGGTTGAGGGGCTGACCGGCCTCGATGATCGTGAGCAGCTCGTCGACGAGCCGCTCGACGAGCGCGACGTCGCCGGCCTCGCCCCGCAGGTTGAGCTCGTTGCCCCGCACGTGCACGTCGAGCCGGGGGAAGGCCCGCTCGATCGTGCGCAGCAGCTCGTCGCGTGGCCCCAGCAGCGTCACCATGGCCACCACGGGCGGGATGGTGATCGAGTGCGTGGCCTCCGCGGACGCGGCCTCGGGCACGTCGGTCAGGTCGGTCGTGGTCGTCGGGAGGCCGTCGTGAGCGTCTGTCATCGTGGCCCCAGTCTACGGGGAGAGCGGCGCCCGCGGCGATCCAGATGCTGCCAGGCCCCACCTGCTGCCCGCCTCAGCCCGGAGGCCAGCCGAGGTCGCGGCCTCCGAGCACGTGGAGGTGGGCGTGGTAGACCGTCTGACCGGCTTGCGAGCCCGTGTTGGCGATGACGCGGTAGCCGTGGTCGAGCCCCTCGGCCCGGGCCACGTCGCGAGCCAGCCTCACCGCGTCGGCCAGGTCGTCGGGGTGCTCGGCGAGCTCACCGAGGTCGGCGACGTGACGGCGCGGGATCACCAGCACATGCGTCGGCGCCTGCGGGCTGAGGTCGCGAAAGGCGAGCGACAGCGCAGTCCGGCTCACCACCTCGGCGGGGACCTGCCCCTCGACGATCCGACAGAAGAGACAACCCGGGGCGATCATGGCGCCACAGTACTGCCGTCGGCTGACTCGATCTCGACGTCACCAGGGCCGGGGCTGCCACCCGTCGGGCCGGAGAGCTCGCGGCGTGTCAACCTCCAGTGTGGCTGGAGCGTCGAGAGCACATGAGACCGTTGGGTGTGGCCGAGCGCAGCGCGGCGTCTGGCGAGCGCTCGATCGGCGCCCTCCGGGCGGACGACGCCCTCACTGACCTGTATGCCGCCCACTGGGCGCCACTGGTGCGGCTGGCCTGGATGCTCGTGCACGACCAGGCGAAGGCGCAGGACGTCGTCCAGGACGTCTTCGTCGCCAGCCATCCGCGGCTCGCCGAGCTGAGGGACCGGGGCACCGCCTTGGCCTACCTGCGTCGCGGTGTCGTCAACCGGTGCACCTCCACGCACCGTCACCGCACCGTGGAGGACCGTGGCCTGCGGTCCGTCGCCAACGACCCCCGCTCCCTCGGGAGAGCACAGGTCGCCAGCGCCGAGGAGCAGGTGGTGGCGCGCAGCGACGGCGGCCGGCTCATCTCCGCCCTGCGGCTCCTGCCCGAGCGGCAGCGGCAGGTCGTCGTCCTGCGCTACTACGCGGATCTCAGCGAGCACCAGACCGCCGAGGCGCTCGGCATCACGACCGGAGCAGTCAAGTCGCATGCGCACCGCGGGCTCACCGCGTTGCGCGACGTGCTGGGAGGCACCCGATGAGCCCTGAGCCCTCTGACCTCGACGCCCTCGACGACCTCGAGGCGAGGTTGCGGCGGCATCTGCACGAGGAGTCGGAGGCGATGACGCCCGACGACCGACTGAGCGAGATCCGCGACGAGGTAGGTCGGCGACGACGACGCCCCGACTGGCTGTGGCCGGTCGCATCGGCTGCCGCCGTCGCCCTGGTGGCGGTCGGTGCCTGGGCCACAGTCGGCCGCGGGACGGCCCCCGCGCCGTCCGTCGGGGCCTCGACGACCTCCGTGCCGATGACGGCGACGCCCACACCACGCGCCGCCGGCACGCCCGCGACGACCTCGGGCGCACCGACGACAGGGCCGACGACCGTGCCGGGAAAGCCGGTGGCGGCCAGCACCCTGCCCGCGTACTTCGTCGAGCCAGTGGCTGGCGGGCAGTACGGCCTCGTGCGTGAGTTCCTGGCGGCCGACGCCGTCCCGTCCGCCGGGGCCCCCACCTACGCCTTCCGGCTGGGCACGGTCGAAGCCGCCCAGCAGGCGGCGCGCCTGTCGATGGTGGCCACGCCGAGGCACGCCACCGCGACGCCGGTCGTCGCGTGGGACCCGTCCACGACGGTGACCGTCTCGCTGCGCGCCCCCGAGATCGACGTGCTCCTGTCGCGGCCCGGCCGCACCGGCCTGACTCCGGATCAGCAGCGCCTCGCCGTGCAACAGGTGGTCTGGGCGGTCACCGCCGGGCTGCAGCAGAACGGCCCGGTGGGCATCGTCGTGGCGAGCGGCGGCCCGATCTTCGAGACGATGCCGGCCAGCGTCTACAAGCGCCCCGCGACGGACCAGGCCGGCCGGGACGTGGCTCCGATCTGGATCGACTCGCCTGCGGACGGGGTCACCGTGGCACCGACGCAGGAGCTCGCCGTCCGCGGTCAGGCCTGCACCTTCGAGGGGGTCGTCGCCTGGGTCCTCCAACGGGACGGGCAGCAGGTGCGCAGCGGGTCCACCAAGGCCTCGTCGGGGTGCCCCGTCACCGGCAGCTGGTCGGTGACCCTCGCCCCGCTGCCCGCGGGCAGCTACGTCTTCCACGCCCGTGAGCGCTCGGCGAAGGACGGCTCGGTGCGTGGCGACCAGCTGGTGCGCGTCGTCTCACGGTGAGGACGGCGAGATCCACGGGTGACCCGTGGCGTCCGCGTCGACGCGGGTTCCAGACCTCGTCGACGCGGACGCCGGGCCTCTAGCGCCAGCGGCCGAGCGCGTTGAGCACGGCGAGAGCCGCTGGTCCGGCCGTCGAGGAGCGCAGTACCTCCGGGCCCAGCCGCACCGACCGGGCGCCCACCTCGGCGAAGGCCTCGAGCTCGGCGGGGGTGATCCCACCCTCCGGACCGACGACGAGCACGACGTCGCCGGCGCTGGGCAGGGCCACCCCGGCGAGCCCGGTGGTGCCCTCCTCGTGGAGCACCAGCGCGAGGGCGGCGGCCTCTAGGCGCCGCCGCACCCCCGGCATCCGCTCCAGGGGCTCCACGACGGGCACCCGGGCCCGCCGCGACTGCTTGGCGGCGGCCGTCACGACCGCCGCCCAGCGGGCGCGGCCGCGGGCCTCCTTCTCGCCCCGCCACTGCACGATCGAGCGTTCCGCCTGCCACGGCACCACGACGTCGACCCCCAGCTCGGTGGCCGCTTCGACGGCCTGCTCGTCGCGGTCGCCCTTGGCCAGGGCCTGCACGAGCACGAGGCGCGGGCTCGGCTCGGGCACGACCTCGAGGCCGGTGAGGCGTACCGAGAGCTCGTCGCGGCTCGCGCTCACGACCTCACCGGTGCCGCGGCGCCCGGCCCCGTCGGCCACCAGCACCGTCTCGCCCACCCCGAGTCGCACGACCTGCACGGCGTGCCGGGCCTCGGGGCCGGTGAGGGCCACGACGTCACCGACGCCGGCGCTGCCCCAGGCGCCGGGGGGCAGCAGGAAGAGCCGCAGCGTCATCTCGTGCCCTCCTTCGACTCTGGTGACGGTCAGTGGGCCTTGAAGGCGTCGCGCAGCTTGCCCAGGATGCCCCCGCGCTCCTCGAGCGAGGCCAGCCGCCCCTCGGGGCGCTCCTCGCCGCGCAGCGTCGCGAGCTCGCGCAGCAGCGCCTCCTGCTCGGGCGTGACCTTGGTCGGCGTCTTGACGTCGAGGTGCACGATCAGGTCACCTCGGCCCGAGCTGCGCAGGTGCGTGACGCCGAGGGCGCGCATCGTCTGGGTGTCACCCGGCTGCGCGCCGGGGGCCACATCGAGGTCCTTCGTGCCGTCGAAGGTGCTCAGCCCCAGCTGGGTGCCGAGCGCCGCCGCCGTCATCGGCAGCTCGAGCGTGACGTGCAGGTCGTCGCCCCGGCGCACGTAGGTCTCGTGCGGAGTGACGTTGACCTCGACGTAGAGGTCACCGGCTGGGCCGGCCCCGAGGCCGACCTCGCCCTCGCCGCGCAGCTGGATGCGGGTGCCGGTGTCGACACCCGCGGGCACGCGCAGCTTGAGGGTGCGACGGGTGCGGACGCGGCCCTGGCCGGAGCACTCGAAGCACGGGTGGGCGATCGTGGTGCCGAAGCCCTGGCAGGCCGAGCACGGCCGGCTGGTCATCACCTGGCCGAGGAACGAGCGCTGCACCGACTGCACCTCACCGCGGCCCTGGCAGACCGAGCAGGTGGTGGTGCCGGTGCCCGGCTGGGCGCCCTCGCCGTCACACGTGGTGCAGGCGATCGCGGTCTCGAGCGTGACCTCCTCGTCGGCGCCGAAGACGGCGGCCGAGAGCTCGATGTCGAGCCGCACGAGGGCGTCCTGCCCGCGCTGCCGGCGCGAGCGCGGCCCGCGGGAGGTCGCGGCGCCGCCGCCGAAGAAGGCGTCCATGACGTCACTGAAGTTGAAGCCCTGACCGAAGCCGTCACCCCCGCCGCCGGCGGCGGCATACGGGTCGGCGCCCATGTCGTAGGCCTGCTTCTTGTCGGCGTCGGAGAGCACGTCGTAGGCCCGGGACAGGACCTTGAACTGCTCCTCGGCGTCGGGGCCGGGGTTGACGTCGGGGTGCAGCTTGCGCGCCTGACGACGGTAGGCACGCTTGATCTCCTCGGCCGAGGCGTCGCGCGAGACACCGAGGTCTTGGTAGTAGTCGCTCACAGGTTTGGGGATCCTTGTCGTACGAGGTGGTGGGGCTGAGGTCGAAGGTCAGGGGCCGAGCAGCTCGGAGACGTAGCGGGCCACGGCCCGCACCGACGCCATCGTCGTGGGGTAGTCCATGCGCGTGGGCCCGAGCACGCCGAGGCCGGCGACCAGCTCGGCCCCCGCGGCATACCCGGTCGAGACCATCGAGGTGGTGACGAGCCCCACGTGGGGGTTCTCGCGCCCGATCCGCACCGCGACCGCGTCGTGGTCGTGGCCGAGGGTGCCGAGCAGCTTGAGCAGCACGACGTGCTCCTCGAGCGCTTCCAGGACGGGCCCGATGCTGAGGGGGAAGTCGGTGCCGAACCGGGCGAGGTTGGAGGTGCCGGCGAGCACGACCCGCTCCTCGCGCTCCTCGGCGAGCGCCTCGTCGAGCGCGCGGGTGACCGCGCGGACGAGGTCGCGGTGGGCGGGCTCGAACTGCTCGGGGAGCGACTGGAGCCGGGCGGCGGCCTCGGTGAGGGGACGCCCGACGGCCTCGCCGTTGAGAGCCGTGCGCACGGCCGAGACGACGACCTCGCCCTGCTCACCGGTGAGCGTGACCGCCGAGTCGACGACCCGCTGCTCGACCCGGCCGGTGTTGACGATCAGCACCACCATGAGCCGCTCCGCGCCGATCGGCACGAGCTCGATGTGGCGCACGCTCGAGCGGGTGAGCGAGGGGTACTGCATCACGGCGACCTGATGGGTGAGCGTGGCCAGGAGCCGCACGGTGCGGTCGACGATGTCGTCGAGGTCGACCGCGCTCTCGAGGAAGCGACTGATCGCGGCCCTCTCGGCCCCGCTCATCGGCTTCAGGGTGCTGAGACGGTCGACGAAGAGGCGGTAGCCCGCGTCGGTCGGCACCCGGCCGGCCGACGTGTGGGGGGCGTGGATCAGCCCCTCCTCCTCGAGGATGGCCATGTCGTTGCGCACGGTCGCCGCCGACACCCCGAGGTGGTGGCGCTCGACGAGGGCGCGGCTGCCGACGGGCTCGGAGGTCGCGACGTAGTCCTGCACGATGGCGCGAAGGACGGCGAGACGGCGTTCCTCCGTCATCGATCCACCTCCTGCTGCTGGCCGCCGGGGTGCGGGCCGGCCGCACCGGCGGCTGGCACTCGCTCCATACGAGTGCCAAGTCTACGGCGTCCGCCCCCGGCGGGTCGCCACGCCGGGACGATCCCCCCGACCTAGCCTGACGACATGACCCCTCCCCCGCCTCCCGCCGCGGCCTCGGGCGGCGCCGGCCGCTACGGCGCCGACGTGCTCGCCGGCGACTGGCGCGCCCCGAAGAACGGCCGGTCGCAGGACGTGGCCGCCGAGCCCGGTGTCGTCGTCGAGGACGTCGAGACCGGCTGGTGCGGCGCGGTGGTGCGCGTCGAGAAGGCCGGGGGGGTGCACGTCGTGCACCTCGAGGACGCCCGAGGACGCCTCAAGGGCTTCCCGCTCGGCCCGGGATTCCTCATCGACGGCCGACCCGTCGTGCTGACGCCGCCGGTGGCGGCGGCCCGCGCCCGGCTCGCCGACGTCCGCCAGGCTGGGGCGCGCACGGCCAGCGGCTCGGTCGCCGTGCACGACGTGAAGGCGCGGGTCGCCAGCGGCAGCCGCATCTTCGTCGAGGGCCGTCACGACGCCGAGCTGGTGGAGAAGGTGTGGGGCGACGACCTGCGCATCGAGGGGGTCGTCGTCGAGCTGCTCGAGGGCGTCGACGACCTGAGCGCCGTCATCGCCGACTTCGAGCCGGGGCCGGGGCGGCGGATGGGGGTCCTCGTCGACCACCTCGTGCCCGGCACGAAGGAGACCCGGCTCGTGCAGGCGGCGCTGGCGCTGCCCGCGGCCCGTCATCACGTCACGGTGCTCGGGCACCCGTATGTCGACGTGTGGCAGTCGGTGCGACCCGAGCGCCTGGGCTGGACGACGTGGCCGGTCATCCCGCGCGGCACCTCGTGGAAGCACGGGATCTGCGCCGAGCTGGGTTGGGCGCACGCCACCCAGGCCGACATCGCGCGGGCGTGGAAGCAGATCCTCGGCACCGTGCGCAGCTACGCCGACCTCGAGCCCACACTGCTGCGCAGCGTCGAAGCGCTCATCGACTTCGTCACCGACCCCACCTGACTCCGTCACACGCCGAGCAGGTGGCGGACCACGGTGTCGGCGAGCAGGCGCCCCCGCAGCGTGAGGCGCACACGTCGCTGGGCGAGCGCCGCGGTGCCGTCGACCAGACCGTCGGCGATCAGGCCCGCTACGGCGGCTCGGCCGTCGGCCTCGAGGTCGTCCACCGGCAGGCCCTCGACGAGCCGCACCCCCAGCAGCACCCGCTCGTCGAGCCGCTGCTCCGGGGTGAGGGTCTCGCGCGCGGCGGCGGGTGAGGTCTGCGAGGCGAGCCGGCCGGCGTACGCCGTGGGGTGCTTGACGTTCCACCAGCGCACGCCGCCGACGTGGCTGTGGGCGCCGGGGCCGAGGCCCCACCAGTCGCCGCCGGCCCAGTAGCCGACGTTGTGGCGGCACCGGTCGGCGGGCGTGCGGGCCCAGTTGCTCACCTCGTACCACCCGTAGCCGGCCGACGTCAGCACCGTGTCGGCCAGCTCGTACTTCGTGGCCTCGTCGTCGTCGAGCGGCGCCGGGACGAGCCCGCGACGCACCTGGGCCGCGAGCTTCGTGCCCTCCTCGACGACGAGCGCGTAGGCCGAGACGTGGTCGGGCTCGAGCGTCACCGCCGCCTCGAGGCTGACGCGCCAGTCGCCCACGCTCTCGCCCGGCGTGCCGTAGATCAGGTCGAGGCTGACCGCCAGCCCGGCCTCGCGCGCCCACCCCACAGCCCGCGCGACGTTGGCCGGGTCGTGGGTGCGGTCGAGCACCCGCAGCACGTGCGGGACGGCGCTCTGCATCCCCAGGCTCACCCGGGTGAAACCGCCAGCAGCCAGCTGCGCCAACGACTCCCGCGTCACGGAGTCGGGGTTGGCCTCGGTGGTCACCTCGGCGCCGTCGGCCAGCCCCCACTGCTCCCGGATGCCGTGCAGCACCTCGACGAGGTCTGCTGCCGCCAGCAGGGTGGGCGTCCCCCCGCCCACGAAGACGGTGTCCACCGGCGGGCCCGCGTCACCCAGCACCGTTGCGGCGAGGGCGAGCTCGGCCAGCGCAGCCTCCGCGAAGGTGTCGGTGCCGGTGCCGGGCAGCGTGCCGTCACCGAGCTCGGAGAGGGTGTAGGTGTTGAAGTCGCAGTAGCCGCAGCGCACCGAGCAGAAGGGCACGTGCACGTAGACCCCGAAGGGCGCCGTCCCGAGGTGGGCGAGGGCGTCAGGGGGCAGCTCACCCGACGCGGGGGCGGGGTCGCCGTCAGGCAGGGCACTCGGCATACCGCCCATTGTCGCCCGCGGGGCGGGGTCGGGCCGACCTCGGTGGGGCGGGTCGAGCGGGTCAGCCGGTGCGCGTCGTCACGCCATCGCGTCCTCGGGTGCGCAGGGCCCACCAGGTGACCCGGGCTCCGACGTCGTCCTCCTCTCGATCCGGCGACGAACCAGGGTGACGTCACGTTGGCTGAGAGCCCCGAGGACCGCACGTCGACGCGCGGCTAGGGTCAGAGGGTGACCTCCGAGCCCCACCACCCCACCACAGCCGCCTCCCGTCTCCCGACGTGGATCGAGCTCGACGGCGTCGTCAACATGCGTGACGTCGGAGGCCTCCCGACCGACGACGGCTCGACCATCGCGCGTGGCCGGCTGATCCGCTCCGACAACCTGCAGGAGCTGCCGCCCGCGTCGGTCCGGCACCTCGTCGACGAGCTGGGGGTCACCGACGTCGTCGACCTGCGCACCTACGTCGAGGTGGCCAAGGAGGGAGACGGCCCTCTGGTGAGCCGTCCGGAGGTGACCATCCACCACCTCACGCTCTATCCGGAGGAGTCGGCCGAGACGGGTATCCCGGCCGGCGAGCGCGAGCTGCCGTGGCACCGAGACCCGCACCTCGGCGACACGGCGCGGACGGTGCGGATCGAGGCGCGCGACGACCGTGAGGGGTCGCAGAAGCACGATGCCTACTGGTCGCAGCACTACCTGGCCTACCTCACCAAGCGCCCGGACAACGTGGTGGCCGCGCTGCGCGCCATCGCCGGGTCGCCCGGTGCGGTGATCGTGCACTGCGCTGCCGGTAAGGACCGCACGGGCACCGTGATCGGGCTCGCACTCAAGCTCGCAGGCGCCACCGACGACGCGGTCGTCGCCGACTTCGAGGCCTCGGCGCAGCGGGTGCCGCAGATCCTCGCCCGGCTCGCGGGCCGCCCGGCCTACTCGGCCAACCTCGACGGCAAGACGGTGCAGCAGCAGTCACCACGGGCCGAGACGATGCGGATGATGCTGGACGTGCTCGACCGCGACCACGGCGGTGTCGAGGGGTGGCTCACCACGCAGGGGTGGACGTCCGACGAGACGGCGCTCCTGCGCGCCAAGCTGCGCGACTGAGCCCTACTTCTTGGCCTTCTCGCCGTCGTTCGACAGGGCGGAGATGAACGCCTCCTGGGGCACTTCGACACGACCGACCATCTTCATCCGCTTCTTGCCCTCCTTCTGCTTCTCGAGCAGCTTGCGCTTGCGGGTGATGTCACCGCCGTAGCACTTGGCGAGCACGTCCTTGCGGATGGCCCGGATCGTCTCCCGGGCGATGATCCGCGAACCGATGGCGGCCTGGATCGGCACCTCGAACTGCTGCCTCGGGATGAGCTCGCGCAGCTTGCCGGCCATCTGCACGCCATACGCGTAGGCCTTGTCCTTGTGCACGATGGAGCTGAAGGCGTCGACCTGCTCGCCCTGGAGCAGGATGTCGACGCGCACCAGGTCGGCCACCTGGTCGCCGTCGGGCTCGTAGTCGAAGGACGCGTAGCCGCGGGTGCGCGACTTGAGCTGGTCGAAGAAGTCGAAGACGATCTCGGCCAGCGGCAGGGTGTAGCGCATCTCGACGCGCTCCTCGGAGATGTAGTCCATGCCCCGCAACGTGCCTCGGCGCTGCTGGCACAGCTCCATGATCGCGCCGATGAACTCCGACGGGGCCAGGATGGTGCCGCGCACGACCGGCTCGTGCACCTCGATGATCTTGCCGTCGGGGTACTCGCTCGGATTGGTCACCTCGACGTGCTTGTTGCCCTCCATCGTGACGTCGTAGAAGACGCTCGGCAGGGTGGAGATGAGCTCGAGGTCGAACTCGCGCTCGAGCCGCTCGCGCACGATCTCGAGGTGGAGCATCCCGAGGAAGCCGACCCGGAAGCCGAAGCCGAGGGCCACCGACGTCTCGGGCTCGTAGACCAGCGCGGCGTCGTTGAGCTTGAGCTTGTCGAGCGCCTCGCGCAGGGCGGGGTAGTCGGAGCCGTCGATGGGATAGAGGCCCGAGAAGACCATCGGCTTGGGGTCGCGATAGCCGCCGAGGGCCTGGCTGGCCGGCTTGGCGGCGTTGGTCACGGTGTCGCCGACGCGCGACTGGCGCACGTCCTTGACCCCGGTGATGAGGTAGCCGACCTCGCCGACGCCGAGGCCCTTGCCGGGCACGGGCTCCGGCGAGATCACGCCGATCTCGAGCAGCTCGTGGGTGGCTTTCGTCGACATCATCGCGATCTTCTCGCGCGGGTTGAGGTCGCCGTCGATGACCCGCACGTAGGTGACCACGCCGCGGTAGGTGTCGTAGACCGAGTCGAAGATGATCGCCCGGGCGGGGGCGTCGGGATCACCCTTCGGCGCCGGCATCTGGCGCACGATCTGGTCGATGAGCGTGTCGACGCCGACCCCGGTCTTACCCGAGACGCGCAGGCAGTCGTCGGGCTCGCACCCGATGAGCTTGGCCAGCTCCTCGGCGAACTTCTCCGGCTGCGCCGCCGGCAGGTCGATCTTGTTGAGCACCGGCACGATCGAGAGGTCGTTCTCCATCGCGAGGTAGAGGTTGGCCAGGGTCTGCGCCTCGATCCCCTGGGCGGCGTCGACGAGCAGGACGGCCCCCTCGCAGGCAGCGAGCGAGCGGCTGACCTCATACGTGAAGTCGACGTGGCCGGGGGTGTCGATCATGTTGAGGCAGTAGGTCTCGCCCTCGAACTCCCAGGGCATGCGCACGGCCTGGCTCTTGATCGTGATGCCCCGCTCACGCTCGATGTCCATCCGGTCGAGGTACTGCGCGCGCATGTCGCGGCCGTCGACGACCCCGGTGGCCTGCAGCATGCGGTCGGCCAGCGTCGACTTGCCGTGGTCGATGTGCGCGATGATGCAGAAGTTCCGGATGAGGTCGGGCGGCGTCGCGTGCGGCAGCAGCGCGGTGCGGGCCATGGGTGACACGGTGCGGGTAACCTCGCGGAACGTCTAGGGGTCGGGCGGACTCCCCATCATTTCACGCCGTCCCGTATGCCGTGACCGCCTCACCCGGCCCCGCCCCCCGGCCCGCTCGACGCAGCGTCCAGTGCTCGCCGGGTCGTCGCCGGTTCGTCACCGGGTCGTCACTGGCAGGTGCAGGGGCCCGCGGATGGTCGTCGACCCTCGCATGGTGACGTCGCCCGCCCGGCGCAGACCCGGCATCCGCTCGGCGAGCACCCGCAGGGCCACGGTCGCCTCGAGCCGGGCCAGCGGCGCGCCGATGCAGTAGTGGATCCCGCTGGAGAAGGCCAGGTGCTCGACGCCCGGGGTGCGGGTGATGTCGAAGCGGTTCGGGTCGGCGTAGACCTCGGGGTCGCGTCCCGCGGCCGCCAGCAGCAGGACCACCCACTGGTGCTTGCGCACCGTCTGCCCGGCGAGATCGGTGTCCTCGAAGGCCACCCGACCGGTCTCCTGCACGGGCGGCAGGTAGCGCAGCGTCTCCTCGACCGTCGGGCCGGCCAGCTGGGGGTCGGCCACGAGGAGATCCCACTGGTCGGGGTGGTCGGTGAGCGCGATGACGGCGTTGCCGATGAGGTTGACCGTCGTCTCGAAGCCCGCGACCAGCAGCAGCTGGCACATCGGGGTCAGCTCCTCGGGGCGGATGCGGTCACCGCGCTCGGCCACCAGGGTGCTGACGAGGTCGTCGCGGGGCTCGCGCTCGCGCAGGTCGAACAGCGAGGAGAAGATGCGATCGAGGGAGTGGACCGCGCGCAGCACGTCGCGGGCGTGTCCGAGCGAGTTGAGCCCGTCGAGGGCGCTCGCGAGCGAGGCTCCGTACCGCTGGAAGGCCTCTTCGTGCTCGTTGGGCACCCCGAGCATCTCGGAGATGACGGCGATGGGCAGCGGCGCCGCGAGGTCGGTCACGAGGTCGAAGCTGCCCCGCCGCTCGGCCTGGTCGATGAGCTGGTGCACCGTCTTCTCGATCATCGTGTCGTAGGTGCCCATCATCTTCGGACTGAAGGCGGGCGTGGCCAGCCGGCGCAGGCGGGTGTGGTCCGGCGCGTTGAGCCCGAGGAAGCTGAGGTCGAACTCGCGGCTGATCCCGCCCTGCACGATGTCGCGCTCCGGGTCGCGCACGCCGAAGGTGCGGCTGCGCAGCACCTGGTTGCTCAGCTTGTGGCTCGTCGTGACCCAGTAGCCCGCGCGGGTGCGGGTGAGCGGCCCTTGTGCCCGGATGCCCTCGTAGACGGCATAGCGGTCGTCGCGTCCCTCCTTCAGCCGCGTCCGGGCGAGGCCGTCGCCCCGGACGCGCCCGTTGTACCACTGGCGGCCACGCTGACCGTAGAGCGTCGCGGCGAAGGCGGCCGCCTGGCGGGCCTGGGCGGCGGTGGGCAGCGAGCTCATCGGGATCTCCTGTCGGGGAACGGCAGCGGGGGGGCGGGGATCGAGGCGAGGGTGGCGCCGGCGGGGTGCGGGCCGGCGGCCCCACCGATCCCGGTGAAAAGGGTGTCGAGCACGAGGTCGGTCGCGTCGAGCCGGGCCAGGCGCCCGCCCTGCACCGACTCCCAGGCGATGTAGACCGTGGCGAGCAGCACCTGCTCGAGCCACCAGGTCGACACCTCGCGCAGCACGCCCGCACGCCGGGCGGCGCCGAGGGCGTCACCCAGCGAGTGCCAGAGGGCCTCCTGGGCGCGGCTGACGTCGTCGTCGACGTCGGGGCTGCGCGTGCGCCAGACGAAGTTGAGCTGGGGTCCGACCGGCAGCAGGGCCGTGACCAGCGCCCGCAGTCCCCCGTCGGTGTCGCCGTCGTCGCGCGCGGTGCGCCGGGCCGTGTCGACCGCCGCCTGACAGACCGTCATCGCGCGCAGCGCGACCGCCTGCTCGAGCTCGTCCCGGGTCGCGAAGAGCTTGAAGAGCGTCGTGCGACCGATGTCCGCGGCGGCCGCGATCTGGGCGAGCGACGCCCGCGGGTGCGCGACGAGGTAGCTCACGGCCACGTCGAGGAGGGCCGCCTGGCGGGCTCGCTCAGGGTCGTCCACGAGCTCGGGCGGGTCGGGCCAGGCTGCCGTCACGGGCAGAACCGTACGCTGCTGTTCGCTCACGAACAAGAGTGTTCACCCCTCCCTCCCGTATGAAGCCCCGCCCGCCTCCTCCCGGGGGCTGTCACCCCTCGGCGCTAGCGTCGAGCGCATGCTCACCACCGTCGCCGTCGGCGGCTACCGCTCCCTGCGCGAGGTCCTCGTGCCACTGCACGGTCTCGATGTCGTGACGGGGGCCAACGGCAGCGGCAAGTCGAGCCTCTACCGGGCGCTGCGGCTGCTCGCCGACTGCGGCGCCGGTCGGGTCATCGGCTCGTTGGCCCGCGAGGGTGGGCTGCAGTCGGCGCTCTGGGCCGGGCCCGCAACGCTCGGTGGCACCCGCCGCGAGGGTCATCCCGTGGAGGGCACCGTGCGCAAGGGCCCGATCAGCCTGCGCCTGGGCTTCGCGGCGTCGAGCGGCTTCGGCTATCTCGTCGACCTGGGCCTGCCGCAGATGATGCCGTCGGTGCCATCGGCCTTCGACCGCGACCCGATCGTGAAGCGCGAGGTCGTCTTCAGCGGTCCCGTCGCCCGCCCGGGAGCCGTGCTCGTCGAGCGCAAGGGACCCCTCGTGCGGATGCGCGACGGTCGCGACTGGGTGGAGCTGACCCGCGACCTGCGCACCCACGAGAGCATGCTCACCGAGCTGGCCGACCCGTCCCGCACTCCCGAGCTGCTCGAGGTGCGCGACGAGCTGCGGTCGTGGCGGTTCTACGACGGCTTCCGCACCGACCGTGACGCACCGGCCCGCACCCCCCAGGTGGGCACGCTCACGCCCGTGCTCGACCACGAGGGCGCCGACGTGGCCGCCGCCCTGCAGACCATTCACGAGATCGGCGACTCTGCGGCCCTCGACCACGCCATCGGGGACGCCTTCGACGGGGCACGGCTGAGCATCATGGTCTCGGGTGGTCGATTCGACGTCGGGCTGCTGCAGCCCGGCATGCTGCGCCGCCTCGGTGGGGCCGAGCTCAGCGACGGCACCCTGCGGTACCTCCTGCTCGTGGCCGCCCTGCTCACCCCTCGACCGCCACGCCTCATGGTGCTCAACGAGCCCGAGACGAGCCTGCACCCCGACCTGCTGCCCCCGCTCGCGCGCCTCATCCGCCAGGTGTCGGCGTCGACCCAGGTCGTCGTCGTCTCGCACGCCCCGGGGCTGATCGCCGCGCTCGAGCCCCGGCGGGACGATGACGACGACCCGGACGACGACACCTCGGGCGGGTCGTCCGAGCGAGGGGTGGCGGCCCACGGCGTCCACCTGACCAAGGACCTGGGCGAGACCCGCGTCGAGGGGCAGGGGCTGCTCACCGCCCCCGCGTGGCACTGGGGCTCGAGGTAGTGCTCAGACCGAGTCGGGGTTCCGTCGCCCGACGACCACCGAGATCCCCGCGATGCCCAGCCCCAGCACGGCGAGCCCGGCCCCGATGCGGCTCGGCCACTCGTAGCCCAGACCGGCGGCCAGCACGATGCTGCCGAGCCAGGCGCCGAGGGCGTTGGCGATGTTGAGGGTCGAGTATTTGAGGGCGGCCGCCAGCGACTGGCCGTCTCGGGCGACGTCCATCAGGCGGGTCTGCAGCAGCGGCACGAGCACCGAGGGCAGGAATCCGAGCAGCAGGGCGAAGAGGATGGCCAGCGCCTTGACGTGGACAGCGTAGCCGAAGAGCGCGAGCGCGACCGCGATCAGGCCCATCGAGACGACCATCATCCGCATGACGCCGTATCGGGCGATCCGGCCCGCCACCCACATGCCGGCGACCTGCCCGACGCCGTAGATCCCGAGGATGACGGGTACGAAGCCCAGCGGAAAGCCGGCGAGCTCGGTCATCGTCGGAGTGATGTAGGCGTAGGTGGCGAACATGCCTCCGAAGCCGACGGTGCCGAGCAGCAGCGCGAGCCAGACCTGCAGGCGGGTCAGGGCCTTGAGCTCACCGCGCATCGACTCCTCTCCGGTGGCCGGCTGGCGAGGGATCCACAGGGCGACAGCGACCATGGTCAGCGCGCCGATGACGCCGACGACCCGGTAGGGCGTCTGCCAGCCGAGCGACTGGCCGAGCACGGTCGTCAGCGGTACCCCGAGCACGTTGGCCACCCCGAGGCCGATCAGCATCATCGCGACGGCCTGGGTGCGCTTCTCCCGGGGCACGAGGCTGGCGGCGACGACCGAGCCGATGCCGAAGAAGGCGCCGTGCGGCAGGCCCGACAGGAACCGGGCGCCCATCAGCTGCCCGTAGGTGTGCGCGAAGCCCGAGGCCGAGTTGGCGACCGCGAAGAAGGCCATCAGACCCAGGAGCACGAGCTTGCGGGGGGCCTTGGCGAAGAGCACCGCGATCAGGGGTGCGCCCACCACGACCCCCACGGCATACGACGACACGTAGTGGCCGGCTGTGGGGATGTCGACGCCGGTGCCGGCTGCCACCTGGGGCAACAGACCCATCGTGACGAACTCGGTCGTGCCGATGGCGAACCCGCCGCTGGCGAGCGCGAGCAGGGCCAGTCTCACGCGGGACGGCGAGACGGGCGCCGGTGCGTCCGGCCGGTGCAGCCGGGCAGGCGTGGCCACGGTGTCGGTCATCGGTGGTGGTCCTCGGGGGTCGGTGCACAGGGGTGCGATGGGAGGCAGCAGGGGGGCCGGGTCTGCGCTGACCGAGACGGTGTCTCCATGCTAGGCGTCGTCACCGGGGGCGACCGTCCACGACGAGGCGGGCGCCACGGGCCGCCGGACGATACGGTTCCGTGCATGGTCGAGGGTTTCGCGAGCCGGATGCGTCGCAGGCTGGCGGGGATGAGCCGTCCCCCTGAGACGGTCGATGCGGTCGACGCCGAGGGGGTCAGTGCTGGGGGCAGCAGGGTCGACGAGTCCGGTCCGCACGAGGACCACCGCGGGTCACCACGCCCGCTCGCGATGCGCGCCTACCCGGGCGACTTCCCCGGGGTGCCCGCCATGCACTACGCGCCCGAGCCCGACGGCCTCCCCGACCCGGGCGAGGTGGTGTGGACCTGGGTGCCCTTCGAGGAGGACCCGAGCCTCGGCAAGGACCGTCCGGTGCTGCTCGTGGGTCTCGACGGGGACTGGCTCCTCGGGGTGATGCTCACCAGCCGCGACCACGACGCCTCGCGCGAGCGCGAGCACCGGTCAGGGCGTGAGTGGGTCGACGTCGGCACCGGGGCCTGGGACAGCCGGGGCCGTGAGAGCGAGGCCCGGACCGACCGCATCGTGCGGGTCGACCCCGACGCCATCCGTCGTGAGGGGGCCGTGCTCGACCAGCAGCGGTTCGACCTCGTGGCGGACGCGATCCGCCGCACCGCCTGACCCACGACGGTCGGCCCCGGACGCGACAAGGACGGCCACAGGGCCCGTCACCTCGTGGAGGTGACGGGCCCTGTCGGCTGAGCGCAGATCAGAGAGCAGAGGCCTTCTTGGCCATCGCCGACTTCTTGTTGGCCGCCTGGTTGGCGTGGATGACGCCCTTGGAGACGGCCTTGTCGAGCTTGGTGGAGGCAGCCTTGAGGGCTTCCTGCGCCGCAGTGGCGTCACCGGTGTCGGCGGCGTCGCGGAACTTGCGGACCCACGTGCGGAGCTCGCTCTTGACCGCCTTGTTGCGCTCGGTGCGCTTCTCGTTGGTCTTGATGCGCTTGAGCTGCGACTTGATGTTTGCCACGAAGAGTGTCCTTGGTCGTAGAGAAGAAGGTCTGAGGGAGTGAGCCGCCGAGCAGGCGGCAGAAGCGTGCTGGCGCACACGACCCCAGCGCGCACGCGAGAGCTGAGACTACCAGCGAGGAGACCGGACCCCCAAAACGCCGAGTGGGCGACGGGCCCGCACCTCGGAGCTCACCGGCTGCCCCGGGCTGCGGTGATGGCGAGGACGGCACGCTCGACCGCATAGACCGGGTCGCGGCCCCCGCCCTTGACCTCGAGATCGGCGGCGGCGACGGCCTGGATGGCGCGCCCCAGACCGGTCCCGTCCCATCCCTGCAGCGAGCGCCGCGCCCGGTCGACCTGCCAGGGCGCCATCCCCAGCTCGCGGGCGAGGTTGGCCGAGCTACCCCGACCGGCCGACCCGACGCGAACGAGCTGGCGCAGCTGCGAGGCGAGCACCGCGACGATCGGCACGGGGTCGACCCCCGTCGCGATCGCGTGCCGCAGCAGGGCCAGCGCCTCACCGCGGTCTCCCCCGACCGCCGCGTCGGCGACCTTGAAGCCGCTCGCCTCGACCTTGCCCCCGTGGTAGGTCTCGACCACGCTCTCGTCGATCAGGCCGCCGGTGTCGGCGACCAGCTGGCTGCAGGCGGACGCGAGCTCGCGCAGGTCCTTGCCGATCGCCTGCACGAGGGCCTGGACGGCCTCGCCCGTGACCTTGCGCCCCGCCCGGCGGAACTCGTGCGTGACGAACTCGGCCTTGTCTCGGTCGGACTTGACCGCCGGCGCCTCGAAGACCCGAGCGCCCTGCTTGCGCAGGGCGTCGAGCACCTTCTTGCCACGGTTGCCCGCGCGGTGGGTGACCACGAGCGTCACGTCGTCGGCCGGGGCGGCGAGATAGGCCAGCAGGTCGCTCTGCAGCTCGTCGGTCGTCTCCTCGAACCCCTCGACCACGACCGCCTTGGCGCCGCCGAAGAGAGACGGGCTGGTGTGCAGCAGCAGCTGCCCGGCCTCGTAGGTCGACGCGGTGAGCCTGATGACCTCGAGCTCGGGCAGCGTGTCACGCAGCTCGTGCAGGACGGAGGTCACGGCCCGGTCGGCGAGGACCTCCTCCGGACCGGAGACGAGGAGCAGGGCTGGCAGCGGCACGTCGTCAGCCTAGGTGGTGGCGCCGACAGCGGCCGTGCCGTCGTGGTCCTTTGGTCTCCTCGACTCCAGGCCGCCCGGTATGCCCCGGGAAGACGCCCGGACGAAGCGGACAGGTGGAGGTCGAGGAGACCACCGCTACGACCCGAAGCCGAGCGTCGCCTCGCCGAGCCGTAGCCCCAGCTGCTCGAGCCGCACTGACACGACGTCGGGCGTGAGCTCGAGGTGGTCGCACAGCTCCTCGAGGCCGACTCCGGCGTCGACCGCGTCGCGCAGCTCCTCGTCGGCCTCGGCCGTCCACGCGTGGCCCGAGGTGACCGCGGTCCGAGGTGCCGGCGCTGCCGGCGGTGGTCCGGCCACCGGCCGGTGGTCGACCGCGGGCGACGCAGCGGCTGCGGCCGGGCCCAGACCCGAGGACGAGGACGAGGACGAGGACGAGGACGCGAGCGTCCCGGTGAGCCCGCGCAGCGCGGGCTCGGCCACCGGAAGCACCGGCGCGGCGGTCTCGTCGAGCCGGCGGAGGGCGGCGATGACCATGTCCTGGTCGGTGGTCGGCCAGAAGGGGGGAAGTGAGCGCTGGAGGAAGCCGGCATACCGGGCGGTCATCATGCGCGAGTCGAGGAAGGCGACGACCCCGCGGTCGTCGCCGCGCCGCACGAGCCGCCCGGCGCCCTGGGCCAGGCGAAGCGCGGCATGGGTGGCGCTGACGGCCATGAAGCCGTTGCCTCCCCGGCGGGCGATCTCCTCCGAGCGCGCCGACGCGAGCGGGTCGTCGGGACGGGGGAAGGGGATGCGGTCGATGATGACCAGCTGGCACGAGGTGCCGGGCACGTCGACGCCCTGCCAGAGGGTGAGGGTGCCGAACAGGCACGTGGTGGCCGTGCGCGCGAAGTCGCGCACGAGCGTGGTGATCTGGTCCTCGCCCTGGCACAGGATCTCGATCGTCGTGCCGTCCTTGGTGAAGCGGGCCCGCAGCTGCTCAGCCGCCGCCTGCGCGGCGCGCATGGAGGAGAAGAGCCCGAGGGTGCGACCACCCGCGGCCCGCACGAGCGTCTCGATCTCGTCGAGCGTCTCGGGCGCGGCACCGTCGCGGCCCGGGGCGGGCAGGTGCTGCGCGACGTAGGCGATGGCCTGGCGCGGGTAGTCGAAGGGGCTGCCGACGTCGAGCCCCTGCCACGCCGGGGCTCCCTCACCGCGCAGGCCGATGGTGTCGGCGACGGCGTCGAACGTGCCACCGAGCTCGAGGGTCGCCGACGTGAGCACGACGGTGCGCTCGTGGAAGACCCTCTCCCGCACCAGCATCGCCACGCTCATCGGCGCCACGCGCAAGGTGGTGGTGCCCCGCCGCGGGTCGCGCCCGACCCACACCACGTCGAGCTCGCGCTGCTCGAGGATGCGCGCGGCGTTCTCGTTGACCTCGTCGATCGCCGCCCGCGCGACCTGCCGGGCGCCGTCGCCCTCGGCGCCGGGCTGGGGCTTGAGGTCGGACTGCACGCGTCGGGTGGTGTCGCGCACCCGCTCGAGCGCCAGCGTCAGCCCGTCGGAGAGGCCGGGCAGCCGCCCCTCGGGCAGCTGGGCGAGCACGTCCTCGAGCAGGACGCCCGCGTCCTCGACCTCGCCGACCTGGTCGGAGAGCTTGGCCGCACGACGGGCGGCCGACGTGACGATGCCTGCACTCAGCTCGTCGGTGACGGTGGAGGTCACCCGGTCGACCAGCTCGTGCGCCTCGTCGATGACCAGGACGTCGTGCTCGGGCAGCATCTGACGACCCTCGAAGGCGTCGATCGCCATGAAGGAGTGGTTGGTGACGATGACGTCGACCTCCTTCGCCGCCTCGCGCGAGCGCTCGACGAAGCACTCCGCCACCATCGGGCACTTGCTGCCGAGGCACTCGTGCGAGCTGACCGAGACCTGGCGCCAGGCCCGCTCGCTCACCCCCGGCACGAGCTCGTCCCGGTCACCCGACTCGGTCTCGTCGGCCCACGACCGCAGCCGCAGCACCTCCTCGCCCAGCCGCGACATCGCCCGGTCGACCTGGCCCACCGACAGCAACGAGTCGTCGTCGTCGGGGAAGCCGCCCTGCAGCTTGTGCGCGCACAGGTAGTTGCGTCGGCCCTTGACCAGCGCGTAGGTCGGGCGACGCCCCAGCACGGGGGCCAGCGCCTCCGCCACGCGCGGCATGTCGCGGTCGACGATCTGCGACTGCAGGGCCAGGGTCGCCGTGGCGATCACGGCCGGCTTGCCGCTCTCGACGGCGTGCTTGACCGCCGGCACCAGGTAGGCCAGTGACTTGCCCGTGCCGGTGCCGGCCTGCACCAGCAGGTGCTCACCAGTCTCGACGGCGTGCTCGACGGCCTTGGCCATCTGGGTCTGCCCGGGACGCTCGGCGCCCCCCACCCCCACGACCGCGGCGTGCATCAGGTCGTCGAGGGAGGCACTCACACGGCACAGCGTATGCCGCGCAGCCCCTTCTCCTGTCGGCCCTCCACAGGGCGCGGGCAGCCACTCCCGCGCCGGCGGGTCAGCACCGGTCAGGGGCGACCGTCGGCGACGGGCAACCCACCCTGCGGACGCCGAGCGAGGTGCACCTCGTCACCGCGCTCCCCCCCTGGCAGCTCGATCCCGTAGGGCAGCCGCCCCACCTCGTTCCAGCCCCACCGCGCGTAGAAGCGGCCGAGGCCCCGACCGCTGCGGTAGTCGGCGCACCACAGCTGGGTCTGCGGCGACCACCGGCGGGCCAGGCCGTGCATCCCCGACAGGAGCAGGCCGCCCATCCCCCGACCCTGCTCGGCGGGCTCGACCATGACCCGCCACAGCTCCAACCGGTGGGCGAACCCCGACCACGCGCCGCGCTGCCAGAACGCCGAGCCGAGCAGGCGGTCGTCGGGCGCCCGCAGCAGACCGAGCACCGCGCGACCCTCGGCGAGCAGGGCCGCGTGGCCCGCGAGGCGATCGGCGACCGCCGCCCGCGGTGCACCCGCCGAGAACCCCACGGCCCCACCCGCCTCGTTGACCCGCACCCACAGGTCGAGCACCTCAGCGAGCACCGACTCGTCGACCGAGGCCAGCGAGGTCAGGTGCGGGGCCTCGAGCACCACCGACGCCGAGTCCGGCTGGTCGTCCGGCTGGTCGTCCGGCTGGTCGGCGGGCACGTCGACCTCGACGAGGCCGGCGGCCCGAGCGGTCGCCAGCGACGCGGCGTGGTGGCTGCCGATGCGCGCCCGCACCCGCCGCGCGGGCTGCTCCTCGACCGCGGCGGCGACCACGGCGCAGACGAGGTCGCGCCCGAGGCCCTGCCCGAGGGCGTCGTACGCAAGGCGGTAGTAGAGGTTGAGCGGGCCGCGAGGGGCGGCGGCGGCTTCGCAGACCCCACCCCAGCCGACCAGGAGGCCGCTGGCCCGGTCCTCGACCGCGAGGTAGCCGAAACCGTAGGCCGCCCAGTGCGCCAGGTCAGCGTCGAGACGGTCCCGGCAGCCCTCGGCGTCGGGCATCGACGCCGGCGCGTGCGCATACGTGCGGGGGTCCGTGTGCAGTGCGGTGTAGGCCTCGAGGTCGAGCCCGGTGGGGCGGCGCAAGCGCAGGCGGGGCATCTCCTGCTCGAACGGCATCCGGCCTCAGACGTGGTCGCGCCAGCTGTGCTGGGGCGCGAAGCCCAGCACGCGGCGGGCCTTGTCGATCGACAGCAGCGTCTCGTGCTCACCCAGCTCGTGCCGCACCGCGACGCCGGGGAAGACCTCGGCGACGAGCGAGGCGCTCGAGCGGCTCATGACGGTGTCGGCGTTGGCGACGATGAAGACCTCGGCCCCGGGGGTGCTGTGCTCGAGGCTGAGCCGCACGGCCTGGGCGCCGTCGCGGGCGTCGATGTAGCCCCAGAGGTTCCACTTGCGGGTCATCGCATCGGTGTCGTACGAGGGGAACTGCGCGTAGTCCTCGACGTCCATGACGTTGGAGAAGCGCAGGCCGATCATGGACAGCTCGGGGTCCCACCGGCACAGCTGCCGGGCCAGCTCCTCCTCGAGCGTCTTGGTGAGGGAGTAGGTGCTCTCGGGGCGGGGCGGGTAGTCCTCGTCGACCGGCACGTAGGGCGGTGGGGTGTCGAAGGGCAGGCCGAGCACGGTCTCGCTCGAGGCCCAGACGATCTTCTTCAGCCCGGCCCGACGGGCGGCCGACACGACCGAGAAGGAGGCATTCATGTTGTTGGTGAAGGTCGCGTGGTCGGGCACCAGCCCGGGCGCCGGCACGGCGGCGAGGTGGACCAGCGCGTCGACGCCGTCCCACCGCTCCTCGACGCCGAGCATCGCGTCGAGCACCTGGCCGTAGTCGGTGAGGTCGACGGGCAGGTAGTCGACGTGGGCCAGCACCTCGTCCGGCAGGCCCGTCGGCCGGGCCCGGTCGAAGAGCGCGACCTCGTGGCCGTGACCCGCGAGGTCGGCGACCACCGCCCGACCCAGCTTGCCCGAACCACCGGTCACCACTACTCGCGCCATCGCGTTCCTCCTTGGTCGCCCCCGAGCTGCCGTCCTCGCCATTGCACCATCCCCCGCTCGCTCGCCCGCGGCCGGGCAGCCGCAACGACCGTCAGGCAGCCGGCGCCAGCCGCGTCCACACGCTCGTCAGCTCCACGCCGGCCCGGGCGAAGAGCTGGCTCACCGGGCAGCGCCGGGTGGTCTCCGTCTTGAGCACCTGGACCTGCTCGTCGCTGGCGTGCGTGACGACCTCGGCGGTGATCCGCACGTTCTGGAAGGTCGTCTCGCCCTCGCGGTGGACCCCGGTGGTCATCGTCGTGGGGTTGAAGTCGGCCTCGACCCGGAACGACACGTGCTCGAGCACGAGCCCGAGCTCCTTGGCGACGATCGACGCGGTGACCTGGCTGCACGACGAGAGCGAGGCCAGGGCGAAGGCCAGCGGGCTCGGGTGGGCGTCGCGCCCACCGAAGGCCGGGTAGGCGTCGGTCTCGATGGTGTAGTCGGCGCCGTCGACCGAGACGGTCTGGGCGACGCCGCTGCCACGACCGGTGACGGCGAAGGGGATGAGGGGCACGAAGATCTCCTGGGGTTTCAGCCTGCGTTCGGGAGCGGCCACCACACCGACGAGGCGCCGGACGGGGCACCTGTGGTGGCTCTGCGGTCTGAGCGAAACACGACGCCCGGGGCTGCGCCACCCTTTCTCACCCCGCGGTCACCCCCGGTGAGCCCCGGTGAGCCCCGGCGCAGATGAGGTGGGCGACGAGCGCCGTCCACCCCGTCTGGTGCGAGGCACCCAGCCCGACGCCGGTGTCGCCGTGAAAGTACTCGCTGAAGACCGGGTGCGCCGACCACAACGGGCCGTCGCCGTGGTCGCGCGGGTCGCCCGGGCGACGGCCGTCGGGTCCGGGGCGGAAGAGCGAGACGAGCCGCTCCTCGAGGTCGCACGCCACCGCGTGCAGGTCGCGCACCCTCCCCGACCCGGTGGGGTGCTCGACGGTGAGGTCGGAGCCGGACCCGGCGGCATACGTGTGGAGCGCGTCGACGAGGAGCACGTTGACGGGGAACCAGACCGGGCCGCGCCAGTTGCTGTTGCCGCCGAAGAGCCCGGTATCGGACTCGCCGGGGGCGTAGCGCAGGGTCACCTGATCGCCCGCGACGTCGACCGTCACCCCGTCGCGGTGGGCCGCCGAGAGCGACCGGATGCCGTGGGGCGAGAGGAACTCGCCCTCGTCGAGCAGTCGCGTGAGAAGTCGCACCAGGCGGTCGGGGTGGACGACCGCGAGGGTCGAGGCCCGTCCGTCACCCGCGGGCGACAGGAGGCTCTCGCACTCCCGGGCCCGGTGCCGTTGCAGCCAGCGCAGGGCGCCGGTGAAGTCGGGCAGCTCATCGGCCACCCACGCCGGCACGTTGGCCACGGCGAGGAGGGGCAGGAGCCCGACCAGGGACCGCACCCGCATCGGCTCGACCTGGCCGTCGGGCCCGACGAGGGCGTCGTAGAAGAAGCCGTCACCCTCGTGCCAGAGGTTGACCTCCATCGAGCCGAAGGAGTCGAGGGCCCGGGCGATGGCCAGGAAGCGCTCGAGGAAGGTCGTCGCGAGGTCGTCGTAGGCATGGTCGTGTCGCGCGATCTCCTGCGCGATCCGCATGAGCGACAAGCACATCGCGGCCATCCACGCGGTCGCGTCGGACTGCTCGAGCCGCCAGCCGGGCGGCACTCCCTTGGTGCGGTCGAAGGGCCCGATGTTGTCCATTCCGAGGAATCCACCCTCGAAGAGGTCGGAACCGTCGGCGTCCTTGCGGTTGACCCACCAGCTGACGTTGAGCAGCAGCTTGGACAGGACCTTCTTGAGGAAGCCGGTGTCCTGCGAGCCGTCGAGGACGTAGACCTGCCAGGCCGCCCAGGCGTGCACCGGCGGGTTGACGTCGGAGAACGACCACTCGTAGGCCGGCAGCTGCCCGTTGGGGTGCTGGGCCCACTCGCGGGTGAGCAGCAGCAGCTGCGACTTCGCGAAGGCCGGGTCGACGTGGGCCAGGGTCACCGCGTGGAAGGCGAGGTCCCACGTGGCGAACCAGGGGTACTCCCACTCGTCCGGCATCGAGATGACGTCGGCGAGAGCGAGATGACGCCACGCGGAGTTGCGACCCCAGGGCTCGCGACCGGCTCGCTGCGGCGGGGGGACCGGCCCGGCCGGGTCCCCTTCGAGCCACTGCGCCACGTCGTAGCGGTAGAGCTGTCGGCCCCAGAGCAGGCCCGCGAAGGCGCGGCGCGCGGTGAGTCGATCGGGACTCGACACCGGCTCGGGGATGACGACGTCGTAGAAGGCGTCGGCCTCGGCCCGGCGGTCGGCGACGACCGTGTCGTAGGACGCGAACGGACGGGGCGGACGCGGGCCCGCGACCAGTCGCAGGCGCACGGTCACCGACTCCCCCGGCTCGACCGAGTCCCACGACCAGTGCAGCGCTGCCTTGGTCCCTACGCCGTCGGTGGCCAGCGCCGACGGGTCACCGTGGACCACGGCACGGTCGATGGCGTCCTTGGGGTGGGCCGGCCCGCCCGGCGCACCCCACAGGCCCACCGCGTCGGTCTCGTTGTCGCACAGCAGGATCCGCGGATGCCCCTCGGCAAAAAGGGTGTATCGGCCGAGGAGACCGTGCTCGGCCTCGACCGCGCAGACGTCACCGACCTCGAGCTCGCCGGGCCCCTCGGGCTCCCGGATGGCCGCAGGCTCGAGCGACCGGATCACCGGGCGACGGTCGTCGCGCCCCCACGACCACGTGTTGCGGAACCACAGCTGCGGCAGCACGTGCAGGGGGGCTGCGTCGGGCCCGCGGTTGGTGACGGTCACGGTGACCAGCACGTCGTCGGGCGAGGCCTTGGCGTGGGTGACCTCGACGTCGAAGAACCGGTCGTCGTCGAGCACCCCGGTGTCCGTCAGCTCGTACTCCGGCTGGTCGCGGCCGCGGTGGGCGGGGTCGTTCTGGTCCAGGAGGTCGGCATACGGGAAGGCGGCCTGGGGGTAGCGGTAGAGCCACTGGCCGAAGGCGTGGGTCGGGGTCGCGTCGAGCGGCCACCAGTGCTCCTTGACGTCCTCGCCGTGGTTGCCCTGCGGGTTGGTCAGGCCGAAGAGCCGCTCCTTGAGGCGGTCGTCGTGGCCGTTCCACAGCGCGACGCCGAGGTTGAGGAAGCCGTAGCGGTCGCTGAGCCCGGCGAGCCCGTCCTCGCCCCAGCGATAGGCCCGCCGGTGGGCGTGGTCGAAGGGGAAGCTGGCCCAGGCGTCGCCGTCGGCGGAGTAGTCCTCGCGCACGGTGCCCCACTGCCGCCCGGAGACGTAGGGGCCCCAGAGCCGCCACGGGTCGGCGTCACCGGGCGACTGCGCCAGCCGGGCGTGCTCGGCAGTCGGCGGGAGCGGGCCGGACGGCCTGCTCATCGACCGGCCCGCAGGGCGCGGCCCTCGATCTCGCGCAGCGCGTCGTCGGCCACCTCGGGGCTGACCCGCCCCCGGCGACGCTGGTCGACGACGTGGTCCCGCTCGGCGCCGGCGGCCCGGCGCATCCACTCCGTCAGCAGCTCGCCGACGTCGTCTTCGTGGCCCTCGGGGTCGTGCTCGCGCAGGTCCTGGAGCGCGGTCTGGGCCGCGATGAAGCCTTCGTACTGCTCGAGCACCGCCGTGCGCACGGAGGTCGGCACGCCCTCACCGGTCTCGTCGAGCGAGTGGCGCACGAGGCGAAGGGCGGCCTCGGCGGCGCTGCGACGCAGCGCGACCAGCTCGCGCGCGGCGTCGTCGGACTTCCCGCCGACCCCGAGGCGTGCGGTGAGGGGACCGAGGGTGAGCCCCTGGAGGACGAGGGTGACGAGCACGCACGCGAGCGCGATGACCACGATCTCGTCGCGCTGCGGGAAGGTGGCGCCGGAGTCGACCACCAGGGGGACGGACAGCGCGGCGGCGACCGTGACCACCCCCCGCATCCCGGCCCAGGAGACGACCGCCGACTCGCGCCAGCCGGTGGGGACGGGGTCGTCGCGACGACGGGCCCGGACGCGCGCCAGTGCGGCGGACGGGAAGATCCACAGGGCGCGGAAGGCGATGAGGGTCACCGCGACCAGCCCGGCGTGCCACAGGGTCGTGGCGTCGAAGCTCGACCGCCCGATGACCTTGACCAGCTCGAACCCCACGAGCGCGAAGACGAGGCTGGTGATGAGGAAGTCGATGTAGGCCCACACCGACCGCCCCAGCAGCCACCCCTCGGAGGTGGTGGACGGGTGGCTGAAGGTGGTGAGCCAGAGCCCGGTCGCCAGCACCGCGAGCACCCCCGAGCCCCCGAGGTGCTCGGCCCCGACGTAGGCGGCGTAGGGCACCAGCAGGGTGATCGTGGTCTCGGCCGAGCCGTCGTGCACCCAAGCCAGCGCCCGGGTCGTGACCCAGCCGAGGATCACCCCCGCCACGAGCCCCACGCCGATCGCGAGCACCATCTCGAGCACGGTGCCCGCGACGGAGAAGCCGCCGGTCAAGGCGGCCGCGAGGGTGACCTTGAACGCCACGAGGGCCGTGGCGTCGTTGAACATGCCCTCGCCCTCGAGGATGGTGACGAGGCGCCCGGGCAGGTGCAGGCGGCGGGCCACCGACGTCGCCGCGACCGGGTCGGGGGGCGAGACGATGGCGCCGAGCACCCAGGCAGCGGTCCACGGCACGCCGAGCCCGTGGGCGACCACGGCCACGACACCGACGGTTGCCAGGGTGAGGCCGACGGCCAGCAGCAGCACCGGACCGGCGTGGTTGCGGAACTCGCGCACCGTGGTGCGCTGGGTCGCCGCGAACAGCAGTGGCGGCAGCACCACCGGCAGCACCAGCTCGGGCTGGAGGTCGAGCTGGGGCGTGAAGGGCAGGAACGCGAGCACCAGGCCGAAGACGGTCAGCAGCACCGGCTGTGGGACCCGCACCCGGTCGGCCAGCGGGGTGAGCACGACGACACCGACGACCAGGACGACGACCAGCAGCAGAACGGACATCGGGCTCGCTCAGACCCCGTATGCCGCGAGCTCGGCCTCGAGGGTCGGTGACACCTTGGCGTGCACGAAGGTGCCGTCGTCGCGGTGCTCGACGGCCAGGACCTCGGCGTCGCTGTGCAGGCGGCTGACCAGGTCGCCACGGTCGTAGGGCACGACCGCCTTGACCTCGATCTCGGGTCGGGGCAGCTCGTCGGCCACGAGCTCGAGCAGGGCGTCGATGCCCTCGCCGGTGCGCGCCGAGACGACGAGGCAGTGCTTCTCGTGGCGTCGGAGCCGGTCGAGCACCTCGGGGTCGGCGGCATCGGCCTTGTTGACGACGATGACCTCCTTGACGTCGGCCGCGCCGACGTCGGACAGCACGCCGCGCACGGCCGAGATCTGGCCTTCGGGGTCGGGGTGCGAGCCGTCGACGACGTGCAGCAGCAGGTCGGCGTCACCGACCTCCTCGAGCGTCGAGCGGAAGGCCTCGATGAGCTGCGTCGGCAGGTGCCGCACGAACCCGACGGTGTCGGCGAGGGTGTAGTCGCGCCCGTCAGCCGTCTCGGCCCGGCGGACGGTCGGGTCGAGGGTGGCGAAGAGGGAGTTCTCGACCAGGACGCCGGCGCCGGTGAGGCGGTTGAGCAGCGACGACTTGCCGGCGTTGGTGTAACCGGCGATGGCGACGCTGGGCACCGCGTGAGCGGTGCGCGATGCGCGTTTGGTGTCGCGGGTGGTCTTCATACCGGCGATCTCGCGCTTGAGCTTGGCGACGCGGGTGTTGATGCGGCGCCGGTCGAGCTCGATCTTGGTCTCACCGGGGCCACGCGAGCCCATGCCCTGACCGCCTGCGGCCTGGCCACCGGCCTGGCGAGACATCGACTCGCCCCATCCGCGCAGTCGCGGGAGGAGGTACTGCAGCTGGGCCAGCTCGACCTGGGCCTTGCCCTCGCGGCTCTTGGCGTGCTGGGCGAAGATGTCGAGGATCAGCGCGGTGCGGTCGATGACCTTGACCTTGACGACGTCTTCGAGGGCGCGCCGCTGGCCGGGGCTGAGCTCGCCGTCGCAGACCACGGTGTCGGCGCCCTCGGTGACGACGATGTCGCGCAGCTCGAGGGCCTTGCCCTTGCCGAGGTAGGTCGCCGTGTCAGGCTTCTGGCGGCGCTGCATGACGCCCTCGAGCACCGTCGAGCCGGCGGTCTCCGCGAGCGCGGCGAGCTCGCGCATGGAGTTCTCGGCGTCGTCGAGCGTGCCCTCGGTCCACACGGACGCGAGGACGACGCGCTCGAGCCGCAGCTGGCGGTACTCGACCTCGGTGACGTCCTCGAGCTCGGTCGACAGGCCGGAGACGCGACGCAGGGCGGCGCGCTCCTCACGCTCGAGCTGCTCGCCGTCGTAGAGCCCGGGGCCGGGGTCGTCACCCTCAACGAGGTGCCGGGTGTCGTCGGAGTCGGCCTCGGCACTGATGGCCGCAGCCCTGTCGGCAAGAACCTGTGATCGCTTCGTCATGTCTCCCCAAGGGTCGCATGCGGCAACGACAGGGTCGATTCCTTTATGCCGTGTCGTCCCCCACCGCCGCCCCTGGACCACGGCGCGACGCCGCTGCCCGGACGTCGGCGCGGGTCAGGCCCGGGGGTCGTGCCGGGCGAGGAACCCGCCGACGACCTCGAGGAAGGCCTCGGGCTCCTCGACGTGCGGCATGTGGCTGCAGCCGGGGAAGACGTGTGAGGTGGCTCCCGGGATCCGCTCGACGAAGGGCGCCCACACCATGGGCCGTGCCTCGTCGTGCTCGCCCGCGACCACCAGGGTCGGCACGGTGACCGCCTCGAGGCGCTCGACCACCGACCACTCGCGCAGGGAGCCCACGACAAAGAACTCACTGGGCCCGTTCATCGTGTGGTAGACCGTCGGCTCGGCCTGGATCTGGGCGAAGCTGTCGGTCACCTCCGGCGGGTTGGGGACCACGCGGCACACGTGACGGGCGTAGAAGACCTCCATCGCCTCGAGGTAGGCCGGCGAGTCGGTCGTGCCGGCCTCCTCGTGCTGCCGCAGCGTCTGCTCCACCTCGGGCGGCAGGTGGGTGCGCAGCTCCTCGGCCGCCGCCATCCACAGCGCCATCGAGGCTGGGGAGTCGCAGATGGTCAGGCTGAGGACGCCGGTGTCGTCGGAGAGCACGACCTCGGGTGCGAGCATCCCGCCCCACGACTGACCGAGCAGGTGGAAGCGCTCGATGCCGAGGTGGGCGACGAGCGCCCGCAGCTCCTGCACGAAGAGCCCGACCGTCCAGGTCTCCGGCGGTGCGTCGGGAAGGTGGGTGCTGGCCCCGCAGCCGATCTGGTCGTAGTGGACGACCGCCCGGACCGGCCGCGCCGGGTCGCTGGTGGCATCCGCCCGCGCGAGGTTGGCCATCATCAGCGTGTAGTTGTGGGCGGCGCCGGCCCCGCCGTGCAGCACCACGAGGGGCGCGGGCGCGTCGCTTCCCAGCGAGGGCAGCTCGCCGGTGACGCGGTACCAGGTGCGGCCGAGGGCGGTCTCCAGATAGCCCTCCCGGTCGGCGCCGGGAAACCTCGGGTCGACGGTGGTAGCCACGTCTGGCTCCTCAGCTCGGGGGTGGGGCCGGAACGACAGCCGTGGGGCGACACCCCGCGCGGCGTGGGGCAGGGGGGTGTCGCCCCACAGGGGAAGGAGTCAACCACCATAAAGGTCTGATGACAATACCTTTGGTCGGCTGGGCGGGACCGTCCCCGCTCCTAGACTCCCCGGATGGAGAGCCGACACCACGACGACGCGGAGCGGATGCTGGCCCCCGTGGCCCCCGCCGTGCGGGCCAGCGCGACGGCCTCGGTCGCTGACCGGCTCGTCACCGGCATCGCCATCGGCGCCTTCTCCCCCGGTGAGCGGCTACCGGCCGAGCGCGAGCTGGCGCAGCGTCTCGAGGTCAGCCGGGCCACGCTCCGGCAGGCCCTGCACCAGGTGGCGGAGCAGGGGCTCATCGAGGTGCGGCGCGGACGCGACGGTGGCAGCTTCGTCGCTGCCGTCTCGTGGGAGCGGGTCGCCCCCGAGGTCGCCCGCCGCGTGCTGCAGCACGAGCTGCCGCGGCTGGTCGACCTCTTCGACTACCGGTGCCTGGTCGAGGGCATGATCGCCCGGGCTGCCGCCGAGCGTCGCTCCGACGACGACGTCGCGCAGCTCCAGGGGGGGCTCGACCAGTTCCGCGCCGTCGGCTCGATGATCGACGCCCGCGCTGCCGACCGCCGCCTGCACGGGCTGGTCGGCGCGGCCGCACGCAACCGCCACCTGGTCGCGGAGAGCGTGCGGCTCACCACCGCTGTCACCCTCGGCTTCGGGGCCGAGCCCTACGAGCAGGAGTTCTTCGACCGGGCGCTCGCGGAGCACGAGGAGCTGGTCGGGCACCTGGTCGCCGGGCGGGTCGAGGCCGCCGGCGCCTGCGCGCAGGCGCACTTCGCCCTGACCCTGGAGGGCATGCAGGCGAGCCTGCGCAGAGCGGCAGCCTGGCCGGAAGACGACCGACCGGGCCAAGAACGACGGCCCGCTCGTGACGGTCAGGAGGGCTGACGCGGCATACTGTCGGCGCGTGAGTGACCACTACTTCTCTGCCGAGCCGGCCAGCCCCGAGCGACGACGCACCCTGAGCGTCGAGCTCGCGGGGCAGCGGGTCGAGGTCCAGACCGCCGGTGGCACCTTCTCGCCCGACCGCGTCGACATCGGCACGGGGGTGCTGCTGCACGAGGCGCCACCACCGCCGCCCCAGGGCGTGTTCCTCGACCTCGGCTGCGGCTGGGGCCCGATCGCGCTGTCGCTCGCGCTGCGCTGCCCCGCCGCCCACGTGTACGCCGTCGACGTCAACGAGCGGTCGCTGCGACTGACCCGTGACAACGCGCAGACCGTCGGCGTCGCCGACCGGGTCACCGCCGCCACCCCGCAGGCGGTGCCGGCCGACCTCACCTTCGACCTGATCTGGTCGAACCCGCCGATCCGCGTGGGCAAGGAGGCGCTGCACGAGATGCTCGAGACCTGGCTGCCGCGCCTGCGACCCGAGGGGGTGGCCCACCTCGTCGTGCAGAAGAACCTCGGCTCCGACTCGCTGCAGCGCTGGATCCGCTCGCACGACGGCGCGCTGACCGGCCTCGAGTGCGAGCGGGTGGCTCACGCCCGAGGGTTCCGGGTGCTCGAGGTGCGCTGGCGCTGACCCCCAGGGCGCGTCAGGGCTCGTCAGGGCGCGCAGTGCCCCCCGGCTGGCGGCGCGACGTCGAGCGACGGGTTGCGGTCGAAGAAGCCGAAGGGCTTGAGCTCGAAGCGCACGACGTCGACGGGCATGATTGGCCAGTCCTCGGGTCGGGTGACGTGGTGGATGCCGAAGACGTACCACAGCACGACGTCGGTGTTGCGTGTGACCCTCCCAGCCTTCACCCACTCGGGCAACCCGCGGTCGACCGTGCTCTGGTTGACGAACTCCCCACTGGGCCAACGCTGCCCGGCATCGTAGGGCGTGACCCAGACGCTGTGCGAGATGACGCCCGCCCGCTCCAGCAGCGGTGAGCCCGGGGGGAACATCGGGGGGATCGCCGCACCGGGCACGAGCTTGTAGGCGGGGTGGGTGCCGAGGCCGTTGGTCGTCTGCTCGTTGACCACCTTCCACCCGCGCTGCGTCTCCCACGACATGTCGTCGTAGCCCTCGGTCTCGATCGGGGTCTGGTCCTGGACCAGCGCGAGGCCGTAGGGGTTGTCGGGGCCGATCGGCAGCGCCCGGGTCTCGCTGCGCATGACGGTGTTGCTCGGCCCGTCGACGTCGAGGTCGAGCCGGGCGACGAGGAAGTGCTGGTGGAACGGCGCGTAGGTGCGCTCGTCGACCAGTGTGCCGTGGGGGTGCGGCTGGCCCTCGGCCACGTGGGTGACCACCATGATGCCGGTCGCCCGGACCTCGCACTCGATGTTGCCGTCCTGGTAGAACCGCCAGTAGACGAGGTACTCGTAGTTGGCGACCGTGACGTGGCACGAGACGACGAAGCGTCGCGAGCGCCGCACCTCGGCGCCGGCGTCGTGGTCGACGTGCTTCCACAGGATCGCGTCGTCCTCCTCGTGGAGGCAGACGGCGTTGCGGATCGTCGTGGGAGCGCCGTGGCTGTCGTGCAGCGTCGCGTCGAGGTAGCGGATCTCGCCGAGGCAGTCGCACCCCAGCTCGAGCGAGGTGGTCATGAAGCCCAGGCCCCACTCCCCGATGTCGAACGCGGTGCGACGGTAGTGGTCGACCGACGGGTCGCGATAGGGCACGACCATCTCGGCGAAGGACAGCTTGTTGGCGATCGAGCGCGCCCGGTCACCGTCCTGGAAGGTGATCCGGTGCAGGGTCAGGCCCTCGCGGTGGTTGAAGCCGACCCGCAGGCTCCAGCCCTGCCACTGCACGAGGTGCCCGTCGACGCTGAAGCCCGGCCCGTCGGGTTGCACGACGTCGAGGGCCGCCACGGGCGGTCGGGTCGAGCGCTGCCGGATCCGCTCGGGCACCAGCGACGGGACGTACTCGCCCATCACCTCGGGGCGCTCCGCCGCCGGCGTGTCCTCGATCTCGAGCAGCTCCATCGAGCCGAGGTCGAGCACGCAGTGCAGTCCACCGACCGGGCCGGCGTAGGGGTTGGCGCCGGCCTCGCGCTTGACCCAGCTGTCGCTCCAGCCGAGGCGACGCCCGGCATACTGCGGCGGCACGAGCGCGCCGCCGTAGGTCCACGTGTCCATGAAGACCAGGTCGAGGTCGGTGATGCCGCGGGCCGCCAGCGCCGCGATGACGTCGGGGTGCGAGCGGAGCATCGCGTCGGCCTCGGTCCACTCGTCGACCGTGACGTTGGGCTGCACCCCCTCGTGCGTCTCCCACGACTCGAGGGTGGCGACCACCTCGCCGTCGCCTGCGAGCGCGAGGACGGCCACGTGCGTCAGCGTCGAGACCCGGTCGTAGGCCACGACCCGGGCCCGTCGCAGCGGAGCCGGGACCTCACCCCTCTCGTGGGCCGCGAGCTCGGCCTTGGGCGGCTCGGGCACCTCCATCGACGTGACCCGCCATCCCACCCCGACCCCGTGCTCGCGAGCCAGCGTGGCGGTCACGGCCGTGATCTCGGCAGCGGAGATCGGGTCGAGGGGGTGCGTGCTCATGGTGCTCTCTTCGGGATCGGTGGTGGAACGGCTGTGGGCCGGCGGGAGCCGGCCGAGGCCGGCGTCAGCAGGCCGGGGGCCGGCGTCAGTAGGCCGGGGGCCGGCGTCAGTAGAGGGAGACGTGTCCGTCGGCCACGAGGACGGCCGGTCCGGCCAGCTCGACCCGGTGCCCGGGCTGCGCCGTGACGGTCAGCCGACCACCGGGGACGTCGACGGTCCAGGTGGCGGCGTCGAGGCTCTCGGCGTCGAGGGCGTCGTCCACCTGCGCCTCCCACCACCGCACGGCGAGCGCGGCCGCGGCCGCGCCGGTGCCGCACGACCGGGTCTCCCCGACCCCGCGCTCGTGCACCCGCATCGCGATGTGGCCGGGCGCGATGGCGCGCACGAACTCCACGTTGGTGCCCTCCGACGGGGTCGGGCTCACCTCGGGCGCCCGGCTCAGGTCGAGGTCGTCGAGGTCGATCTGCGGCGGCAGGACCACCACGGCGTGCGGGTTGCCCAGGTCGATCCGCAGGGCGGGCAGCTCGGGGCCGCCGTGCGGGCGGACTGTGGCGTCGAAGCCCCGACGACGCGCACCGACGGGGTCGATGACCCGCCACGGGCCGAGGTCGACGGCATACCCGTCGGTGGTGAGGGAGACGGCCTTGACGCCGCCGCGCGTCGCGATGGCGAAGGAGTCGGACTCCTCGAGGCCCTCCCGGCGCAGGTAGGCCGCGAAGACCCGCGTGCCGTTGCCGCACATCTCGGCGGGCGTGCCGTCGGCGTTGCGGTAGTCCATGAACCACCGGGCTGCCGAGGCCTGGTCGCGCACGTCCTCGTCGGCCGCGAGCGCCGTGGGCACGACGCGGATGACGCCGTCACCGCCGACTCCGCAGCGGCGGTCGGCGAGGAAGCGCACCTGCTCGGGGGTGAGGTCCAGGGCGCCGGTGGGGTCGGGCACGAGGACGAAGTCGTTCTGGGTGCCGTGGCCCTTGGTGAAGGGCAGGCTCGTGGGGATCACGGGGTCAGTCTGGCAGGGCCGATCACGGGTTCGCCGCCCTGACACCCGTGTCGGCTGCCGTGACCTCGGCCAGCGCCCGGTCGAGCAGGTCGGGCGCGTCGTGCGGCAGCCAGACCACCCGGGGGTCGGGGGTGAACCACGACTGCTGTCGGCGAGCCAGACGCCTCGTGCCCGCCGCGGTCCCGGCCCGGGCCTGCGCCCCCGTCAGGACGCCGTCGAGCTGCCCGACGGCCTGGGCGTAGCCGATGGCCCGCGACGCCGTGCGGCCCTCCCGCAGGCCCTGCCCGAGCAGCGACTCGACCTCGTCGAGCAGGCCGGCGTCCCACATGCGCTCGACCCGCGCCTCGATCCGGGCATCGAGGGTCGCTCGCTCGGCGTGCAGACCGAGGATGACCGTGGGGCGGGCGAGCTCGCGGCTCGGCAGCGTGGCCGAGAAGGGCCGACCGGTCAGCTCGATGACCTCGAGGGCCCGCACCAGGCGGCGCCCGTTGCTCGGATCGATGGCCTGGGCCGCAACGGGATCCAGCCGCACGAGCCGGTCGCGCAGCGACGCCGTGCCGTCACGCTCCAGCTCATCGCTCAGCCGGGCCCGCACGGCCGGGTCGGTCGGGGGGATCTCGAGCGTGTCGAGGGCGGCGCGGACGTAGAGCCCCGACCCGCCGACGAGGACGGGTCGTCGTCCCCTCCCCGAGATGGCGGCGACGTCGGCGCGCGCCTCCCGCTGGTAGGCCGCGACGCTGGCCTCGTCGCGCGCGTCGAGCACGTCGAGCTGGTGGTGAGGTATGCCGCGGCGCTCGGCCGTCGTCAGCTTCGCCGTCCCGATGTCCATCCCCCGGTAGAGCTGCATCGCGTCGGCTCCGACGACCTCGCCGCCGAGGCGCTCCGCGAGGTCGAGCGCGAGGTCGGACTTGCCCGTCGCGGTCGGGCCGACGACGGCGATGACGACCAGCTCGACCTGGTCGCGCCCTTCGGCAGGCTCGAGGGGGTCGAGCGGGAGCGGGGTGAACGGCATACGGGGCGCGTCGAGGTCAGACGAGACGCTGGTCGTGCTCGAGGTCGCCGTGGCCGGCGGCCACGTGGTCGCAGCCCTCGTGCTCGTCGTGCTCGTCGTGATCGTCGTGGCCGAAGGGGTCGACGTCGACGCCCGGCATCCAGGTCAGGCCCGGGGTGCCCCAGCCGTTGGCCTTGACTGCCTTCCTGGCCTTCTTGGCCCACCGGCCGTCGAGCCGGTCGACGTAGAGCTTGCCGTTGAGGTGGTCGAACTCGTGCTGCATGCAGCGGGCGAACCAGTCGGTGGCCTCGAAGTCGAGCGGCTCGCCCCAGGCGTTGAAGCCCTGCACCCGCACGTGGTCGGCGCGCACGAGGGGGAAGGACTCCCCCGGCACCGACAGGCAGCCCTCGGCGTCGTCGTCAGGGTCGGGTCGCACGTCGGGCACCCGGCCCACGGTGAGGATGGGGTTGACCACGACCCCACGGGCCGGCACGCCGTCGTCGTTGGCGAGCTCGTAGGTGAAGAGCCGCCGACCGACCCCGATCTGGGGGGCAGCGAGACCGACGCCGTGCGCGGCGTCCATGGTCTCGAACATGTCGGTCACCAGCTCGGCGAGGACCTCGTCGAAGGCCTCGACACGGGCGGCGGGGCGGTGGAGCACGGGCTCCCCGCAGATGACGACGGGACGGACGGCCATGGGACCAGTCAACCAGTCGGGGGTGCCGTGGCCCGAGCGGGGCCACGGTGGGACACCAGCGACACCCCGGCCCGGGTCACCGAGGTGTCGGGTCGGGGCGGGGGTGCCGGCACCGGTCGGCGGCGAGGGATCGTCCCGACGTGGGGCGGGCCGAGCACGCCGGCGGTGAGGGTCGACAGGCAGCCGAGGAACCCCTGGGCGTGGGCCGGGTCGAGCGCTGCGAGCACGTCGCCGTAGACGCGGCCCACCACGACGTGGGCCTGCTCGAACAGGGCGTGTCCCCGGGGGGTGACGTCGACGACCCGGGCTCTCCGGTCGCTCGGCAGGACCCGACGCCTCGCCAGCCCGGACCTCTCTAGCCCGTCGAGCGTCACGACCATCGTCGTCTTGTCGAGGCCCGCCAGCTCGGCGACCTCGACCTGGGTGCGCTCCCCCTGGGCGGCGCGCCAGAGCACGGCATAGTCGCGGGCCGAGAGGCCGAGGTCGACCAGCTCGGCGCCGACCCGGGCCGTCAGGGCGTGGGACGCCTGGCCGAGCAGTGACGCCAGATCGAGCGGGGGTGGCTCGGCGGTGTCGACCATGGGGCACAGGGTAGCCACCCCGGGGCAGTCAGTGCGTGCTGCAGCCAGGGCTCTCCGCAACGGCCGCGGGGCGACCGACCGCGGGCATCCCGAGCGAGACACCGGGCTTGGCGTGGCCCGAGGCCTGGAGAGCGGCCCACGCCTCGCCGCCGCGTGTGCTGCGCACGGCATACGGACCGCCGGTCAGGCCGGAGTCGGCGACGAGGTGGTGCGGTGCGCCGTAGGTGACGGCGACGTCGACGACGTCGCCCGGGCGCGGCTCCACGGCGCCGTCGGGCACCGCGAAATGGACCAGCCGGTTGTCTCGGGCGCGCCCGGACAGCCGTCGGGTGGCTGCGTCCTTGCGACCCTCGCCCGTCGCGACGAGGACCTCGAGGGTGCGGCCCTCGAGCGCGCGGTTGCCGGCCCAGGAGACTTCCTCCTGCACGGCGAGGAGGCGGTCGTAGCGGTCCTGGACCACCGCCTTGGGCACCTGGTCGTCCATTGTGGCCGCGGGGGTGCCGGCGCGGATGGAGTACTGGAAGGTGAAGGCGCTGCTGAACCGCGCCGCGCGCACGACATCGAGGGTCTGCTCGAAGTCGGCCTCGGTCTCGCCGGGGAAGCCGACGATGATGTCGGTGGTGATCGCGGCGTCGGGGATCTGGGCGCGGACCGTGTCGATGATGCCGAGGAACTTCTCGCTGCGATAGGACCGTCGCATCGCCTTGAGCACCGTGTCGGAGCCCGACTGCAGCGGCATGTGCAGGCTGGGCATGACGTTGGGGGTGGCCGCCATGGCGTCGATGACGTCGTCGGTGAAGGCCGCCGGGTGGGGGCTGGTGAACCGCACCCGCTCGAGACCCTCGACCTGCCCGCAGGCTCGCAGGAGCTTGCCGAACGCGAGGCGGTCACCGAACTCGACGCCGTAGGAGTTGACGTTCTGCCCGAGGAGGGTGACCTCGATGACGCCCTGGGCGACGAGGGCCTCGACCTCGGCGAGGATCTCACCCGGACGCCGGTCGACCTCCTTGCCGCGCAGGCTCGGGACGATGCAGAAGGTGCAGGTGTTGTTGCAGCCCACCGAGATCGACACCCACGCGGCGTAGGCGGAGTCACGGCGGGTCGGCAGCGTCGAGGGGAAGACCTCGAGGCTCTCCTTGATCTCGACGGCCGCCTCGTGGTTGTGGCGCGCCCGGTCGAGCAGCGCCGGCAACGAGCCGATGTTGTGGGTGCCGAAGACGACGTCGACCCACGGCGCCCGCTCGACGATGGTGCCCTGGTCCTTCTGGGCGAGGCAGCCACCGACGGCGATCTGCATGTCGGGGTTCTTCAGCTTGGCCTGCCGCAGGTGCCCCAGGTTGCCGTAGAGCTTGTTGTCGGCGTTCTCGCGCACCGCGCAGGTGTTGAAGACGACGACGTCAGCCGTCTCGGGTCGCTCACCGCGCAGCCCGTTGATGTCGACGTAGCCCGCCGTCTCGAGCAGGCCGGCGAGGCGCTCGGAGTCGTGGACGTTCATCTGGCACCCGTGGGTGCGCACGTCGTAGGTCTTCGCGGGGCTGGGCGTCGTCTGGGTGGTCTGGCTCGTCATGGCGAGTCAAGGGTATGCCGTGCGCCCGGCCGCAGGCGACGGCGCCGGCTGGTCAGGTGCGGGGGTGGACGACCCCGCAGAACCTGAGAACCGGGTTTGCCGCGTCGTGGCAACGGTCGCGAGCCAGGTGACCGCCGTCGCCGATCCCACCTGTCGGTGCGCCACCACGTGAGCAGGCCGTCTCAGTCGCGCTGATGCTCCCGTGCATCGTTGACGGCAGCGCGGACCACGGCGTAGACGACCGAGGGCGGGTAGCCCTTGCGGGCGAGCATGCCCGAGAGCCGACGCGACTGGACCTGCGGGTCGAGACCGGCCATCGTGCGCATCTTCTTCGCGGCCAGCTCCTCGGCCCGGGCCCGCTCGGACTCGGGGTCGATGGAGGCGAGCGCGTGAGCCACGAGCTCGTCGTCCACCCCCTTCTGTTGCAGCTCCTGCGCGAGGGCGCGCTTGGCCAGCCCGCGGCCGGCCTGCTTCGAGCGCACCAGCATCTCGGCGTAGGCCTGGTCGTCGACGAGCCCGACGGTCGCCATCCGGTCGAGCACGGCCGCGGCGATGTCGTCGGGGCAGTCGCGCCGGCGCAGCTTGTCCTCCAGCTGGCGACGGGAGCGTGGACCCATCGCCAGCTGGCGCAGCACCACCTGACGGGCTCCTTCGACATCGAGCGGTGTCCGGGCTGCTGACCCCAGGTCCAGATGGCCACTGGCCCCCAGCCCGGCCTCAGCCGGATCGGACAGCCCGTCGACCCATCGCTGTGCGGCCTCGGTCGCCCTGCTGTTGGGCTCGGGCAGAGGACGGCGAGCCGATCCGCTGGGCGCTCGGGCCGCCTCCTCCGCAGCCGCCAGTACCCTGCCGGCTGCGGCGAGGCGCTCCTGCTGCGACGTGACTCCCGCCACCTCGAGCTGCTCGTGCGTCATACGACGTGCCGCTTCGCTCAGAAGTCGACCGGGACGTCGGCGACCGCCGGCTTGTCGACCTGCGGCCCGATGCCGAGCTTCTCCTTGATCTTCTTCTCGATCTCGTCAGACAGGTCGGGGTTGTCCTTGAGGAACGTGCGGGCATTCTCCTTGCCCTGCCCGAGCTGGTCACCCTCGTACGTGTACCAGGCGCCGGCCTTGCGCACGAAGCCCTGCTCGACGCCCATGTCGATCAGGCCCCCCTCACGGGAGATGCCGTGGCCGTAGATGATGTCGAACTCGGCCTGCTTGAACGGTGGGGAGACCTTGTTCTTGACGACCTTGACCCGGGTGCGGTTGCCGACGGCGTCGGAGCCGTCCTTCAGCGTCTCGATGCGACGCACGTCGAGCCGGACCGAGGCGTAGAACTTCAGCGCCTTGCCACCGGTCGTGGTCTCGGGCGAGCCGAACATCACGCCGATCTTCTCGCGCAGCTGGTTGATGAAGATCGCCGTGGTGCCGGTGTTGTTGAGGGCGCCGGTGATCTTGCGCAGGGCCTGCGACATGAGGCGGGCCTGCAGGCCGACGTGACTGTCCCCCATCTCGCCCTCGATCTCGGCGCGGGGCACGAGGGCCGCCACCGAGTCGATGACGATGATGTCGATGGCGCCGGACCGGATGAGCATGTCGGCGATCTCGAGCGCCTGCTCACCCGTGTCGGGCTGGGAGACCAGCAGGGCGTCGGTGTCGACACCGAGCTTCTTCGCGTACTCCGGGTCGAGGGCGTGCTCTGCGTCGATGAAGGCGGCGATCCCGCCGGCCTTCTGGGCGCTGGCCACCGCGTGGAGGGCCACGGTGGTCTTACCGCTGGACTCCGGGCCGTAGATCTCGACGACACGCCCACGAGGGAGCCCACCGATACCGAGCGCGACGTCGAGGGCGATCGACCCCGTGGGGATCACCTCGATCGGCGGCCGGATGTCGTCACCGAGACGCATGACCGCGCCCTTGCCGTGCTGCTTCTCGATCTGACCGAGAACCGTTGCGATCGCCTGGTCACGATCGGGCGTCTTGACCGCCATGTCACACCACTTCCTGTTTGCTCGTCGGATGCCGTCCACCTGCGACCCGCTGCTCCACCCCGGTGTTGCCGGGTCGGACGGTGCTGCTGCCGAAAACGTGGCTGCGGGTCAGACGTTAGGAGACGGCACCGACAACGGTCCGAGACGACGGTGCCGCCTGTGGATCGAGGTGTCGGGCCGACCCCTTGTGGACAACCTAGCCGAACACCTGTTCGAGACCGGAGGCGACACGCACGACACGCCGACACCAGATCGGTCCCGGGTCACGCCCGGCCCCGCAGGCGGTCAGCGTCGCTTCGGCCTCTGGGGCTCCCGACCGAGACGGTGCTCCGCCGCCACGTCCATCGCGTCGCACACGGCCTCCCAGACCTCACGGGCCGGGATGCCCGCCTCGATCGCCTCGTCGACCGTGCGGTCGCCGAGGGCGAGCAGCGTGTGGTCGTGGGCGAGTGACCTGGAATACGACGACCCGAACTCGTCGTCCATCAGGGTCCAGAACACGCTCAGCCGCATTCCGCCGAGTCTGGCACGTGCCCACGAGGGGTCACGACACCGGCGCGGTGGCCCCTGTCGGTGGTGGGTGGCAGGGTTGGTCACCTGATGGCAGCTGACGTCCTCGACCGCTTCTCCCCCGCCACCTCCGCATGGTTCCGGGGGTCCTTCAGCACGCCCACCGCTGCACAGGCCGGGGCGTGGGAGGCCATCAGCTCGGGTCATCACGCACTCGTCGTGGCCCCCACGGGGTCGGGCAAGACCCTGTCGGCCTTCCTCTGGGCCATCGACCGCCTGGCCAGCACGCCCCCGCCCGAGGAGCGCCTCGAGCGCTGTCGGGTGCTCTACATCTCCCCGCTCAAGGCCCTCGCGGTCGACGTCGAGCGCAACCTGCGCAGCCCCCTCGTCGGCATCGGGCACGCCGCCGACCGCCTGGGCGAGACGATGTCGCCGATCGCCGTCGGCGTCCGGTCAGGTGACACCAGCGCCCAGGAGCGGCGGGCGATCGCGCGCACGCCCCCCGACATCCTCATCACGACTCCCGAGTCGCTGTTCCTCATGCTCACGTCCAAGGCGCGGGAGGCCCTCGCCGGGGTCGAGACGGTCATCCTCGACGAGGTCCACGCCGTCGCCGGCACCAAGCGCGGGGCCCACCTGGCGCTCAGCCTCGAGCGGCTCGACGCCCTCCTGCCCAAGCCGGCGCAGCGGGTCGGCCTGTCGGCGACCGTCCGCCCGGTCGAGGAGGTCGCCCGGTTCCTCGCGGGCGGTCGCCCGGTCGAGGTCGTCCAGCCCGAGTCGACCAAGCAGTGGGACCTCGAGGTGGTCGTCCCCCTGGCCGACATGTCGGCCCTCGGCGAGGTCGTCGAGCAGGACCTCAGCGGGCCGGCCGCCGGTCAGCAGCAGCGGGCCTCGATCTGGCCCCACGTCGAGGAGCGCATCGTCGACCTCGTCTCCCAGCACCGTTCGACGCTGGTCTTCGCCAACTCGCGCCGGCTCGCCGAGCGCCTCACCTCCCGGCTCAACGAGATCTGGGAGGGGCGGGTCGAGGAGGCGACCCTCAGTTCGTCAGACGCCGAACCGGTGTCCACCGGTCGCCGCACCCCCGCGCAGACGATGGCGCAGGCCGGGACGTCGTCCGGGGCGCCACCGCTGCTGGCCAGGGCCCACCACGGCTCGGTCAGCAAGGAGCAGCGAGCCGACATCGAGAACGCCCTCAAGGCCGGCCAGCTGCCTGCCGTCGTCGCCACCAGCAGCCTCGAGCTCGGCATCGACATGGGCGCCGTGGACCTCGTCATCCAGGTCGAGTCACCCCCGAGCGTGGCCAGCGGCCTGCAGCGCGTCGGCCGAGCGGGGCACCAGGTGGGCGCGGTCTCGCGGGGGGTCGTCTTCCCCAAGTTCCGCGGAGACCTCGTGCAGACCGCCGTCGTGGTCGAGCGGATGCGGGCTGGGAGCATCGAGGCTCTCGCCGTCACGGCCAACCCGCTCGACGTGCTCGCCCAGCAGGTCGTGGCCATGTGCGCCCTCGACGACTGGGCCGTCGACGACCTCGAGAAGCTGGTCCGCGGCGCCGCGCCCTTCGCCTCGCTGCCCCGGTCGGTGCTCGAGTCGGTGCTCGACATGCTCGCCGGACGCTACCCCTCCGACGAGTTCGCCGAGCTGCGCCCGCGCGTGGTCTGGGACCGGGTCACCGGGGTGCTCTCCGGGCGCCGAGGGGCCCAGCGCCTCGCCGTCACCTCCGGCGGCACCATCCCCGACCGCGGTCTGTACGGCGTCTTCCTCGCCGGCTCCGAGGGCGCCGGTCGGCGGGTGGGAGAGCTCGACGAGGAGATGGTCTACGAGTCGCGCATCGGTGACGTCTTCACCCTCGGCACCTCGAGCTGGCGCATCGAGGACATCACCCACGACCGCGTCCTGGTCTCCCCCGCCCCCGGCGTGCCGGGCAAGCTGCCGTTCTGGAAGGGCGACACCCTCGGCCGCCCGACCGAGCTCGGGGAGGCGGTCGGGCGCTTCGTCCGGGAGGTCGGTGGCCTGTCTCCCGAGAAGGCGCGGGAGCGGGTAGGCCGGGCCGGGCTCGACGAGTGGGCCACCGACAACCTGCTCGCCTACCTCGGCGAGCAGAAGGAGGCGACCCGCCACCTGCCGAGCGACCGGACGATCGTGGTCGAGCGCTTCCGCGACGAGCTGGGTGACTGGCGCATCGCGGTCCTCTCGCCCTACGGCGCGCCGGTTCACGCCCCATGGGCCCTGTGCGTCTCCGCGCGGATGCGCGAGCGGTTCGGGGTCGACGTGCAGGCCATGCACGGTGACGACGGCATCGTCTTCCGCCTGCCCGACCTCGAGTTCGACGAGATCACCGCCGGAGACGACGACGACCTCGGATCCGAGCGCTCGCGCCGCCGCTCCGGCTCCAAGGTGGGTGACGAGCTGATGTCGCTGATCCTGCTCGAGCCCGACGAGGTGCACGACCTCGTCACCGAGCAGATCGGTGGCTCAGCCCTCTTCGCCTCCCGTTTCCGTGAGTGCGCAGCGCGGGCCCTGCTGCTCCCGCGCCGACGCCCCGACCGGCGTCAGGCCCTGTGGCAGCAGCGTCAGCGCTCGGCCCAGCTGCTCGAGGTCGCCAGCCAGTACCCCTCCTTCCCGATCATCCTCGAGGCCGTGCGCGAGTGCGTCCAGGACGTCTTCGACGTGCCCGGTCTCACCGAGCTCATGCGCCGGATCGGGTCGCGCGAGGTGACGCTGGTCGATGTCGAGACCGCGAGCCCGTCCCCCTTCGCCCGGTCGCTGACCTTCGGCTACGTCGCGCAGTTCATCTACGAGGGAGACTCGCCCCTGGCCGAGCGTCGCGCCGCCGCGCTGTCGCTCGACCCGACGCTGCTCGCCGAGCTGCTCGGCCGCGGAGACGGCCTCTCCCTGCGCGACCTGCTCGACCCCGAGGCCGTCGCCCGCACCGAGGCCGAGCTGCAGAGGCTCGACGACAGCCGTCGTTGCCGTGACGCCGAAGACGTGGTCGACCTGCTGCGGGCGCTCGGGCCCCTCACGCACGACGCGATCCTCACCCGCTGCGAGGACGGCACCACAGCCCGCACGGTGGGCGAGTGGCTGGTCGACCTCGAGGTGACCCGCCAGCTCATCCGGGTGCGGATCGGCGGGGACGAGCGGTGGGCGGCGGTCGAGGACGCCTCCCGGCTGCGCGACGCCCTCGGCTCGTCGTTGCCCGTCGGTGTCCCCGACGTGTTCCTCCAACCGGTGCCCGACCCCCTCGGTGACCTCGTCGCCCGTTACGCCCGCACCCACGGCCCGTTCCCGGTCGCCGACGTCGCCGCCTGGCTGGGCCTGGGCACCGCTGTCGTCAGGGACGCCCTGCGTCGACTCGTCTCGACCGGGCGGCTGGTCGAGGGAGCCCTGCGCCCCGACCCCACGGGCGCGGGCGCGGGGGGTATCGACTACTGCGACGCCGGCGTCCTGCGGACCCTGCGGCGACGGTCGCTCGCGGCGCTGCGCGCCGAGGTCGAGCCGGTCACCGGCACCGACCTCGCCCGCTTCCTGCCCTCGTGGCAGGGCGTCGGCGGTCAGCTGCGGGGCCTCGAGGGCCTCGTCAGGGCGGTCGAGCAGCTCGGCGGGGCCGTCGTCCCCGCGAGCGCCCTCGAGACGCTCGTCCTGCCCGGCCGCGTCGCCGGATACGCCCCGGGCATGCTCGACGAGCTCACCTCCAGCGGTGACGTGGTCTGGCGCGGCCACGGCTCGCTCCCCGGCGACGACGGGTGGGTCTCGCTTCACGTCGCCGACCTCGCCCCGCTGACCATGCCTGCTCCGGACGAGTCACGCGAGCTCGGCGACCTGCACCACGCGGTGCTCGACGCCCTCGCCGGTGGGGGCGCCTACTTCTTCCGCTCCCTGTCCGACGCCGTGGGCAGCACCGACGACGAAGGGCTGGCTCAGGTGCTGTGGGACCTCGTCTGGTCGGGTCGCCTGACCAACGACACGCTGACGCCGCTGAGGGCCCTGCTCGGTGGCGGGCGCACCGCCCACAAGCGCCGCCAGGTCGGGCCCCGACGCGGCCGGTATGCCGGGCGCGCCGGTGCCCTCGGTGGCATGGGCGGTGCCCGGTCAGGGCTCGCCCGGCCGTCGCTGCCCGCCCGGGTCGGCCCACCGTCTGCGGCGGGTCGGTGGTCGTTGCTCCCGCCGGTCGAGCCCGACGCGACCCTCGTCGCCTACGCGACGGCCGAGGTGCTGCTCGACCGCTACGGCGTCCTCACCCGCGGCTCGGTCATGGCGGAGTCGGTGCCCGGTGGCTTCGCCGCCGTCTACCGGGTGATGGCAGCGGCCGAGGAGTCCGGCCGGGTGCGCCGGGGGTACTTCGTCGAGGGGCTCGGTGCTGCGCAGTTCGCCTCCAGCGGTGCCGTCGACCGGCTGCGGGCGCAGGCTCGCTCGATCGGTGACACCGGCCGCGAGCGAGACGAGGCGCCCGCGGTCGTCCTGGCCGCCTGCGACCCCGCGAACCCCTACGGCGCCGCCCTCACCTGGCCCGACCGCACCACGTCCCCCCTCGACCCCGACACCGGCGACGCGACGACCACCGTCACGGCCCTGAGGGCTCCCGGCGGCACCGGTGGCACCGGCAAGGCCGACAGGAGTGCCCCCCGCGGCCACCAACCAGGCCGCAAGGCCGGTTCGCTCGTCGTGCTCGTCGATGGTGACCTGGTGCTCTACGTCGAGCGCGGGGGCAAGACGCTGCTGACGTGGACCGACGAGCCGTCGGCCCTGCAACGAGCCGCGGACGCGCTGGCCCTGTCAGTCCGTGAGGGTGCGCTGGGCCGGCTCACGGTCGAGAAGACCGACGGGGCGCAGGTGCTCGGCTCCGGCCACCCGCTGGCCGACGCGCTGGCCCGCGCGGGGTTCCACGCCACGCCCCGAGGGCTCCGGTTGCGCCGATGACCGACGTCATCGCCGCCGGTCACACCGCCCTCGCCGGGGTCGGCGTGCTCCCCTGTCCTCCGGAGGGTGCGTCCCGTGCCCGAGGGTGACACCGTCTACCGCACCGCCGACCGACTCGACCGAGCGCTGCGTGGAGCACCGCTGACGATGACCGACCTGCGGTGGCCCGAGCTGTCGACGATCGACCTCGTCGGTCGGCACACGCTCGAGGTCGTGCCCCGGGGCAAGAACATCCTGCAGCGCGTCGAGGGCGGGGTCACGATCCACTCCCACCTGCGGATGGAAGGGCAGTGGCGGATCGAGCACCCTGACTCGCCCGGCGCCCGGCGCTTGGGCAACCCCCAGATCCGCGCAGTGATGGCGACCACCACCTGGACCGCGCTCGGGCTGCGCCTGGGCGACCTGCACGTCGTGCCGACCGACCAGGAGCACACGCTGGTGGGACACCTCGGGCCTGACGTGCTCGGTCCCGACTGGGACCCCGAGGAGGCCGCCCGACGCCTGCGGGCGAGCCCGATGACCATCGGCGCCGCCCTGCTCGACCAGCGCAACCTCGCCGGCGTCGGCACGATGTATGCCGCCGAGGCACTCTTCCTCGAGCGCCTCCCCCCGTGGTCACCGGCCGACGAGCTGGACCCCGAACGCGTCGCCTCGCTCGTCGCCCGCGCCCACCGCCTGCTCGACCGGGGCAAGGAGGGCGCCGTCCAGGTCACCACCGGTCGCGGCAGGCGTGGTGAGTGGCACTACGTGCACGCGCGTTCCGGCCAGCCGTGCCAGCGCTGCGGGACGACGGTCCGGGTCGCCATGATCGGCCAGGCCCCGCGCGAGCGCACGATGTTCTACTGCCCGAGCTGCCAGGGTGGGATCGGACCCAGCGACGACGGCCGGGCGCAGCGCCCCCTCGGTTCGGGTGGCGGCAAGCAGCGCACGACCTACCGCCCCCGCCGATGACCCAGCGAGGGCGCGTCGGCGATCGGTGCCCAGCACCCAACGACGTCCACGGACAAGCGGTTCAGCCGTGGGTGAGCCCAACGAGATCGACCGCGGACGCGAGGAAGCGGATCTCGTAGCGGGTCCAGCAGTCCGTGCGCATCATCCCGACGACCGCGTGGCAGTGGTCGCACGAGCGGTTCGGGCCGTCGCACCCGTCCGACCCGCAACAACCGGTGTCCCTTCCGCTGGAGCACAGGCAGCGGGTGCTGGCGGGGTGCACGACCAGTGAGCCGGCCGGCACCTCCTCCCGGGGCGACTCGGTGCGGTCTCGCGGCCCACTGACCCACACCACGACGGGCTCCGGGTCTCGGCACACGAGGCCGGCTCCGATCGTCGGCACCCCGCCGGTCGCCTCGCGGTCGAGCAGGCTCGGGGCGGCCCTGTCGACCCGGTCGCTCAGCCGGCAGCGGCACCGGCGGCAGGCCACGTGGCCCCCGGAGGTGGCCCGGCCGTCGTCCGCCGGCGGAATGCTCACCGTGGGCCCGCTGCGGTCGAACCAGCCGCCGGACGCAACGCCGTCACGCCCAGGCCGGGGGCGTCGGGCAGGGTGAGGGTCGGGCCGTCGTACGTCACTCCGCCCTCGAAGGGCGGGCGGGCCGCCCACCACGCGGCGTCGAGGTCGTTCGTGGTGGAGGTAGGCAGCGCCGCCGCCAGGCTGGCAGCCGCGCCGACCCCGATCTGGCTCTCCATCATCGTGCCCACCAGGGTGCCGAGCCCTGCTCCCGCGGCGCGCTCGAGCAGGAGGGCACCGACGGCCAGCGAGCCGCACTTGGCCAGCTTGACGTTGACCAGGTCGGCGGCGCCGAGCCGCAGGATGCGGTCGAGGTCGATCACGGAGTAGAGCGACTCGTCGGCCATGATCGGCAGGCCCACGCGGCTGCGCACCCAGGCCAGACCCTCGACGTCGTCACCGGCCACGGGCTGCTCCACCAGGTCGACGCCGAGGTCGGCCTCCTCGAGGGCTCGGATGACCTCGACGGCCTCCCCGCGGGTCCAGCCCTGGTTGGCGTCGAGGCGCACGACGACGTGGGGGCCGACCCGCTCACGCACGGCCCGCACCCGGGCCACGTCGGTCGCCGCATCGGTGCCGATCTTCATCTTCAGGGTCGAGAAGCCGTCGGCGACCCGGGCGGCGGCGGCCTCCCCGAGATCCTCCGCCGACCCGGCCGACAGGGTGACGTCGGTCGACACCAGCAGCCCGATCGGAGCAGCGCCCGCAGGTGCGGCGGCGGCATACGTCCGGGCCAGGAGCTGCGGCAGCGGCAGGCCGGCGCGCCGGGCCACGAGGTCGTGCAGGGCGGTGTCGACGGCCGCCTTGGCGCCGTGGTTGCGGGCCACGGCGCGCTGCACCGTGGCCGACACCTCACACCAGTCGTCGACGTCACGCCCGACGAGCACCGGCGCCAGCATCTGGTCGACACAGGCCTGTGCCGACGCGAGCGACTCCCCCGTGACCTGCCACACCTGCGGGGCCTCACCCCACCCGACGACCCCGTCGGAGTCGGTGACCCGCACGACCAGGGTCTCGCAGGAATCGGTGCGGCGAAGCGCCGTGACGAAGGGCGTGTGCAAGGCGACGCTGAGATGCAGACAGACGACGGAGACGACCGACGAGCCGGCCACGAGACTGCCGCTCAGGCGGCGGACGCCACCGGCGAGGCCACCGCGATCGGCAGCGGCACGGGGGCGGTCAGTGCCTCCGTCTCCGCGATGCGGGTCGACACCTCACCGAGGACCTCGGAGAGCGGAAGGCCGAGAGCGCCGCAGATGGAGGCGAGCAGCTCGGACGAGGCTTCCTTCTCTCCGCGCTCGACCTCACTGAGGTAACCGAGGGAGACTGCCGCAGAGGCCGAGACGTCACGCAGGGTGCGGCCCTGCCGGCGGCGTCCCTCGCGCAGCACGTCGCCGAGCTCGCGTCGCAGCAGGATCATGGGGCTCCTCCCTGGTCATCGGTCAGTGGTACGGGTGTGTTCCACCTTAGGCCCGACCCGGGCCCGACGCACCGGCGGGTGAGGGTCGAGGCCGAGGCTGTGACCATGATGTCGCATAACGAGCTACTGCCACCAGATAGTCCGCGACTCAGCCCTGCTGGGCGACCCAGCTGGCGTGCAGGCCGGTGTAGACGCCCTGCCGGTCGACCAGCTCGCTGTGGTGCCCGCGCTCGACGATGCGGCCGGCGTCGACGACGATCACCTCGTCGGCAGCCTGGGCCGTGGAGAGGCGGTGGGCGATCGCGATCGAGGTGCGCCCCCTGGTCAGGCTGTCGAGGGCCCGCTGGATGCGGACCTCCGTGCTGGGGTCCACGGCCGAGGTCGCCTCGTCGAGCACCAGCAGGTCGGGGTCGGCGAGATAGGCCCGGGCGAGCGCCACCAGCTGACGCTCCCCCGCAGAGAGCGACTCCCCGCGCTGCCCGACCTCGGTGTCGAGCCCCTCCGACAGCGACTCGAGCCAGCCGTCGAGCCCGAGCTCGGTCAGCGTGAGCAGCACGTCGTCGCGGCTCGCCCCGGGCGTGCCGAAGACGATGTTGTCGAGGAGGCTCGCGTCGAAGAGGAAGCCCTCCTGCGGGACGAGCACGACCCGGGCCCGCAGCGACCCGAAGCGCACCTGCCGGAGGTCGACCCCGTCGATCAGCACCCGGCCGCTGCTCGGGTCCATGAGCCGGGTGAGCAGCTTGGCGAAGGTCGACTTGCCGGAGCCGGTCTCGCCGACGATGGCCACCCGCGAGCGCGGCTCGATCTGCAGCGAGACGTCGTGCAGGACGGTGCCCCCGCCCGGGTAGGCGAAGGACACTCCGTCGAAGGCTGCGGTGATCGGTCCGCGAGGCAGGTCCACCCCGTCGGCGCCCGGGTCGGCCACGTCGGCGCGGGTGTCGATGATGCCGATGACCCGACGCCAGCCGGCCACGGCGTTCTGCATCTCGTTGAGGATCTCGGTGGCCTGCTGCACCGGGGTGGTGAAGAGGTTGACCAGGAAGAGGAACGCGAGCAGCTCGCCGAGGGAGAGGTCGCCGCGGACGGCGATGAGCGTGCCGACGACGATCACCACGGCGGTCGTCAGACCCGAGACGAGCTGCCCCGACGTGAAGGCGACGACCGCGCGGGCCTGCGCCCCGATGGCCGCCCGCCGATGGTCCTCGATCGCGGTGTCGATGCGCTGGGCGGTGCGGTCCTCGACCGCGTAGGCCCGGATCGTCGACGCCCCGACGACCGCCTCGGAGATGCCCCCGAGCATGTCGCCGACCCGCTCCCGCACCCGGGTGTAGGCCCGGCCCACGACGCCCTGGAAGGTGCGGATGATGATGAAGAGCGGGATGTAGCAGACCCAGACCACGAGGGTGAGCAGCGGGCTGTAGAAGAGCATGAGCACCGTCGCGAGCGTGAGCTGCGCGAGGTTGACCATGAGCATCAGGCCGCCGAACTGGACGAAGGCCGAGATGGTGTCGACGTCGGAGGTGACCCGCGAGACCAGGGACCCCCGGCGCTCGGTGTTCTGGGTGAGCATCGACAGGTCGTGGATGTGGCGGAAGGCTCGGATCCGCAGCGACGACAGACCGTTCTCCGAGGCGGTGAAGAGCCGCACGTTGACGAAGTAGGAGCTGACGGCCGTGACCGCCACGCCGAGCACCGCGAGCAGCACGTACCGCAGGACGACCGCCGGGTCGGGCCCACCGGTGCCCAGGATGCCGTCGTCGGTGGTGCGCTGCACCACGAAGGGGATCAGCACCCGTCCGAGGGTCGACAGCATCGCCAGGGCCAGGGTCACCCCGATACCGCGACGCAGCTCGGGTGACAGCTCGACCCCCCGCTTGAGGGTCTGCCAGGTGCCCTGCTCGCGCCCGGCCTCGATGCCGGAGTGGTCGGTCAGCGGTTGGCTGCGGACGCTCACGACTCGGCCCCCGCCCGCTCGTCGGCCCGTTCTTCGTCGGCGGCCACGGCTGCCCGCTCGGCGGCTTCGCGCGCATACGCGCTGACGAGGTGCTCGTAGCCGGCGCACCGCGCCCGCAGCTGCTCGTGGGTGCCGTGGTCGACGACTCGACCCTCCTCGACGTAGACGACGTCGTCGGCGAGGGCGATGGTCGCCATCCGGTAGGCGACGACGAGGACGGTGGTGCCGGTGCTGCTGGCTCGCAGGGCACCCAGGATCGCCTGCTCGACGCTCGGGTCGACGGCCGAGGTCGCATCGTCGAGCACGAGCAGCTGGGGGGTGCGGATGACCGCCCGGGCCAGGGCGACGCGCTGACGCTGACCCCCCGAGAGGCTGGTGCCGCGCTCGCCCACCCGGGTGTCGAGGCCCTTCCCGAGGGCGCGGACGAAGTCCTCGCCCTGGGCCACGCGCAGCGCGGCCCACACCTGCTCGTCGGAGTGGTCGAGACCGAGCGTGACGTTGCCGCGCACGGTGTCGTCGAACATGAAGGTCTGCTGCGGCACCAGCGCGGCCACGTCGGCCACGCCACCGCGCCGCACGGTGCGCAGGTCGACGTCGTCGAGCACGACGGCACCCGTGTCGGGGTCGACCAGACGCATGATGACGCTCGTGAGGGTCGACTTGCCGGAGCCGGTCGGGCCGACGATCGCCGTCGTCCCGCCCGCGCGCACGTCGAGGGTGACGCGGTCGATCGCGACGTGGCGCTCGCGCTGGCGGCTGCCCCCGTCGTCGGTCTCTCCCTCGTAGGCGTAGGTGACGTCCTCGACGAGGAGGTGGCTGGCGCCGGCGTGGGCCGGCTCGGTCGCTCCGTAGGTCATGGTGCCGCGGGCCTCGAGGACGGCCGTGACACGCTCCCAGCCGACGACGGAACGAGGCAGCTCGGCCAAGACCCAGCCGAGCGAGCGGACCGGGAAGGCGAGCAGCGAGAAGAGGTAGGCGATCTGCACGACCTCGGCCGCCGACAGGTTGCCGGTGGAGACCCGCCAGACGCCCACCATCAGCACGGCCAGGGTGCCCAGCTGCGGGATCGCCTCGATGACGGGGTCGAAGCTGCCGCGGGTGCGGCCCACCTCGATGTTGGCGTCGCGCAGCTCGTGGGTGACGACGCGGAAGCGCTCGGCCTCCTGGTCCTCGCGCCCCAGGCTCTTGACCACGAGGCCCGCCTCGAAGCTCTCGTGCGCCACCTCGGAGACCTCGGCGCGCAGCTGCTGGGCGCGGGTCGCCTTCGGTGACATCCGGCGCTGGAAGGCGATGTTGGCCAGGAAGAGCAGCGGGAAGACGGTGAAGCCGACGATGGCGAGGAAGACGTCGACGACCAGCATCTGCACACCGGCGAAGACGAGCATCACGACCACCCCGATGGCCATTGGCAGGGGGTTGAAGACGTTCCACGTCGACTCGACGTCGGCGTTCGCGTTGGACAGCAGCTGACCCGAGGGGTGGCGGTGGTGCCAGGCCAGGGGCAGCCGCAGGTACTGCCGGGTCACCTTGCGGCGGTAGCTCGCGCCGAGGTTGAACACGACGATGCCCGCGGCGACCCGGCGCACGATGACGCCCACGACGTTGAGCAGCACGACGGCCACCAGGAGCAGGGCCGCGTGGGTGAGCTGGGCGCTCGTGACCGATTTCGCCGCGACCGCGGGCGCGATGGTGTCGTTGACGACACGGCCGATGACCCAGGCCGTGCCGCCGGTCATGATGCCGTAGACCGCGCTGCCGACGACGGAGATCGCGAACCACCGCTTCTCCTCGCGGATGCCGCGGGCCAGGATGCCGAAGCCTCGACGGAGCGTGCTGGCCGTGGGGTTCGGCAAGAGGGTGGACACCGGAACAAAGCTCCATCAGTCACGGGTGGATGGGCGGCGGATCACACCCTCTCACGCACAACCGACAGGCGGGCGCGACGATTCCCCGGCCCTATGACGCCGGGGTCGCGACGAGCTGCCCCACCGGCCTCTTCCGGATCGAGGCGCACAGCGCGGCCGCGACGACGCAGAGGCAGCCCGCGGCATACCAGGCCAGGTCGTAGGTGCCGAGCTTGTCGCGCACGAGCCCGGCGAGACCGGCGGCGATGGCCGCGCCGATCTGGTGCGAGGCGAAGACCCAGCCGAAGACGACGGGTGCCCGCGCGCCGAAGGCGGTGCGGCACAGGGCCATCGTCGGCGGCACCGTGGCCACCCAGTCGAGCCCGTAGAAGAGGATGAAGGCGAACATGCTGGCGTGCACGCCGTCTCCGAAGAGCGACGGCAGGAGGAAGAGCGAGGCCCCGCGCAGCGTGTAGTAGAGCGCGAGCAGGAAGCGCGCGTCGACCCGGTCGGTGAGCCAGCCGGAGAAGATCGTGCCGACGACGTCGAAGACGCCGACGAGCGCCAGCAGCCCGGCCGCCGTCGTCTCGGCCATCCCGTGGTCGTGGGCCGCGGGGATGAAGTGGGTGCCGACGAGCCCGTTGGTCGAGGCGCCACAGACCATGAAGCTGCCGGCCAGGAGCCAGAACACGCGGTGCCGTGAGGCGTCGCGCAGCGTGGCGACCGCCGCCCGCGCCGGGTTGCCGGCCACGCGCGGCGGTACGGCGACCGGCGTCCCCTCGGGTGCCCCGTAGGCCGTGACGCCCACGTCGCTGGGATGGCTGTGGAATCGCCACAGCACCACCGGGACGACGGCCGCCGCGCCGGCTGCGGTGGCGATCGCCGCCGAGCGCCAGCCGTGGTTAACCGCCAGCCAGGCCAGCAGCGGCAGGAAGACCAGCTGCCCGGTGGCTCCGGCCGCGGTCAGCACCCCGGTGACCAGCCCGCGACGGGCGACGAACCACCGGCCGGTGACCGTCGCAACGAGGGACATCGACATGGCCCCGGTCCCGAGGCCGACGAGGACGCCCCAGCAGAGAACGAGCTGCCAGGACGCCGTCATCCAGACCGGCAGGAGCGCGCCGACGGAGACGAGCAGCAGGGCGCAGGCGACGACCCTGCGGATCCCGAGCGTCTCCATGAGCGCGGCCGAGAAGGGTGCGGTGAGCCCGAAGAGCACGAGGTTGACCGAGACCGCCCCGCCGATCACGCCGATGGGCCAGCCGAACTCGTCGTGCAGCGGGGTGATCAGCACGCCCGGGGTCGAGCGGAAGCCGGCGGCGCCGATCGCGGTCAGGAACGCGACAGCGGCGACCCACCAGGCAGGGTGGATGCGGCGGTCCCGCGAGCTGCTGCGCGGGAGGCGGGCTGAGGTCGGCGCGGTCACGACACGAGTGTGGGCCACCGCGGAGAGCCGCGGCCAGTGGCCGACGAGACAATGTGTGAAAAGATCCGGCCATGCCCACGTCGTCCGTCGAACCCCACCGGGTGGTGGTGCTCGCCCTGCGCGGGGTCGTCGCCTTCGAGCTCGGGCTCCCCCACCGCTTCCTGCGGGCCGGCGAGCTGGCCGACGAGAGCCAGGACACGACCCGGCCGCCGGCGTACGACGTGAGGATGTGCACTGTCGACGACGGGCCGGTGCTCACCTCGGCGGGCTTCGAGGCCCTGCCGACCCACGCCGGCACGGCGCTCGCGAGCGCCGACACCATCGTGGTGCCCGGCATCACCAGGGGGCGCCTGCTCCACACCGGGCGAATGCCCGACGACCTCGCGGCGCTCCTCGCCACCGCCCGGCCCGGAGTGCGCTGGGTCTCCATCTGCACCGGCGCCTGGGTGCTCGCAGCGATGGGCCTGCTCGACGGCCGGCGGGCCACGACCCACTGGGCCCACGCCGACGACTTCCGCCGCCTCTTCCCCACCGTCGACCTCGACCCCGACGTGCTGTGGGTCGACCACGGCGACGTCCTCACCTCGGCCGGCAACGCCGCCGGCATCGACCTTCTCCTGCACCTGCTGCGCACCGACCACGGCTCGGAGGTCGCCAACCGGGTGGCCCGTGGCGCCGTGGTCGCGCCGTGGCGCGACGGCGGCCAGGCGCAGTTCATCGACCAGCCGCTGCCCCCTCCGGGCGACGACGGCACCGGCCCCACCCGGGCCTGGGCCGTCGACCGGCTCGCCGAGCCCCTCGACCTCACCGCGCTCGCCACGCACGCCCGGATGAGCGTGCGCACCTTCACCCGCCGCTTCCGTGAGGAGACTGGTGAGAGCACCGGCGCGTGGCTGGCGAGGGTGCGGGTCGAGCGCGCGCGGCACCTGCTCGAGACGACCGACCTGAGCGTCGACGAGGTCGCCTCCCGCTGCGGCTACGGCACGAGCGCGTCGCTGCGCAACCAGCTCGGCGCCGCCGTGGGCTTGTCCCCTCTGGCCTACCGCCGCACCTATCGACGGACCAGCGCCTGACGTCGCGGGTGGCACCGCTCGGTCAGGTCAGGGCGATCCAGTAGCGGCGCTTGTCGTCGCGGACGTCCTCGAGCACCCCACCGTTGCCCTCGATGGTGCGGGCCGAGCCGACGTTGTCGTCGTCGCAGGTGACCAGGGCCCGCTCGAGGCCGCGGGCGCGGGCGACCTCGAGCATCGCTGCGAGGGCCGCTGTGGCCACACCCCGGCGGCGCGCGGTGGGGCGCACGGCATACCCGATGTGCCCGCCGACCTGCAGCAGGAACGGGTTGAGCTCGTGCCGCAGGCTGACGGTCCCGACCAGGCGGCCCTCGGTCTCGACCCAGCGCAGGGTCGAGGCGACGAAGCCGTCGGGCACCTGCTCCCCACGCTCCTGGGCCCGCAGCGTCTCGACCCACTGCGCGAACGCGTGCGGGTCGGCCAGCTCCGCGGCGGTCACGCCGAAGAACCCTCCGCCGTCGACGTGCCCCCCGTCGAACTCCGCCACCAGCTCGAGCCACTCCTGCTGGCGCTCGGTGCTCGGCTCGACGAGGATGACGGTCGTGGGGCTCACCGCCTCACCGTATGCCGCGTCGGCCCGCCACGCCCACGGCTTTTCGTGGGGCCGGCGGGTGACACGATGGGCTCATGACCCGCTACGCCCAGCAGGAGCGCCACGCTCTGAGCGACTCGCTGCTCGCCCTCGGCCCGGATGCGCCCACCCTCGACGACCCATGGCTCGCAAGGGATCTCGCCGCCCACATCGTGATCCGTGACGGTCGGCCGGACCTCGCGCTGGGGATGTTCGTGCCCGCCCTCAAGGGCCGGCTCGACGCCGGGATGCGCTCGTACGCCGCCCGCGACTACCCCTCGCTGGCGCAGCAGGTGCGCTCGGGCCCGCCCGCCTGGTCGCCGGTGCGGATCCCCGCGGTCGACGAGGCGGCCAACCTCGGCGAGTTCTTCATCCACCACGAGGACCTCCTGCGCGGGGCGCCCGACTTCACGCCGCGCACGATCGACGCCGGGCTGGAAGCCGCTCTCTGGAAGGGGCTGCGCACGATGTCGAGGCTCTTCCTCGGCAAGGCGCCGGTGGGCGTCGAGCTCGTCGCCCCGGGCTACGGGCACCTGGAGGCCAAGCAGGTCAGCGGCGCGGAGACGGCGATCATCACGGGTGCGCCGGGCGAGCTGATGCTCTTCGTCTCCGGGCGTCAGCGGGTGGCCGACGTCGCCCTCAGCGGCCCGCTCGCAGCTCAGGACGCGATCCGTGGGGCGGCCCTCGGGGGCTGAGGCCGCACGTCCGCCTGAAACGGCCTCAATCCTCGTCCGACCAGATCTTCGCATCACTAGCAGGTTCGTTGGTGCCTTGAGCGCTCAGCGCACGGTAACGCCCTCCGCGCGCAGCGCGTCCTTGACCTGCCCCACCGTGAGCTCGCCGAAGTGGAACACGCTCGCCGCCAGCAGGGCGTCGGCCCCGGCCGCCACGGCGGGGGCGAAGTGCTCGACCGCGCCCGCTCCCCCGCTGGCGATGACGGGCACCCGCACGGCGGCCCGCACCCGCGCGATGAGCTCGAGGTCGAAGCCGTCCTTGGTGCCGTCGGCGTCCATCGAGTTGAGCAGGATCTCGCCGGCGCCGAGCTCGGCCGCGCGTGCGCACCACTCGATCGCGTCGAGGTCGACGGGTGTGCGCCCGCCGTGCGTCGTCATGACGAAGTCGTCGGTCAGCCTCCCGTCGTCTCCCCGGCGGCGGCGCACGTCGGCGGAGAGCACGAGCACCTGCGCCCCGAAGCGGTCGGCGATCTCGGCGATCAGCTCGGGCCGCGCGATCGCGGCGGTGTTGACCCCGACCTTGTCGGCTCCGACCCGCAGCAGCCGGTCGACGTCGTCGACCGAGCGCACACCACCGCCGACGGTGAGCGGGATGAAGACCTGCTCGGCCGTTCGCGTCACGACGTCGTAGGTCGTCGCGCGGTCGCCGCTGCTCGCGGTGACGTCGAGGAAGGTGAGCTCGTCGACCCCCTGCGCGTCGTAGAGCTGGGCCAGCTCGACGGGGTCGCCTGCGTCACGCAGGTTCTCGAAGTTGACCCCCTTGACGACGCGGCCCGCGTCGACGTCGAGACAGGCGATGACCCGGGTGGCGACACTCACGGGGCAACCCTACGGGGCCCACCGCCGCCCGCTCGCCTACTCTCGCGCCATGACGTCCGACGCGCTGGGGCCGGTCCGGGCCGACCCGGCCGCCGTCGACGCCGTCGCTGCCCTCGCGGCAGCCGCAGCCCCCCGCTGCGGCTCCGTGCTCGTCATCGCCGTCGATGGTCCGAGTGGGGCCGGCAAGACGACGCTCGCCCGCGCCCTCGGTCGCCGGCTCGACGCCCGCGTGGTCCACATGGACGACATCTACCCCGGCTGGGACGGCCTGGCCGAGGCCGTGCCGCTCGTGGCCGAGCAGGTGCTGGTGCCGCTCTCGCGCGGTGACGACGCGGCCTACCGGCGGTGGGACTGGGTGCGGCACCGGTGGGCCACTCGCCCACGCGACGTGCCGTGGGTGCCGCGGCTCGTGCTCGAGGGAGTGGGCTCGAGCGTGCTGCCCGCAGGGTCGTATGCCGCCGTGCGCGTGTGGGTGGAGGCCTCCCGCGAGGTGCGCCACGCCCGGGGGATCGCGCGCGACGGCGAGGCCTACCGCCCGCACTGGGAGCGGTGGGCGGCCCAGGAGGATGCCCTCTTCGCTGCGGATGGGACGCGCGCCCGTGCCGACCTCGTGGTCTCGACCGACCGCGAGCTCCGGCCCGACGTTTGAGACACTGGATCGGTGGCGACCACCTTCACCTACTCCAACGACAGCGGCCGCCCCACCGGGCCGTTCCTGCGCACCATGGGCCGCCTCTTCCCCGGGGTGCGGGCGGTGCAGGAGCACATCGCGCCGTATGCCGCGGCCTGGGAGCGTGACAACGCCGAGGCCCTGACCCGGACCGGGCCGCTGTGGGTGGCCCTCGGCGACTCGATGACGCAGGGCATCGGCGCGAGCTCGCACCGGGGCGGATACGTCGGCCAGCTGAGCACCACCCTCGCCGACCGCGGCTGGTCGCACCGGCTGGTCAACCTGTCCTTCAACGGTGCTCGCGTGCAGGACGTGCTCGACCGGCAGCTGCCGGCGCTGCGCGAGATCACCGACGAGCAGGGTGACGCCGCGCTCGTGACCCTCATCATCGGCTCGAACGACCTCGTCGCGAAGGCCCACCGCGAGCACCTCGTCGAGCGCTTCACCCGGCTGCTCGAGCAGCTGCCCCGTGGCACCGTCGTCTCCAACCTGCCGAACCCCCGTCGCGAGGCCGTCGCCGTCGACGACCTGCTGCGCGAGGCCGACGCCCGCGGTGACATCGTGCTCGTCGACCTGCGACGTGACGGCGCCAAGAGCTGGCGGGGGCGCCTCGCGCCAGACATGTTCCACCCCAACGACCGCGGCTATGCCGACATGGCAGCCGGGGTGGAGCGCACGCTCACCCGAGCCGGTCTCCCGCGGCGATCGTGAACACCGTCTCGCGACAGCGCTTCGAGGGCCGCATCGCGGGTGTGGGCACGACGTCGGGCTCGCGGCTGGTCGTCGGGCGTTGGGAGCACACGCCGCTCGGGCCCTTTGCCGACGTCATGGTCGAGCGGGCCGACGGGCATCGCATCCTGCTCGCGCCAAGCCAGGAGGTCATCGACGTCATCGAGGCGACGTACGTCTTCGACGAGGTGCGTATGGAGCCGGTGCGGGTCACCGAGGTCAGGCGCAGCGCCGGCAGGACCTGGCGGGTGACCTCGCCCAGCCTCGACCTGTCGCTCGTCGTCGGCGGCCGCGCCCCGCTGGGCCTGCTGCTGCGGCTCGTCCCGCGGCGCATGGCCACGAGCACCCGCTGGGCCACGGCGATCAGCCCGGTCGCCGGCCTGGTGGTCCGCGGGGTGCGCACCCGCGGGGTCGCCCGCCCAGGACGACAGGAGTGGTACGGCGCGACCGACCTGCACCACGTCGTGTCGGCCCGGGGCACCCTCGACGGCCGCGACCTCGGCTCGCTCGCTCCGGTCGACCCGCCGTGTCGGTTCGGGTTCAGCTCGACGCCACGCAGCCCGTCGGTGACGCACGTCGTCACGACGATCGAGCAGCAGTCTTCTACCTGCGCGCCTCCCCCAGCGCCTGCACCAGCGCGGCCAGCCGTGACGCCTCGGCCGCCGCGCCCGGCCCGTCGGCCCGCTGGATCGCCATGACCGCGAGCTGGTCGGTGTCGTCGAGGTCGAGGGTCACCCAGGGGGCTCCGTCGCCGAACTGCACCCGCAGCACCTGCGCCCAGGTCAGGCGCCGCGTGGTCATGAGGTTGCGGACGACGATCCCCTCGCGGGTGACCAGCGCGCTGATCGTCGCGTAGCGCCAGCACATGACGGCGATCACCACCCCGAAGGCGGCGATGAGCACGGCGTCGGTGGGGGTCCGTCCGGGCAAAAGCGCCGCGATCGCGCCGAAGATGACGAGGGAGAGGACGCCGAGCGTCGTCGCCACCGCTCGCCCACGGCGCGAGCGGAAGGGCCGGAAGGGGTCAGGGGTGCCGTCGGGTCGCGGGGCTGGCTCGGTCACGTCGGTGGCGTCAGATCCGGCAGGCGGCGATGTCGGTGACGAGGATCGCTCGCGCGCCGAGGTCCCACAGCTCGTCCATCACCCGGTTGACCCCTCGCCGGGGCACCATGGCGCGCACCGCGCTCCACGCCGGGTCCTGCAGGGGTGAGACCGTGGGCGACTCGAGGCCCGGGGTGACCGAGCAGGCGGCATCGACGAGGTGCGCGGGGCAGTCGTAGTCGACCATCACGTAGGACCGGGCCGTGACCACGCCGGTCAGCCGGCGCCTGAGCACACCGAAACCGGGCGACGACGAGACCGTGCCGTTCCCGGAGCCGACGTCCTGCGCATCGCGGGCGATGAGCACGGCCTCACTGCGCAGGATGGGGTCGCCGAAGACGGCCAAGCCCTGGCTGCGCAGCGTCGCCCCGGTCTCGACGACGTCGGCGATGACATCGGCCACACCGAGGGTGATCGCCGTCTCGACGGCGCCGTCGAGACGGACGACCTCGGCGGTGATGCCGTGTCGGGCCAGGTCGGTGCGCACCAGCTCGGGATAGCTGGTCGCCACCCGCTTTCCGTCGATGTCGGCGACCTTGGCCACCTCACCCGGGCGACCGGCATACCGGAAGGTGGAGGCGCCGAAGCCGAGCGGCATGACCTCGGCGGCGGCGCTGCCGGAGTCGAGCAGCAGGTCGCGACCCGTGACGCCGGCGTCGACCGTGCCCGAGCCGACGTAGACGGCGATGTCACGCGGACGCAGGTAGAAGAACTCGACGTCGTTGTCGGTGTCGATGACCACGAGCTCCTTGCTGTCGCGGCGGGTCTTGTAGCCCGCCTCGCGCAGCATCTCGACCGCGGCCTCCGACAGCGACCCCTTGTTGGGGACGGCGATGCGCAGGGAGGCAGCCCCGGTGACGGACGTGGACACGGCGCCGGTGCTCACAGGTGGGCGTAGACGTCGTCGAGGGTCAGGTCGGTCGCGAGCATCAGCACCTGGAGGTGGTAGAGCAGCTGGCTGATCTCCTCGGCGGTGCGCTCACGCCCCTCGTGCTCGGCGGCCATCCACACCTCAGCGGCCTCCTCGACGATCTTCTTGCCGATGGCGTGGACACCGGCATCGAGCTCGGCGACGGTGCCCGACCCCGGTGGCCGCGTCGCGGCCTTCTCGCCGAGCTCGGCGAACAGCTGCTCGAAGGACTTCACAGGAGACGAGCCTACGTGGGCCCAGCGGCCGCCCGTGCCCGGTCCCACGCTGCGGACCTGTGCGGGTGGCTCGGAGCGGGAATCGCTCGGACGCCGCGCCCGATGCCTCGACGCTTCGTGCAGCCGGAAGACCACCACCGGAGAGCGTTGGCGAACAGCCGCCGTCGTCACCAGTGATCGTGACGGTGGTGTGGTGTCACGCCGGTGTTGCTGCGGCAAGCTGCCGCAGGGTGACGGCGGTCGCGACGGCAGCGGTCGCGGCCTCGTGGCCCTTGTCCTCGTGCGAGCCCTCGAGGCCGGCCCGGTCGAGCGCCTGGGCGTCGTCGTCGCAGGTGAGCAGGCCGAAGCCGACAGGCACCCCGGTGCGGACGGCCACGTCGGTCAGGCCCAGGGTGGCGGCCTGGCAGACGTAGTCGAAGTGGGGGGTGCCCCCGCGGATGACGACGCCCAGCGCCACGAGCGCGTCGTACGACGGCGCCAGCCTGGCGCAGGCGACGGGCAGCTCGAAGGCCCCCGGCACGCGCACGACCTCGACGTGTGCGACGCCGGCGTCGGCGAGTCCCCGGCGGGCCCCGTCGACCAGGCCGTCCATCACGGTCGTGTGCCACGAGGCGGCCACGACGGCCACCCGCAGCCCGGCGCCGTCGACCCGCAGGTCGGGCGCACCGCCGCCGCTCATGCGGACACCGGGCGCTGCGGCCGGGTCTCGTCGAGGAGCAGGTCGTGGCCCATCCGGTCACGCTTGGCCCGCAGGTACGCCGTGTTGTCGAGGGTCGCCGGCGTGACGAGCCGCTCGGACGAGACCGTCAGGCCCAGGTCGCGCAGGGCCGACACCTTGTCGGGGTTGTTGGTCAGCAAGCGCACGTGGTCGACCCCGAGGTCGGTGAGGATCGCAGCGCCGACCGAGTAGTCGCGCGCGTCGACGGGCAGCCCCAGCACCGTCTGGGCGTCGACCGTGTCGAGACCGGCGTCCTGGGCGGCATACGCCCGCAGCTTGTCGACGAGCCCCACCCCGCGGCCCTCGTGGCCGCGCAGGTAGACGACGGCGCCGCCGTCGCTGGCGACGCGGGCCATGGCCCGCTCGAGCTGCGGGCCGCAGTCGCAGCGCTGTGAGCCGAAGGTGTCACCGGTCAGGCACTCGGAGTGCATCCGCACGAGGGTGCCCGGCGCCGACGAGCCGGAGCCGCGAGCACCCTGCAACCCGTGCGGGCTCACGAGGGCGACGTGCTCGATGCCGGTGACGAGGTCGCGGTAGCCGATGATCCTGAACTCGCCGTGGCGGGTGGGCAGCCGGGTCTCGACGACCCGCTCGACCCGGTCGTGGCGCTGACGGTGCGCGACGAGGTCAGCGATGGTCACGACCGGCAGGCCGTGCTCAGCACCGAGGTCGAGCACGGCCTCGGCCCGCATCATCGACCCGTCGTCGTGGACGAGCTCGCCGATGGCGCCGACCGGTGCGAGACCCGCGAGCCGGGCCAGGTCGACGGCCGCCTCGGTGTGGCCGGGCCGGACCAGCACGCCGCCGTCACGCGCGCGCAGCGGCAGCACGTGCCCCGGTCGCACGAAGTCGAGCGGCGTCGCGTCGGGGTCGGCGAGCAGACGGATCGTGAGCGCACGGTCTGCGGCGCTGATGCCCGTGGTGACACCCGAGGCCGCGTCGACCGACACCGTGTAGGCCGTGCGCAGCGGGTCAGTGCTCTCGCGCACCATCGGCGGCAGGTCGAGCCGGTCGGCGATCTCGGCCGTGACCGGCGCGCACAGGTAGCCCGAGGTGTGGCGCACCGTCCAGCCCAGCCACTCGTCGGTCAGGGTCTGCGCGGCGAGGATGACGTCGCCCTCGTTCTCACGGTCGGCCGCGTCGAGCACGAGCACGGGGCGACCCGCGCGCATCGCGGCGAGCGCGTCATCAATGCTGGAGAACCGGTGGGACAAGGTGGTGCTCATGCGGTGACCTCCTGGTCGCGGTGCGTGAAGTCGTGGGCGTCGAGGTCGGGCTGCTCGGTGCGAGTGGCCTTGAGCCACACCGTGAAGCCCCAGACGACCAGCCCGCCGTAGACGACGTAGAGGATCGCCGAGGGGTAGTAGGTCGAGTGCCACAGCAGCGGCACCCCGACGAGGTCGACGCCGATCCAGGCCAGCCAGAACTCGTTCCATCCGCGGGCCATGGCGTAGGTCGCGACGATCGACCCGACGAAGATCCAGGCGTCGCACCAGTAGTACCAACGGGGGGCGGGGAAACCGGCGCCGACGGCGAAGAAGGCCTGCTGGGCCACGACCAGGCCGACCACCCAGAAGACCGCGATGCTCATCCGCTCACGGGTGGTCGCCCAGCGGGGGGTGATGACCGGGGCGCTGCTGTCGTGCGTCATCGCGCGCAGCTGGCGCCAGCGGTACCAGCCGTAGACGCTCGTGATCACGAAGAAGACCTGACGCGCGGCCTGCCCGAAGAGCGGCGGCTGCGACGAGCCCAGCGCGACCCCGAAGAAGACGGTGAAGAGCAGGACGTTGCCGACGATGCCGGCCGGCCACGCCCACACCCGACGGCGCATGCCACCGATCGCGGACAGGAAGCCGAAGAGGTTGCCGACGATCTCGCGCCAGTAGATGGGGTGGCCCGCGACGACGAGCTGGGCGTCGAACAGACGCTGCAGGAGGGTCATGCGAGGTCGCCTTCCGCTGCTGACGCGACCGGCGCGGCCGGCGTGCTGGAGCCGTCGCGAGCGCCGAGCAGGCGCTCGACGTACTTCGCGAGCACGTCGACCTCGAGGTTGACCGGGTCACCCACCTGACGTGAGCCGAGGGTGGTCAGCGCCAGGGTCGTGGGGATGAGCGAGACCTCGAGCGAGGTGCCGTCGTCGCGGTCGTGGAGCGCCGACACCGTGAGCGAGACCCCGTCGATCGTCACCGAACCCTTGACGACCACGTAGTGCGCCAGGTCGGCGGGCACGTCGATCTCGACGACCTCCCACCGGTCACCAGGGGTGCGGGCGCGGATGGCACCGACCCCGTCGACGTGGCCCTGCACGACGTGCCCACCGAAGCGGCCGTCCGCGGCCATCGCGCGCTCGAGGTTGACGCGGTCGCCGACCTGCAGGGCGCCGAGGCTGCTGCGGCGCAGCGTCTCGGCCATGACGTCGACCGCGAAGGTCTCGGCGTCGTGGTCGGTCACCGTGAGGCACACCCCGCTGACGGAGATCGACGCACCGTGCTGCGCGTCCGAGACGACCAGCGGGCCGCGCAGACGCAGCCGGGCCGAGTCCGCGCCCATCTCGAGGTCGACGACCTCACCCAGCTCTTCGACGATGCCGGTGAACATCAGTGGCGCTCCTTGGTCGGGCGGGTGGTGACGGGTCGAGCGGTGAGGCGCACGTCGGGGCCGATGACGGTGACGTCGGTGGGCTCGAGCCTCAACGCTGAGTCGATGGTGGTGATTCCGAGGTCGGCGACGGTGCGGGCGCCCGCCCCGAGAAGGACCGGAGCGACGTAGGCGACCACGTCGTCGACGAGCCCGGCCGACAGGAAGGCAGCCGCCAGCGTCGGACCTCCCTCGAGGAGCACGTGACGGATCCCTTTGTCCCACAACGTCTTCACGACGTCCTGGGGCTGGTGGGTGCGCAGGTGCAACGACGGCCCCGACCCGTCGGCGACCGCGGCACCGGGCGGCAGGTCGCGCTCCCCCACGACCACCCTCAGGGGCTGGCGGTCGCGCAGCGAGCCGTCCGGCCAGCGCGTCGTCAGGTGGGGGTCGTCGGTGAGCACCGTGCCGGTGCCGACGACGACGGCGTCGCAGGTGGAGCGCAGGTCGTGCACGTCGGCCCGCGCCTGCGGGCTCGTGATCCACCGGCTGGAGCCGTCGGCGGCGGCCGCGCGACCGTCGAGGGTCGTGGCCAGCTTCCACGTGACCACCGGGCGCCCGAGCCCCTGGGCCCGGGTCCATGTCGCGTTGAGAGCCAGGGCCTCGGCGGCCAGCACCCCGCCGATCACGGTGACCCCGCCCGCGCGCAGCACGTCGGCGCCACCACGGGCCAGTGCGGTCGGGTCGTGCTGCGCATAGACGACGCGGGTGATCCCGGCGGCGAGCAGCGCCTCGGCGCAGGGGCCAGTGCGACCCGTGTGGGAGCACGGCTCCAGGCTCACGTAGGCCGTGCCGCCCCTCACGTCGGCGCCCGCCGCCGCCGCGTCGGCGAGGGCCACGACCTCGGCGTGGGGAGTGCCCGCGCCGGCATGGGAGCCCAGTCCGACGACGGCGCCGGTGCCGTTGGTGACGACGGCACCCACCCGGGGGTTGGGGTCCGCCAACAGGCCCCGCGCGGCGAGGTCGAGTGCGCGGCGCAGCAGGACGAGGTCACGGGGGTCGCCGCTCGCGGTGGGCGTCGCGCCCGCCCCTTCGCTGTCGTCGTACGTCACTGCTGCCTCCTCCCTCGTGCTCTGCCAGATGGGGCGAGCTCCGGGAGTGGGCGCAGACGACGGCCCCGACGGCCGCCGCCACAGGCACGCGAGGTGCCGGTTGACGACGTGGTCGGTGGCCGACACTGGTGCCGACGAGACCACCACCCTGGATCGGGTGAGGACCTCAACACGCTGCCTACCATCCGGACTTTCACCGTCGGTCCTGGAGTTACACCAGGTCAACCGGCCGCTGGCTGCGGTCGGGTCGCGGACTGTCACCGCCGGTTCGGAGTTACACCGACCCCGGAGCGCGTTCTCGGCCAGTATGCCACCCGACCCGGTGCCTGAGCCGAGGATCAGCCGTGACGGCCGCCACTGGTTCATCAGCAGCCGAGCACGTCCTGGCGGGCTAGCGGTGGTAGACGTGGTGCTCGACTGCCGGCTCGTGCAGGAGGACGTGGTCGACGACCTCCCAGAACTCGCGGATCCGCGGGTGGGCCAGCGCGTCGGCTCGGCTGAGCTTGCGACCCCAGAACTCCGACTGCCCGTACGGTGCCGCGGCGTCGACCGCCGTGGCGGCCGGGTCGCGGGACCCGTCCACGGGGCCCACCCGACAGCCGAAGGTGACGTGGTCGACCGCCCCCTCGACGAACGTGCCGAAGACGACGTCGACCCAGGCCTCGGGGCCGTCGTGGTCGTGCAGGGCCGTCTTGGTCACGCAGTGGGCCGAGCCGTTCACCAGCAGGTACGACGTGACCAGCAGGTAGGGACGCCCGCACCGGTCACACGTCTGCTCGCGCACGTCGCTGTCCCCGTCGAGCTCCAGTCCCGGAAGCACCGGCGTCGAGGCCCGACGGCGCGGCCACCATCTCGCCATGGTCAGGATCTCGTCATGGTCAGGCGTGCGTGTGCCGGGCAGCGAGGGCTCGCAGGTCGTCGACGGCCGCGGCGGCGTCCTCGGCGCCGTAGACCGCCGAACCGGCGACGAAGACGTCGGCTCCGGCCTCGGCGCACTGCTCGATGGTCTGCGCGCTCACTCCCCCGTCGACCTGCACCCACACCTCGCCGCCCGACGCCCGCACCGACTCGCGCACCGCGCGCACCTTGGGCATCTGGTCGGCCATGAAGGACTGGCCGCCGAAGCCGGGCTCGACGGTCATGACCAGCACCATGTCGAGGTCTGGCAGCAGGTCGGCATACGGTGCCCACGGCGTGTTCGGCTTCAACGCCATCCCCGCCCGCGCCCCGGCAGCCCGCAGGGTGCGGGCGAGGGCGCGTGGGTCGCGGGCCACCTCGACGTGGAACGTCACCGACTGCGCCCCGGCCTCGGCGTACTCCGGGGCCCAGCGGTCGGGATCGTCGATCATCAGGTGGCAGTCGAGCGGGATGGGGGAGACCCTCAGCAGCGCCTCGACCACGGGCAGGCCGAGGGTCAGGTTGGGCACGAAGTGGTTGTCCATCACGTCGACGTGGGCCCAGTCGGCGTTGCCGATCAGCCGCAGCTGCGCCTCGAGGTTGGCGAAGTCGGCGGACAGGATGCTGGGCGAGATCTGCACCCGGCGAGCCTAGCCACCGCACGCCCCGAGCCGTGCGGTGGCTGGCTCGCGCGGGTCACATCTGCTGCGACCCGGTGGTGATGGCCTCGCGGATGCGGGCGTAGGTGCCGCACCGGCAGATGTTGCGGATGCCGTCGAGGTCGCTGTCGGCGATCGCGCGACCCTGGGCGTGCACCAGGTTGACCAGCGCCACCGCCGCCATGATCTGGCCGGGCTGGCAGTAGCCGCACTGCACGACGTCACGGTCGAGCCACGCCTGCTGCATCGGGTGCAGCGCCTGCCCGGAGGTCTGGGCGAGCCCCTCGATGGTGGTGATCTCGTCGGTCGGGGCGATGTCCTTGACCTGCACGGAGCAGGGGTTGAACGCCTTGCCGTTGATGTGGGACGTGCACGCCTTGCAGACGTTGATCCCGCAGCCGTACTTGGGGCCGGTGACCCCGAGGACGTCACGGAGCACCCAGAGCAGGCGCACCGAGTCCTCGACGTCGACGGTGACCTTCTGCCCGTTGAGCATGAAGCTGTGCTTGGCCATGATGACTCCTTTGTCGAAGCAGGGGCAGAAGGTCAGTAGGTGTACTTGAGACCGTCGGTCGGAGACGGCGGGATCGGCGGGACGAAGGGCTTGGGCACGAACGAGAGCGTGCCGTGGTTGACCGGGAACCGCGTGGGCACCGTGCCGGTGGCCCGGGCATACGCGCACGCCGTGGCCGCGACGGTCGCGGGCACACCGGCCTCGCCGGCCCCACCGGGCACCGTGCCGTTCGACGGCATGATGACGACCTTCGTCGAGAGCGGGGTGTTCCACTGACGGGTGTAGAAGTAGTTGTCCCAGCTGCCCTCGAGGAAGGCTCCGTCCTGGAGGTGGTTGCTGCTGGTGAGCGCGAGGGCGATCCCGTCGTTGATGCCGCCCTGCATCTGCGCCTCGAGACCGGTGGGGTTGACCACGAGCCCGGCGTCGACGACCAGCGTGACCTTGGTCACCCGCGGTCCGGTGACGCCGTCGCGGATCGGGCGGTTCACCGTCTTGGGGCGGCAGTCGATCTCGACGAGCACGGCCGTCGCGCCCTTGTACTCGCTGTGCACCGCGATGCCCTGGGCGGTGCCGGCTGGCATCTTCCGGCCCCACTGGCCCACCTGAGCGGCCTTGGCCAGCACCGCCTTGACCCGCTCCAGCCGCAAGAACTCCATCCGGAAGGCCAGCGGGTCCTTTCCGAGCTTCTTGGCCAGCTGGTCGATGAAGAGCTCGTTGGCGCACGCGACATCGGGTGAGTAGATCGCCCGCATGCTGCCGGTGTTGAAGGGCAGGTCGACCTCGTTGAGCAGCTGGGTGACCACGCCGAAGTTGTAGGGCAGCTCCTGGGTCAGGGTGAAGATGCTCTCCGAGAGGCCCAGGCCACCGAGGTTGGCCGGCAGGTCGGCGGCCAGCGCGGTGAGCCGCTCCCCCAGGCCGTGCGAGAAGTCGGTCTTCACGCTGGTGTGGCGCTGCTCGAAGGTGAGCACGTTGCCCGCGAGCACGGTGGCCCGGATGCGTGACGTCGCCAGCGGGTGCACGCGTCCCTCCCGGGGCTCGTCGCAGCGGTGCCACATCAGCTTGACCGGCTTGCCCATCGCCTTCGAGATCTTGGCCGCCTCGATGGCGCCGTCACCGAAGAGCTTGTGACCGAAGGACCCGCCGCCGCTCACGACGTTGACGGTGACCGCGGTCTGGGGCAGGCCGACAGCCCGAGCGATGTTGACCTGGGCCACGATCGGCGACTTCAGCCCCGCCCACACCGTGGCGCGGTCGGAGCGCACGTCGGCGATGGCGCAGTTGGGCTCCAGGGCGGCGCTGCTGCGGAACATGAACTCGAAGCGCATGTCGATGGTCTGCGTGAGGATCGGCACCGAGGGCACCAGCATGGGCAGCTCGGCCGCCTTCACCGTGGCCAGGATCGTCTCGTCCGACTGTCCCTCGACCGAGCCCGGGTTCCACTCGCACCGCGCGACCTGCACTGCGTCGATGCACTGGCCGAAGGTCTGGGCCCTGATCGCGACCCCCGTGTCGACGAGGACGACGTCGGTCACACCCGGCATGGATGTGATCTTGGCGAGGTTGAGGATGCGCTTCGGTGACCCGTTGAGCGTGGGGGCCCGGCACACCATCGTGGGGAGCGCGTCCGGCACGACCATGTCGAGGAGGAACTTCTTCTTGCCGGTCACCGCGTCGAGCGCGTCCACCCTGTTGCGGGGGCGCCCGATGATCGCGAAGGCGCTGGGGTCCTTGAGGGTGACGTCCACGGCGCGCGTGGTCGAGCTCGCGGCGGCCGTCGCGAGCTGGCCGTAGGTCAGCGAGTTGCCGAGCGCGTCGGTGACGACCCCGGCCTTGGCGGTCAGTGTCGAGACCCCGACACCCAGCTGGAGGGCCGCGGCCTCGAGCAGCGCACCCCGCGCGAGGGCCGCAGCCACGCGGATGGGGGTGAACATCGAGTTCATCGTGTTGGAGCCACCGGTGAGCTGGTTGAAGACCAGCTCGGGCCGCGCCGGGGCGAGCGTGACGTCCACCTTGCCGATGGGGATGTCGAGCTCGTCGGCGATGATCATCGCCGCGGCAGTGGTGATGCCCTGACCGACCTCGGCCCGGGGCATCGCGAAGTGGGCCACGCCCTTGGTGTCGAGCGTGATCGTGATCAGCGCCGACGTCGGCAGGGCCGAGAACGTCTCGAGGTCCTCGAGGTCGAACAGCTCGGGCACCGACGGCGGCGACGGGATCGCGGCGCCGGCCGACGAGGCGCCGGCCGACAGGTCGACCGCGACGGCGAGCGTCGTCCCGGCGAGGACGAACCCGAGGAACGAGCGGCGGCTGGTGCCGTCGGCCGGCGGTGCGCCCTGCGCCTCGCCTCGTCCCTGACGGGACCTGGATGAGATGGCGGTCATGGTGTGTACCCCTCGCGTCGTTGCGTGATCGGTCAGACCCCCTGCACCCGTGGTTCGGCGCCGTCCGAGCGACGGATGGGGCCAGACGGAGAAAACTTTCGACCGCGCCAGAGCCGGCGAGACGGAAGCACGTCACCTGTCCCGATAGCCTGAGCCCGTGCGCGCCCTCGACCTGCTGGAACACCATCCGATGGTGTCGACCACCACCGACGCCCGTGAGGCGGTGCGGCTGATGGTGGAGCGCGAGCTGCCGGCGCTCGTCGTGCGCGGGGACGCGCGGCGGCCCTACTCGGTGCTGCCCGCCCACCTGGTCATGAGCTTCATCGTGCCCGAGTACGCCAAGGACAACCCCGCGCTGGCCCGCGTCGTCGACGAGAAGACCGCCGACACCATCGCCCGGGCCCTCGATGGCCGCACGGTCGGCGACCTGCTGCCCCACCGCGACCACCTGACCGCCGTCCCGAGGGTCAACCACGACGACACCCTGCTCGAGGTCGCTGCCGTGATGGCCGGCAGCCGCAGCCCCCTGGTGGTGGTCGGCCAGGGCGACGAGATCATCGGGGTGATCACCACGCGCACGCTCCTGGGCGTGCTGTTCCCGCCGACGGACGCCCTGCCGTCGGACCCCTCGGCGGCAGACCTCACCTCGTGACCACGGTGCTGGTCGTCACCGCCTTCCTCGCCGCCTACGTCCTGATCGCCACGGAGCGCATCCACCGGGTCGCGGCTGCCCTCTGGGGCGCCGCGGCGATGGTGGTGCTGGGGGCCGCCGGGTCCCAGTCGGCGTTCTTCTCCGAGGAGACAGGCATCGACTGGAACGTCATCTTCCTGCTGCTCGGGATGATGGTCATCGTCGGCATCGTCAAGCAGACCGGGGTCTTCGAGTTCGTGGCGATCTGGGCGGCGAAGCGGGCCCGCGGGCGGCCCTTCGTCGTCATGGTCATGCTGATCGTGCTCACGGCGGTCGCCTCGGCGCTGCTCGACAACGTCACGACGGTGCTCCTGGTCGCCCCGGTCACGCTGCTCGTGTGCGAGCGGATCGGCACCCCGGTGGTGCCCTTCCTCCTCGCCGAGGCGATGGCGTCCAACATCGGCGGCACGGCCACGCTCATCGGCGACCCGCCCAACATCATCATCTCGGGCCGCTCGGGCCTGAGCTTCAACGACTTCGTCCTCAACCTCGGCCCGGTCGTCGTCGTCCTCCTGCTCGTCTTCATCGCGCTCGCCTGGCTCCTGTGGGGCCGACGGATGAGCGTCGACCCCGAGCGGGCCGCGTCCGTGATGGACCTCAACGAGCGCGAGGCGATCCAGGACAAGCGGCTGCTGGTCCAGTGCGGTGTGGTGCTCGCGCTCGTCCTCGGAGGCTTCGTGCTGCGCCCCGTCGTCGGGCTCGAGCCGTCACTGGTCGCACTGCTCGGCGCCGGGCTGCTCGTGGCGCTCTCGCGGTCAGAGCCGAGGGTCTACCTGCACGAGGTCGAGTGGTCGACGCTGGTCTTCTTCGGCGGGCTCTTCGTCATGGTCGGTGGGCTCGTCCACGTCGGGGTCGTCGAGTCGGTCGGCCAGTATGCCGCCGGCGCGGTCGGCGACAACAAGCTGCTGGCTAACTCGGTGCTGCTGCTGGGGTCGGGGGTCGTCTCGGGGATCGTCGACAACATCCCCTACGTCGCCACCATGGGTCCGATCGTCGAGCAGCTCGTCGTGGCGCCCAACAGCCTCGATCCCTCGCTGTGGTGGTCGCTGGCCCTCGGCGCCGACCTCGGTGGCAACATGACGGCGGTCGGCGCGAGCGCCAACGTCGTCATCCTCGGCATCGCTGCGCGCAACGGTGTGCCCATCAGCTTCTGGCGCTTCACCAGGGACGGTCTCGTCGTCGGCACCGTCACCCTGCTGGTCGCGTGGGGCTACGTGCTGCTGCGCTACGGCGGCTGATCCGAGCCCGAGCGCTCAGCCGGCGCGACGCAGCAGCGCCAGGAACATCCCGTCGGTTCCCTGCCGGTGGGGCCACAGCTGCACCATCGGGCCGTCACCCAGGTCGGGGACGGGGCTGCCGTCGGGGCGGGTGACGTAGGGGCGGGCGTCGACCAGCTCGACGTCGTCGCGACGCTTGAGCACGTCGCGCACCACGAAGAGCGTCTCGTTGAGGTGCGGGCTGCACGTGGCGTAGGCGACGACCCCCCCGACGCGGGTGGCGTCGAGGGCGCTGGCCAGCAGCTCGCGCTGCAGGGTCGCCAGGGCGGTCACGTCGTCGGGCACGCGGCGCCACCGGGCCTCGGGCCGGCGGCGCAGCGCGCCCAGCCCGGTGCACGGGGCATCGACCAGCACCCGGTCGTAGGTGCCGGGTGCATCGGTCCCCGCGTCGCGACCATCGGCGACCCGCACCTCGATCCGGTCTCCGCCGGGAGCCCGGAGCGCGGCCGCCAGGGTCTGGCGCACGAGCTCGGCCCGGTGCGGGCTCACCTCGTTCGCGACGAGCGAGGCCCCGCGCTGCAGGGCGAGGCCGGCGAGCAGACCTGCCTTGCCGCCAGGTCCTGCGCAGAGGTCGAGCCACCACTCCCCGCGGTGCGGCGTCGGGCCGGGGGCGGGCGCCTCCACGGGCACGGCAGCCAGCGCGAGCGCGACGAGCTGCGACCCCTCGTCCTGCACCGCCGCACGACCCTCCCGCACTGCCCGGATGCCGCCCGGGTCACCCTCGCGAAGCACCACGGCGGTGCGAGCGAGCCGACCCGGCTCCCCTCCCGCGGCGATGAGCTCGGCCGGGTCGACGAGGCCCGGACGGGCCACGAGGGTCACTCGGGCCGGCGCGTTGTCGCTGTCGAGCAGGGCGTCGAGGTCAGCGTCGACCGTGGCGGCGGTCGAGGCGCCGTGGCCCACCAGGGCGGCGCGCAGCGCACGCACCACCCACTCGGGGTGGCTCGCGCGAATGGCCCGGCGGGCCTGGGGCTCGAGGGTGTCGGGGGCGACGAGGTCGACCCACTCCTCGCGGGTGCGCTCCGACACCCGCCGCATCACGGCGTTGACGAAGCCGGCCGCTCCGGCGCCGTTGACCTGCCGCGCGAGCGCCACGGTCTCGTCGACGGCCGCGTGGATGGGCACCCGCATACCCAGCAGCTGGTGCGCCCCCAGGCGCAGCGTGTCGAGCACGTTGACGTCGATGGCCGAGAGCGCGCGCCCGGCAGCGACGGCGATCACGGCGTCGTACAGGCCGTGCATGCGGGTGGCGCCGTAGGCCAGCTCGGTGGCGAAGGCCGCGTCGCGACCGCTGATCTTCTTGTCGCGCAACACTCCTGGCAGCTCGAGGTTGGCGTAGGCGCCGTCGGACACGGCGCGCATGACGGTGTAGGCCGCGAGCCGGGGAGGGTCGGTGCGTCGGCTGCGCTCGGCGGGGACGGTCACCGAGCGCCGGACCGGTCGCGGGCCGCGACGGCCGGAGCCCGGGGCTCGGCCGGCGTCAGACATCGCCCAGCCGTTCGCCGGACTGCAGGCGCACACCGCGGGCCCAGTCGGCCGCGGGCATGGCCTTCTTGCCGTGCGCCTGCACGCCGCCCAGCGCCACCGCACCCGACCCGGTGCCGACCACGACCGACCGCTTGGTCGCCTCGACGACACCCGGGGCGGGCGCCTCGACGTCGGGCGCGAGCGCTATGGGCTGCAGCTTGAGCCGCTCACCGCGGAAGGTGGTCCAGGCGCCCGGGGCCGGGGTGCACCCCCGCACGAGCCGGTCGACCACGTGGGCGGGCAGGGCCCAGTCGACCCGGGCGTCGTCGACGCCGAGCTTGGGGGCGAGCGAGACCCCTTCGGTGGGCTGGGGCAGACCCACGAGGTCACCCGACTCGAGGCCGTCCATGGTCGCGACCAGCAGGCCGGCCCCGGCCTGCGCGAGGCGCGCCAGCAGGGCACCACTCGTGTCGTCGGCGCGGATGGTCTCGGTCATCACGCCGAGCACCGGGCCGGTGTCGAGCCCCTCCTCGATCAGGAAGGTGCTGGCCCCGGTGACCTCGTCACCGGCCATGACGGCGCGCTGCACGGGCGCAGCGCCCCGCCAGGCCGGCAGCAGCGAGAAGTGCAGGTTGACCCAGCCCAGGCGCGGGATGTCGAGCGCTGACCGGGGCACGAGGGCGCCGTAGGCGACGACGGGGCAGGCGTCGGGGGCGAGGTCGCGCAGGGCGGCCTGGAAGTCGGGGTCCCGGGGGCTGCGGGGCGTGAGCACGGGCACGCCGAGCTCGTCGGCGCGCACGCGCACCGGGGAGGGCACGAGGGTGCGGCCACGGCCGGCGGGGGCGTCGGGCCGGGTGATGATCCCGACGAGCTCGTGGGGCGACGCGGCGAGGGCGTCGAGGGCGGGCAGGGCCACCTCGGGGGTGCCGGCGAAGACGAGGCGCACTAGCGCCCCTTGCTGACGCCGAAGACGCTGCCGGAGAAGGTGCCCGCGTGCGGGCTGAACTTCACCGGGGGCGGCGTGCCACCGCCCCAGTCGCTCTCGCGGATCGCCTTCATGGCCGCCCGCCGCTGCTCGGGGTCGAGCCGGTCGACGAAGAGGACGCCGTCGAGGTGGTCGGTCTCGTGCTGGAGGGCACGGGCCAGCACGTCGCTGCCCTCGATGCGCACGGGCTCACCGTGCACGTCGAAGCCCGTGGCCACCACGCTGAGGGCCCGCCGGCAGTCGAACGTGAGGTCCGGGATGGACAGGCACCCCTCCGGGCCGAACTGCGTCTCGTCGGACAGGGTCAGCGTCGGGTTGACCAGGTGACCCACCTCGTCGTCGACCCACCAGGTGAAGACCCGCAGACCCACCCCGATCTGCGGGGCGGCCAGCCCACGGCCCGGGGCAGCGAGCATGGTGTCGGTGAGGTCGGCCACCAGCTTCTCGAGCTCGCGGTCGAAGTCGGTGACCAGGGCGGCGGGGGTGCGCAGGACCGGGTCACCGAAGAGGCGGATATCGGTGACGGACAAGAAGGTGGCTCCAAGCTCGGGGTGGACAGACCCGTCAGTCTAGGTGGCGCCCCCAGGGGTGCGCGTCGGCCGCCCTGAGGGCCGGAAACCTGCTCGACGCCCTCCCTACACTCGAGACGTGTCTCTTCCTGCGTCCCGACCCCAGCCCGGGAGCGACCTCGTCGTGCCCGCCGGGCCGGGGCTGCGGGCCGGTCTGGTGATCCCCGCCAGTGAGCTGACCGAGCGGTTCTCCCGGTCGTCCGGGCCGGGTGGGCAGGGGGTCAACACCACCGACAGCAGGGTCGAGCTGCTCTTCCGACCGGCGACGTCGACCGCGGTGCTGGCGCTGCCCGAGGCCGCCCGCCACCGACTGCTGGCCGCCCTCGCCCCCCGGCTGACCGGCGACGAGGTCGCCATCGCGGCGTCTGAGCACCGCTCGCAGCGTCGCAACCGGGCGGCCGCACGAGAGCGCCTGGTGGCCCTGCTGCGCGACGCGGCCGCTCCCCCGCCGCCCCCCCGTCGCGCGACCCGGCCCACCCTCGGCTCGCAGCGCCGCCGGCTGGCGGGCAAGAAGGCGCGGGGCCAGACCAAGGCCCGGCGGGGCACGGTCACCGGCGAGGACTGACGCGGCCGCCGGTCGCGCCGCTCAGTAGGCGGTCTCGACCGGGTCCATCCGCACGAGCACGCTGTCGGGCTCCTTGCGGGCGCTGCGCCCGGCGCGCACCGCCTGCAGGGCCCGGGCGAGCGTCGGCGCCTGCGCGCGGGTGGCGCGCAGCAGCACCTGCACGAGCGGCTCGTCGCCGTCGACGTCGGCCCCCGCCAGGTCGTAGGGAGCCCCCCGCTGGCTCCCCACGGGCGGGCGCGCCACCCGTCGGCGGAAGGGCAGCGGCCCGAGCCGCTCCACCGAGGGGTCGAGCTGGCCCTTGGCGAGGGCGGCGAGGACGGCCGCTCTGGGCCCGACGACCTGGGCCATCACCGCAGCCGGCGGCAGACCCAGGGCCGTGCGCTCGTCCAGCTCACGCGCGGCCAGCCAGGCCGGGTCCCAGCGCACGAGCGCCTCGACCGGCGGCAGGGTCGTGTGCGCCGGGACCCCGGCCAGCACCACGAGGCCGCCCTCGTCCGACCCCCGGGTGAGGGCGGCCGCGCCGGTCCAGCGCCGCAGGGCCTCCGCGGCGGCGTCGAGCGAGGCACGGTCGAGCAGGGCCCAGGCGTCGAGCAGGAGGGTCGCGGCATACCGGCCGTCGGCGACGGGCTCGGCGCCGGGGGTGGCGATGACCAGCGCCGGCTCGGGCCCCACGGCGGCGAGCACCTCACCGGAGCCGGACGTGCGCACCGGCACGCCGGGGAAGGCCCGCCCCAGCTCCTCGGCGGTGCGTCGGGCACCGATGACCCCGGTGCGGAACGCCGTGGCCTCGCAGTGCGGGCAGCGGAAGCCGGCCGGCCCGAAGGTGGCGCCGCACCACCGGCAGGTCGGCACGCCGCCGCCGCCGGGCACGCCCATCGGGCCGTGGCACCGCGGGCACCGGACCGGCTCGCGGCACTCGGCGCACGAGAGCGACGGCAGGTATCCCCGGCGAGGCACCTGCACGAGCACGGGCCCCCGCTCGAGCGCCTGCTTCGCGGTGCGCCAGGCCACCGAGGGCAGGTGGGCCCGGGCCGCCGGCCCGTCGCGCTCGACCTCGTGGTCGTCGCCCGCCACGATCACCCGCGGGGCCGCCAGGCGCACCTGCGCGGGGGCGGCCGCCACAGGGGCGAGCACGCCGTCGCGCACGAGCAGCTCGGCCTCGACGCTGCGCGAGAACCCGCCCAGGAGCAGGCCGGCGCCCGTGTGCCGGGCCCGCTCGATCAGCACGTCACGCACGTGGGGGTAGGGCGAGCGCAGCTCGGTCATCAGGTCGTCGCCGTCGTCCCACGCGGCGAGGAGCCCGAGGTCGCGCACCGGGGCGAAGGCCGCAGCACGGGTGCCCACCACGCACCGCACGTGCCCCCTGAGCAGCTTGAGCCAGGCGGTGTAGCGGGCCTGCGGCCCCTGGTCCGCGGTCAGCCGCACGTGGGCCCCTCGGCCGAGCACCTGCGTGAGTGCGGCGTCGAGCCGGTCGACGTCGCGGTGGTCGGGCACGACCACCAGGGCGCCCCGACCGGACGCGAGCGTCGCGGCCGCAGCGACCGCGAGCGCGGTCGGCCAGTCATCGGTGGGTGCGCGACCGGGCAGCGCCAGCCAGGCGGCCTTCGGGGCCTGACCCGAGGCGAGCCGCCGCAGGAACGACGCCCCCGCCGGGTAGGCGGTCCACGGACCGGGCTCGGGTGCCGCGATGGCAGGAGGCTCGACGGTCACCGGGAGCGCCTTCTCGGCGGCGGCGTGGCGTTTCGGCACCGCGAGGCGCAGCACGTCGCCCAGGGTGCCGGCCCCGCGGTCGGCCACGGCCCGCGCGGTCGCGAGCACCTCGGGCAGGAGCACCGGCTCGGGGCTGACGACCCGGCGCAGGGGGTGCAGCCGACCCTCGTGCTCGGCGTGAGCCCGCCGGACGACGACGAAGCCGTCGAGGTCGCGACCGGCGAACCGCACCCTCACCCGTGCCCCAGGCACCGCGTCGGGGTCGAGCGCGGACGGGACGCTGTAGTCGAAGACCCGGTCGAGGTGCGGCAGCCCCGTGTCGACGACGACCCCCGCGACCGGCAGCGCCTGCGCCTGCGCGACCGGGGACGCCGAAGCCTTCGTCGCCGCAGGGGCGGCGGGGGCCTCGAAGAGTCGCTCCGTCTCGGTCACGGCCCCATCCTCACAGAGCCCACCGACCGCCTCGGAGGTCGTCCCCAGCCCTCGTGGCGTCACCACCCGGGTCCGAGGAGCCCGTAGGCGGCCTCAGCCGCGCACGGCCGCCTGGAGGGCCTCGACGCGGTCGGTGCGCTCCCACGGGAACGCGCCGTCGAGGCCGGGGGCCGAGGTCCGGCCGAAGTGGCCGTAGGCCGCCGTGGCCTCGTAGATCGGGCGCAGCAGGTCGAGCTGATCGACGATCGCCCCCGGTCGCAGGTCGAAGACCGACGAGATGGCGGACTGGATCTTGTCGGTGGGGGCGGTCTCGGTGCCGAAGGTCTCGACGTAGAGCCCGACCGGCTTCGAGGCGCCGATCGCGTAGGCGACCTGGATCTCGCAGCGCGCAGCGAGGCCGGCGGCGACGACGTTCTTGGCCACCCAGCGCATCGCGTAGGCGGCGGAGCGGTCGACCTTGCTCGGGTCCTTGCCCGAGAACGCACCGCCACCGTGGCGGGCCATGCCGCCGTAGGTGTCGACGATGATCTTGCGACCGGTGAGACCGGCGTCACCCATCGGGCCGCCGATCTCGAAGCGACCGGTGGGGTTGATCAGGGTGCGGTAGCTCGACACGTCGAGGTCGGAGCCGGTGGCCTGGAGCTCGTCGAGCACCGGCGTGATGACGTGCTCGAGGATGTCGGGCTGCAGCAGCCCCTCGAGCGAGATGTCGGCGGCGTGCTGGGTCGACAGCACGACGGTGTCGAGCCGGACGGCCTTGTCGCCGTCGTAGGCGATGGTGACCTGGGTCTTGCCGTCGGGACGCAGGTAGGCGACCTCGCCGCTCTTGCGCACGGCGGTCAACCGCTCGGCCAGGCGGTGCGCGAGGTGGATCGGCAGCGGCATGAGCTCGGCCGTGTCCTGGCAGGCGTAGCCGAACATCAGGCCCTGGTCGCCAGCGCCCTGCTTGTCGAGCGGGTCGACGCCACCGGTGCGGTTCTCGTAGGCGGTGTCGACGCCCTGGGCGATGTCGGGAGACTGCTGGCCGATGGAGACCTCGACCCCGCAGGAGGCACCGTCGAAACCCTTGGTCGACGAGTCGTAGCCGATGCGCAGGACGGTGTCGCGCACGATCGTGGGGATCTCGACGTAGGCCTGGGTCGTGACCTCGCCAGCCACGTGGACCAGACCGGTGGTGACCATCGTCTCGACGGCGACCCGGCTGCCCGGGTCCTGCTCGAGCATCGCGTCGAGGATCGCGTCGCTGACCTGGTCACAGATCTTGTCGGGGTGGCCCTCGGTGACGGACTCGGACGTGAACAAGCGCGACAACGTGATCTCCTCGGGAGGTGGTGGGGTGGAGCGGCGGGACCCGGCCCGCGGACCGCGCTCGAGTCTAGTGCTGGGGCAGCAGCAGCTCGACGCCGTCCCACACGGCTGCGGCGATCTGCTGCTTGGAGGCGGGGCCGGCGACGCGGTCGGCGGGCGCCCCGGGCCCCGCCGCGAAGAGCAGGTGCACGGTGTTGTCATCGGTGCCGAAGGCGAGACCGCCGCCGACCTCGTTGACCACCAGGAGGTCGCAGCCCTTGCGGACCAGCTTGTCGCGCGCGTGGTCGAGCACCGATCCCTGCGCGTCGCCGGTCTCGGCCGCGAAGCCCACGATGACCGGGGCCGGCGAGCTGCCACGGGCCGCGACGAGCCCGGCGAGCACGTCGGGGTTGCGGACCAGCTCGATCGTGGGCGCAGACTCGTCGACCGGCCCGGGCCCTCCCACCGCGCTGCGGTCGTGGGTCTTCTTGATCTTGGCGACCGCCACGTCACGAGGTCGGAAGTCGGCCACGGCGGCCGCCATCACGACGACGTCGGCGTCGGCCGCGGCGGCGGTCACGGCCGTCTGCAGCTCGAGGGCCGTCTCGACCGTCATGACCTCGACTCCCGCGGGTGCCGCGAGTCCGGTGGCGGCGCTGACGAGGGTCACCCGCGCGCCACGAGCCAGGGCGACCTGGGCCAGGGCATAGCCCTGCTTGCCCGACGAGCGGTTGCCGAGGAATCGCACCGGGTCGAGCGGCTCACGCGTGCCTCCGGCGCTGACGACGACGTGGCGGCCCGCGAGGGCCGACTCCGGCTCGGTCGTGGGCCCGTTCGTGGCCACGTCCGAGGCCCCGGCGTCGGCGTCGACGCGGGCCGCCAGGACGTCGAGGCACGCGGCATACAGGTCCTCGGGGTCGGGCAGGCGACCGGGGCCGGTGTCGGAGCCCGTGAGCCGTCCGGCGGCGGGCTCGATGACCACCACCCCGCGGGCCCGCAGGGTCGCGACGTTGGCCACCGTGGCCGGGTGCTCCCACATCTCGGTGTGCATGGCCGGCGCGAAGACGACCGGGCAGCGGGCGGTGAGCAGGGTCGAGGTCAGCAGGTCGTCGGCCATCCCGGCTGCCGCCCGCGCCATCAGGTCGGCCGTGGCCGGGGCCACCACGACGAGGTCGGCGTGCTTGCCGATGCGCACATGGGGCACGGAGGGCACGTCACCCCAGACCTCGCTGGAGACGGGCTTTCCGGAGAGAGCCTCCCAGGTGGGGGCCCCGACGAACCGCAGGGCGGCCGCCGTCGGCACCACGGTGACGTCGTGCCCGGCCTCGGTGAAGAGGCGCAGCAGGGACGCGACCTTGTAGGCCGCGATGCCTCCACCGACGCCCAGCACGACTCGGCTGCCGCGGCCGACCCGGGCCACCCGGCCGACCTGACCGGACGGGGTGGAGGGCTCGGTCACTCCTCGACGGCCTGCGCGCTCAGCAGGTTCTGGTTGATCTCGCGCAGGGCGATCGACAGCGGCTTCTCGTGCACCTCGGTCTCGACCAGGGGCCCGACGTAGTCGAGCAGGCCCTCCTGCAGCTGGCCGTAGTACGCGTTGATCTGGCGCGCGCGCTTGGCGGAGTAGATGACGAGGGCGTACTTGCTGTCGGCCACCTCGAGCAGGTCGTCGATCGGCGGGTTGGTGATGCCGATGGGATTCGCGACGGTTCCGGACATGGGCGCTTCTCGTTTCGTCGGGTGCGGTGTGCGTCGTGGAATCAGCCCGAGGGCTGATGCGACCTCATCAATGATACGAGGTGTTCGCTGGCCCGCCGGACGTCGTCGTTGAGGACCTCCTCGTCGAACTCCGGAGCGGCCGCCAGCTCGCGCTGCGCGGTGGTCAGCCGCACCTCGCGCTCGTCGGCGGTCTCGGTGCCCCGACCGACCAGCCGGCGCACCAGCTCGTCCCACGACGGCGGCTGGAGGAAGACGAAGAGCGCGCCGGGCATCGTGTCACGCACCTGCCGGGCGCCCTGCAGGTCGATCTCGAGCAGGGCGAGGCGATCCTCCGACAGTGCGCGCTCGACCGGACCGCGGGGCGTGCCGTACTTCGCTCGCTGGTGGACCACCGCGTGCTCGAGGAACTCGCCCGCTCCCACGAGGCGGTCGAACTCCTCGTCGTCGACGAAGTGGTAGTGGACACCGTCGACCTCACCGGGGCGCGGCTGGCGTGTGGTCATCGACACCGAGAGCCAGACCTGCGGGAAGTGCGCCCGCACGTAGGCGGCGACCGTGCCCTTGCCGACCGCCGTGGGGCCGGCCAGGACGGTCAGTCGCCCGGTCACGCCGAGGGGGTGTCGAACCGGGCGATCAGGGAGGCCGCCTGGTTGGCACCGAGCCCTCGCACGCGACGCGACTCCGAGATACCGATCTCCTCCATGATCTGGCGGGCCCGCACCCGGCCCACCCCCGGCATCGACTCGAGCAGCGCACTGACCTTCATCTTGCCGATGACCTCGTCCTCGCGTCCCCGGGTGATGACCTCGGAGAGCGACCCCTGGGAGTACTTCAGCCGATTCTTCACGGTCGCCCGCTCTCGGCGGGCGATGGCCGCCTTCTCCAGCGCTGCCGTGCGCTGCTCCGGGGTGAGCGGGGGAAGGGCCACGTCGGTGTCTCCTGGTGGGTCGGCCGGGGCTCGGCAGGGGCGGTGCACCGACCAGGGTCCTGGCGATCGGCTGCCCCGAACCTACTCATCGCTCTGGAGCGGTGCAACGAGGGGTCGGGCCTCAGCGTCGGCGCCGGTGACGTCGCCACCGGGCCAGCACGACGCCGAGCGCTCCCCCGACCACGACTCCGAGCGTGAGCCCGCCCGCGAGCCGACCCGTGACCGGGCCGACGGGCGGCGCCCGGCGCAGGCCCGGTGGGCTCGGGAGTGAGGGGACGGGCAGGGGCGGGGCATCGGGGACGGAAGCGCGGAATCCGACGAGGGCAGCGGGAGCCAGGCTCGTCGACCGCGTCAGCGCCCGGCCCGGCCACCCGCTGCGTGGGCCGACGACGAGCAGCAGGGCGGGCACGAGGAGCGAACGGACGAGGAAGGCGTCGATGAGGATGCCGCACGTCATCGCGAACGCCAGCTCGCGGAACGGGGTGAGAGGGATGATGGCGAGCATCCCGAAGCTCACGGCCAGCGTCATCCCTGCGGCGGTGATGGCCCGGGAGGACTCCGGAACCGCCTTCAGCACCGCCGCTCGCAGCGGGAGGTGACGGGCTTCCTCCCAGACCCTCCCGACGCCGAAGATGTTGTAGTCCGAGCCGAGCGACACCAGGAGCACGGCGGCAGCGAAGGGTACGTAGAACGTCACGCCCTCGTGGTGGCCCAGCACCATGAAGACGAGGACCATCATCCCCAGGGACGCCGTGAGGGCGAGCACGCTGGAGGCGAGAAGGAACAGCGGGGCGACGAGGGCCCTGAGGAAGAACACGAGCAGGAGCAGGTTGACCAGGATGCCGGCGACGGCGATCCGCCCGAGGTCGCCGCCGGTCGAGCTCACCAGGCCCTCGGCGAGCGCCGTGTCACCGCCGAGGCTTACCCTCGCGCCGCTCAGACCGCTGCGGGCGGCCATCTGCGGCAGCTGGGTCCGCAGGGCGGTCAGGTCGTCGATGGCGACGGCATCCAGCGGGTCGTGGTCGAAGACGACGAGCATCCGGGCGGCGTTCCCGCTGCGGGCGAGGACGATGTTCTGCGCCTTGAGGGTGAAGTTCTGGGCGGGTCCGATGACCGCTGCCACCCCCTTGGCCTGGCCGATGAGGCTCTGGAAGGTGGCGAGCGCACCAACGTCCGACGTGACCCCCGGCTTCTCGAGGAGGATCGTCGTGGGTGAGGTGATCCCTGGGGCGAAGGCCATTCCGGCCGCGGCTGACGCGCGGCTGACGGGGTTGCTGTCCGGCAGCGAGCTCGTGAAGCCGACGCCGAGGTCGAGGCGCACGACGGGGATGGCGGCCAGACCGAGGACCCCGACGCACAGCAGCAACGAGGCCCACGCCGTGCGACGTCCCCTCAGGAGCCGCACCAGCGGCTGCTGGGGGGACGGCCTCATCCTCCGCAGGCCGGTAGAGGCCTGGGGGGATGGTGCGCTGGGCGCCCGGATCCTCATGCCGGGCCACAGGACCCTGGGTCCGAGGATGGCCAGCAGGGCCGGCACGAGGGTCACGGACACGGCGAGCCCCACGACGACCGCGAGCGCCATCGCGGGCCCGAACCCCCGGAAGAACGGCGAATTCGCCGCGAGGAGCGCGGCCGTCCCGGCTGCGACCGTGATCCCGGCGGCGAGCACGATGGGCGTGTCCGCTGCGACGGCCTCCGTCACCGCGTCGCGCCAGTCGTCGTGCTCGGGCAGCCGGGTGCGCAGAGCCGTGAGGTAGAAGATCGTGTAGTCGGTGACGACCCCGAGCAGCAGAGCCACCAGGAGCGGCTCCAGCTCGGCCGGTGCGGCGACCCCCAGCAGCCCGCCGACCGTCTCCGACAGGTGCGTCGTCGCCACGAAGGACAGACCCGATGCCAGCAGCGCGATGACCGGGGCGAGCACGGAGCGGAACGTCACACCCACCAGGAGCAGGATCGCCAGCACGGTGAGCAGCTCGAGCCGCGGCAGGTACTCGGCGACGAGGGAGGCCTGTTGCGCCCGCGCCGGGATCGAGCCCGCGACCCCCACGACGTGGTCCTGCGGACGCTCGAGGTGGGCGGCTATGTACCGTCCGGCGGCCTCCTGCTGGCGGGCGAAGCTGCTCGTCGGGTCCATGAAGAGGTAGGTGAGGACAGCGGTGTTGGTCTCCCCGCTGGTCCCGCCCAGCCGCAGGGTGTTGGTCAGCGGCAGGGCTCCCAGCAGCGGGTAGTCGGTACCTCCCCGCTGGTCGAGGGCGACCGCATCGAGCACCGACTCAGCCTGCACGTACGGCGAGAGCCCCTCCGGGTCGCGCTGGATGACAGCGGTGCGGCTGGACAGGGGATAGCCGAACTCTGCGACCGAGCGCAGCTCGGAGGCCACGGCGGGGCTGTCCAGGGGGATGATGCTGGCCAGCTCGTTACCGCCCGTCGCCACGGGTGGCGCGACGAGGAGCAGGCCGAGCCCGACCAGCCAGCCGCCGATGATCCACCAGCGGCGACGAGTGGTGAATCGGGCGTAGCGCTTGGCCAGGGGGTGCCGACTCGCGGCCTGTGGGACCCGTCGTCGGCCCCCGATGGTCACGGTCGGTCCTCAGCGTGCGCCGAGAAGGGTCTGCGCCAGTCCCAGCCGGTGCATCTCCGCACGGGCGAGGTGCTCGTGGCGACCCGCGGCGAGGTCGCCCTCGGGGTCGGCGCTCACCTCCGCGAGCCGGGCGAAATCCAGGTTGCCCACGGCACGGCGCGCGAGGTGCGCCACCGCCTGGGTGGCACGGGCGGGGTCGCGCAGGGCCGCCTTCAGGGCCCGGTTCTCGCGCCGCCTGCCTGCCCGGGCGGGGAGGTAGAGCAGCAGCACCGGCCCAGTGGGGGCCAGCGCGATGACGATGCCGGTCAGCAGAGCCAGGACGCGGATGCTGCCACCGGCCCGCGTGCCACTGTCGACGATCGAGCCCCCGGTACCGGCGACCTGGTCGCCCAGCTGTCCCGTGCGGTTGCCGATGAGCGGCAGCCCGGAAAGGTCCTGCAGGGCCTGTCCTGCGGTGCCGAGGGCGCGACCGGAGTCGACGGCGCTCTGGCTCAGGCCGGTGAGCTGCCACATCTCGTAGGCCACCACGCCGCCGATCACGACCCACAGCACGACCCAGAAGAAGACCACACCGTCCCACGCCCGACCCGCCTTCGCGTCTGCCGCCCAGCTGCGTACCGCCATCGTGTCCCGCCCCTCTTGCCCGTGGACCCTCAGCCCGGTGAACCTCGTGGTAAGAGTGTGCCCACCAGCGATGAGGGGCACACTCTCTAGACAACCACGTCTAGCGAAATCGGGAGGTTGCCGTGAGCGAGAAGTCCACGACAGGGGCAAAGTCGACAGGTGAGGGCACGGGGCGGCGATGGGGATGGCTCATCCCGGGGGTGACCTTCCTCGTCGGAATCGTGCTCGGAGGGCTCGTGGTCTTCGCGCAGCAGTCGGGGCAGGACACCGCGTCCTCCGGCGGGAGCAGCACCCCGAGCAGGAGCGTCACGGCCACCCCGACCGACTCCTCGTCCTCCTCGGCGGTGGCCGTGGTGCGGGTGCCCAAGGAGTGCCTGACCGTGGCGGACGACTCACAGGCCCTCGTCGACGTGGCCACAGGCGCCGTGACGGCCGCGCGCAACCTCGATGCCGCGGCTCTGGCCGATGCGGTGCGACAGCTGGATGCGGCCCAGAAGGCCGTCACAGCCAGCGCAGCCGCCTGCCGACAGGTGCAGGCGTCCTTGCCCACCGTCACCTCGACGGACGCGGCCACGACGACCCCCGGCGGCTGAGCCCGCAGGGCAGGGACCTGTCTGGCTCAGCCGCTCGGGCTCTCCCGCTGCTCGCTCAGGTCTCGCAGCAGGTGGGCGGTTCCGACCGCAGAGGCTCGCAGCGCGCGCAGGTCAGGACCGGCCGAGAGCACCTCCCGGCTGCTGCTGGCCAGCACCTGCGGCAGGGCTGAACCGAAGACCGCACGCAGGCTCTGGAGGCTGCCGCCCTGGGCCCCCAGTCCGGGCGCGAGCACCGGCGTGCCCGCAGCCACGAGGTCGAGACCGAGCTGGTCGACGGCCGGGCCGACGGTGGCCCCGATGACGAGGCCGACGTGGCCGAGCTCGCCGGCGGCGACCGCCTCGGCGTTGTCTGCGGCAGCGCCGTCGACGACCGACCCGGCGACGGAGAGCCCGTCACGCACTGCGTGCTGCACCTGCGGACCCTCCGGGTTGGAGGTGAGGGCGAGGACGAAGACCCCCCGGCCGGTCTGCTGTGCGAGGTCGAGGGCGGGGCGCAGCGAGCCGTAGCCGAGGTAGGGGCTGACCGTCACGGCGTCGGCGACGATCGGGGAGTCGTCTCCCAGGTAGGCCTGTGCGTAAGCGGCCATCGTCGAGCCGATGTCGCCCCGCTTGGCGTCGAGCAAGACCAGCGTGCCTGCCTCCCGCAGACCGCGGATCGCCCTCTCCAGCAGCGCGATCCCGGCTGAGCCGAAGACCTCGAAGAAGGCCGACTGGGGCTTCACGACGGCGACGTGGCCACCGAACGCCTCGACGCACGTCATGGTGAAGCGCTCGAGCCCCGACAGAGAGTAGGGCAGCCCCCAGCCCTCGACGAGCCCACGGTGGGGGTCGAGGCCTGCGCAGAGCGGGCCGCGCTCGTCCATGGCGGCCCGCAGCCGCACCCCGAACGGGGTGGGCTGCGCCGCAGGGGTCGGTGTGGTCTCGCCGGTCATCGGGTCTCCTCGGGTGGGTGGCAGCTCGCCTACGACGTGTCGGACGTCAGCTCGGGTGGGCCGCACCGACCACGTCGGTGAAGGCCACGATGCCCTTGTCCTCGAGCAGCTGCTCGAGCTCACGCAGCACGCGCACGGGCGCGGTCGGGTCGTTGAAGGTCGAGGTGCCGACCTGGACCGCACTGGCGCCGGCCGCGACGAGCTCGAGCGCGTCGTGGCCGGTGCGCACGCCGCCGACGCCGATGATCGGCGCGACGGGCAGCCGACCGGTGAGCATCGCCGAGCGCACCTGCCAGATCGCCCGCACGGCGACCGGCCGGATCGCCGGGCCCGACAGACCGCCGGTGACGCCGCCCAGGTGCGGGCGCATCGTGTCGATGTCGATGCTCATGCCGAGCAGGGTGTTGACCATCGTCAGGCCGTCGGCGCCTGCCTCGAGGCAGGCGGAGGCGATCGTGACGAGGTCGGTGACGTCGGGGCTGAGCTTGGCGAAGATCGGCACCTCGGCCGGCAGCTGGGACCGCACCAGCGACACGACGGCCGACGACGACCCGGGGTCGCAGGCGAAGACGAGGCCGCGGTTGGCGACGTTCGGGCACGAGATGTTGACCTCGACGCCCGCCACGGAGCCGAAGGAGGAGCTGTCCCGCAGCCGGCGCGCCACCTCGGCGAACTCCTCGCTGTCGGATCCGGCGATCGAGACGAGCGACCGGGCGCCCACCGACGCCAGCCAGGCCAGGTCGTCGTCGACGAAGGCGTCGATCCCCGGCCCCTGCAGGCCGATCGAGTTGAGCATCCCCGAGGGCGTCTCGGCCATGCGTGGGGTGCCGCGGCCCGATCGCGCCCCGAGCATGACCGACTTGGTCACGAAGGCCCCGAGGTCGGCGACGTCGAAGAAGCGATGCAGCTCACGGCCGTTGGCCGCGCACCCGGAGGCGGTCATGAGCGGGTTGGGCAGCCGGGCCCCGGCGAGGTCGACCGTCATCGACACCATCAGTGCCCCCCTCCCCCGGCGGCCACCGGTGCCCCGACGGCGTCGGCGGGCACGACCGCGTGACCGTCGACGAACGCGTCCCAGCGCACCCGGTCACCCCGGAACGTGGGGCCCTCGACGCACGAACGCACCATCTTGGTCGTGCCGTCGCTGCTGCGCACCGGCATCACGCAGGTCATGCAGACGCCGACCCCGCAGGCCATCGCCTCCTCGACCGCGACCTGGGCGACCGCGCCGTGGGCGGCCGCGAGCTCGCTCACCGAGCGGAGCATCGCCATCGGGCCGCAGGCGTAGACGACCTGCGCGTCGGCCCGGGCCATCACCTCGGGCAGCACGTCGCTCACCCAGCCCTTGACCCCCTGCGACCCGTCATCGGTGGTCACGGTCACGCCGTGGCTCGCCCGCTCGTCGTCCGAAGTCTGCGGGGCCCCGAAGAGCCGGTCGCGACTGGCGGCACCGAGCACGATCTCGACGCCGCACCCTCGCTCGCGCAACAGCTCGGCCAGCCAGAAGAGCGGCGCGCTGCCGTAGCCACCGCCGACGAGGACGCAGCCCACCGCCTCGGTCGGCAACGGGAAGGGCTTGCCCAGCGGCCCGATGAGGTCGACCTCCCCCTGCACCGGCACCTGCGTGAGCCACCGCGACCCCGGGCCGGCATCGGCCACGACGAGCTCGACCGTCCCGCTGCCCGAGCCGCCCTCGCGGGCGTCCGGCGTCACCCGGTGGATGGAGAAGCAGCGACGCAGCAGGGTCGCCGACGTGGGCCCGCCCACGGCGAGCGCCACGAACTGGCCGGGTCGTGCGAGGTCGGCGACCTCCGGGGCCAGGAGCGTCAGGTGCTGGTAGGCACCGACCACCCTCGAGGCCACGAGCTCGGCCCGCACGGTCGCGACACCCGATCCGGGACGGCTGGTCACGAGCCCACCCCGGCTGAGTCCCCCACGGCCTCGGTCTTCACGGCCTCGGTCTTCACGGCCTCGGTCCTCTCGGCGGCTTCCTCGGCCGCCGCGCGCACGCCGTAGAGGTCCAGGTCGCGCGCGTGCTCCTGCAGCGGCTTGACCCTCAGCACGCCGTTGCGGCGGGCCTCGATGCCCTGGACCGCGGCCCACAGCTCCTGCACCGTGGTGATGATCGGCTTGTCGGCGCTCGACGTCGCCGCCCGGATCTCGTAGCCGTCAGCCCGCTCGGCCTGACCGGTGGGCGTGTTGACGACCATCTGGATCTCGCCCGCGTTGATGAGGTCGACGATCGTGCGCTCCCCCGGCTCGAGCTCGTCGCGCTCACTGATCTTGCGCACCGGCGTCGCCTCGATCCCGTTGCGGCGCAGCACGTCTGCGGTTCCGACGGTGGCGTAGATGCGGAAGCCGAGGTCGGCCAGCCGCTTGACGGGGAAGATCATCGCGCGCTTGTGCCGGTTCGCGATCGAGACGAAGACCGACCCGCTGTCCGGCAGCCCGCCCGAGCTCATCTGGCTCTTGGCGAACGCGGTGCCGAAGTCGACGTCGATGCCCATGACCTCACCGGTGGAGCGCATCTCCGGGCCGAGCAGGCTGTCGACGACCTTGCCCTCCTTGGTGCGGAAGCGCTTGAAGGGCAGGATCGCCTCCTTGACCGACATCGGCGAGTGGGCCGGCATCCGGCCGCCGTCACCGGTCGGAGGGAGCATCCCCTCGGCCCGCAGCTCGGCGATGGTGGCGCCCAGCATCACGCGGGCGGCGGCCTTGGCGATCGGCACCCCGGTGGCCTTCGCCACGAAGGGCACCGTGCGCGACGCGCGGGGGTTGGCCTCGAGCACGTAGAGCACGTCCTGGGCCAGGGCGAACTGCACGTTCATCAGCCCACGCACGCCGATGCCCTGCGCCAGCTTGAGGCTCGACTCGCGCACCCGGTCGAGCTCGCTCGCGCCGAGGGTGACCGGCGGCAGCGTGCAGGAGCTGTCTCCGGAATGGATCCCGGCCTCCTCGATGTGCTCCATGATGCCGCCGATGTACATGTCCGTGCCGTCGTAGAGCACGTCCACGTCGATCTCGATGGCGTCGTCGAGGAAGCGGTCGACGAGCACCGGGTGCTCCGGCGACGCGACGGTCGCCCGCTCGACGTAGCCCGACAGGGTCACGTCGTCGTAGACGATCTGCATCCCGCGGCCACCGAGCACGTAGGACGGGCGCACCAGCACGGGGTAGCCGATCTCCCGGGCGACTGCCACGGCCTCCTCCGCGCTGTAGGCCGTGCCGTAGCGCGGCGCCGGGAGCCCCGCCTCGGTGAGCACCCGCCCGAAGGCGCCACGGTCCTCGGCGAGGTTGATCGCCTCGGGCGAGGTGCCGACGATCGGCACCCCCTCGTCCTTGAGCGCCTGCGCGAGACCGAGCGGCGTCTGGCCGCCGAGCTGCACGATGACGCCGGCGATGGGGCCGGCCTGCGACTCGGCGTGCACGACCTCGAGCACGTCCTCGAGCGTCAGCGGCTCGAAGTAGAGGCGGCTGCTCGTGTCGTAGTCGGTGGAGACCGTCTCGGGGTTGCAGTTGACCATGACAGTGTCAAAACCCTTGTCGCGCAACGCGAACGACGCGTGCACGCAGGAGTAGTCGAACTCGACGCCCTGGCCGATGCGGTTGGGACCCGAGCCGAGGATGATGACGGCCGGCTTCTCGCGCGGCAGCACCTCGGTCTCCTCGTCGTAGGACGAGTAGTAGTAGGGCGTGCTCGCGGCGAACTCGGCCGCGCAGGTGTCGACCGTCTTGTAGACCGGGCGCACCCCGAGGGCCCGCCGGACGCCGCGCACCACCGCCTCCGGCATCCGCCTCAGCCCCGCGATCTGGCTGTCGGAGAAGCCGTGACGCTTGGCCAGGCGCAGCAGTGCGGGCGTCAGCTCGCGCGCCGCAGCCACTTGGTCCGCGACGGCGTTGATCAGGGCCATCTGGTCGAGGAACCACGGGTCGATGCCGGTGGCCTCGTGCACCTGCTCGACGCTGGCTCCACCGCGCAGCGCCTGCTGCACGGTGACGATGCGACCGTCGGTCGGCACGCCGGACAGCTCGAGCAGCTCGGCCAGCCGCTGGGGGTCGCTCGGGGTGGGGCCGTCCCAGTGGAAGGTCGCGCCGCTGCGCTCCATCGAGCGCAGGGCCTTCTGCAGCGCCTCCGTGAAGTTGCGCCCGATGGCCATCGCCTCCCCGACCGACTTCATGGTCGTGGTGAGGGTGGCGTCGGCCGCGGGGAACTTCTCGAAGGCGAAGCGCGGAACCTTGACCACGACGTAGTCCAGGCTCGGCTCGAACGACGCCGGGGTCACCCGCGTGATGTCGTTGGGCACCTCGTCGAGGGTGTAGCCGATCGCCATCTTGGCCGCGATCTTCGCGATCGGGAATCCGGTCGCCTTCGACGCGAGGGCCGACGAGCGGGAGACGCGCGGGTTCATCTCGATGACGATGATGCGGCCGTCGTAGGGGTTGACGGCGAACTGGATGTTGCAGCCACCGGTCTCGACCCCGACCTCGCGGATGACGTCGATCGAGATGTCGCGCAGTCGCTGGTACTCGCGGTCGGTCAGGGTCAGGGCCGGGGCGACGGTGATGGAGTCACCGGTGTGCACGCCCATGGGGTCGAGGTTCTCGATCGAGCAGACGACCACGACGTTGTCCTTGTGGTCGCGCATGACCTCGAGCTCGTACTCCTTCCAGCCCTTGATCGACTCCTCGAGCAGCACCTCGGTCGTGGGGCTCGCCTGCAGCCCCTGGCCGGCCATCCTGCGCAGCTCGGTCTCGTCGTTGGCGAAGCCCGAGCCCAGCCCACCCATCGTGAAGGAGGGGCGCACCACCACCGGGTAGCCGAGCTCGTCGGCGGCCGCCAGCACCTCGTCCATCGTGTGGGTGATGAAGGAACGGGCGCTCTCGGCGCCACACCGCTGCACGACCCCCTTGAAGGCCTCGCGGTCCTCACCAAGCTGGATGGCGGCGACGTTCGCACCGATCAGCGGGCAGTTGTACTTCTCGAGGACACCGTTCTCGTGCAACGAGATCGCGCAGTTGAGGGCGGTCTGACCGCCCAGGGTGGCGAGCACCGCGTCGGGGCGCTCACGGGCGATGATCGCCTCGACGACCTCAGGGGTGATCGGCTCGACGTAGGTCGCGTCGGCGAACTCGGGGTCGGTCATGATCGTCGCCGGGTTGCTGTTGACGAGGACGACGCGGATGCCCTCCTCCTTGAGCACCCGGCAGGCCTGGGTGCCCGAGTAGTCGAACTCGCACGCCTGACCGATGACGATCGGGCCGGAGCCGATGACGAGGACGCTGCGGATGTCGTCGCGCTTGGGCATCAGGAGGCTCCCTGGGTGATGGACTGGTGCTGGGTCATGAGCTCGACGAAGCGCTCGAAGAGGTAGCCCGCGTCGTGCGGTCCCGCCGCCGCCTCCGGGTGGTACTGCACCGAGTAGGCCGGCCGGTCGAGGCACTCCAGGCCCTCGACCACGTCGTCGTTGAGGCACACGTGCGACACCCGCACCCGCCCGTATGCCGTGTCGCTCTCACGATCGGTGGGCGCCTGCACGGCGAAGCCGTGGTTGTGCGCGGTGACCTCGACCTTGCCGGTCGTGCGGTCCATCACCGGCTGGTTGATGCCACGGTGGCCGTACTTCAGCTTGTAGGTGCCGAAGCCGAGTGCGCGGCCCAGCAGCTGGTTGCCGAAGCAGATGCCGAAGAACGGCACCTGCGCGTCGAGCACCTGCCGCAGCAGCGCCACCTCGGTGTCGGCCGTGGCCGGGTCACCGGGGCCGTTGGAGAAGAAGACCCCGTCGGGCTGCACGGCCTGCACCTGCTCCCAGGTCGAGGTGGCCGGCAGCACGTGCACCTCAATCCCCCGCTGGGCCATCAGGTGCGGCGTCATCGCCTTGATCCCGAGGTCGAGCGCGGCGACGGTGAAGCGCTTCTCCCCCACCGCCGACACGACGTAGGGCTCGGCCGTGCTGACCTCGGTGGCGAGCGCCGCGCCCGACATCGGCGGCGCCTCGCGCACCCTCTCGGTGAGCGGGCCGACCGCTCCGGACGGGAGCTCCGCGGCATACGCCTCCCCGCTGAAGATGCCCACCCGCATGGCGCCGCGCTCGCGCAGGTGACGCGTGAGGGCGCGGGTGTCGATGCCGCAGATGCCGACGACGCCCTGCTCGGTCAGCTCGTCCTCGAGGGTCGAGGTCGAGCGCCAGCTCGAGGGTCGCAGCGCCGGGTCGCGCACGACGTAGCCGGCCACCCAGATCCGGCGCGACTCCATGTCGTCGGCGTTCATGCCGGTGTTGCCCACGTGCGGGGCGGTCATGACGACGACCTGGCGGTGGTAGCTGGGGTCGGTGAGCGTCTCCTGGTAGCCGGTCATGCCGGTGGAGAAGACTGCCTCGCCGACGGTCTCACCGCGGGCGCCGTAGGCCTCGCCGCGGAAGGCGCGGCCGTCCTCGAGCACGAGCACGGCCGGCTCACGGGTGGCGAGCAGGTCGAGGGGGGGATGGGCAGATGTCACAGGAGCTCCTCGGACGGGACGGGCACGGGGGTCGGGTCGGTGCGTCGACCCCGCAGCCAGGTGGAGTGCACGGCACCGGTGAGGGTGCGGCCGTGCCAGGGGTTGTTGCGTGACAACGAGACCGAGGCTCCGGCGTCGACGACGACGCTGCGGTCGGGGTCGACCAGGGTGAGGGTGGCTGGCTCCCCGACGGCGAGCGAGCCGCCGTGGCCGGCGAGCCCGGCGATGCGAGCCGGGGTCTGCGACATCACCCGGGCCACCCCGGCCCAGTCGAGCAGCCCGGTGCGCACCATCGCCTCGGCAACCACCGACAGCGCCGTCTCGAGCCCGACCATGCCGAAGGCTGCGTCGACGAAGGCGTGCTCCTTGTCGTGCCGCGCGTGGGGTGCGTGGTCGGTGGCGACCGCGTCGATCGTGCCGTCGGCGAGCGCCGCCCGCAGGGCGTCGACGTCCTCCTGCGGCCGCAGCGGTGGGTTGACCTTGAAGACCGGGTCGTAGCCGGTCAGCAGGTCGGTGGTCAGCATCAGATGGTGCGGCGTCACCTCGGCGGTCACGGCGACGCCGGCGGCCTTGGCCCACCGCAGCACCTCGACGGTGCCGGCGGTGGAGACGTGGGCGACGTGCACCCGGCTGCCGGTGTGCCGGGCGAGCATGACGTCGCGCGCGACGATGCTCTCCTCGGCGACGCCGGGCCACCCCGGCAGCCCGAGACGGCCAGAGACCTCGCCCTCGTGGCAGCAGGCCTCGCGCCCGGCGAGCGTCGGGTCCTGCGCGTGCTGGGTGACGACCCCCCCGAAGGCCTTGACGTACTCGAGCGCCCGGCGCATCACCCGGGCGTTGGCGACGCAGTGCCCGTCGTCGGAGAAGACCCGCACGCGCGCCCGCGACCGGGCCATGAGTCCGAGCTCGGCCAGCTCGTGACCCTCGAGCCCCTTGGTGACGGCTCCGACCGGCTGCACGTCGACCAGCCCGACGGCCCGACCGAGGTCGAGCACCCGCTCGGCGGCCTCGGCGGTGTCGGTGACCGGATCCGTGTTGGCCATGGCCAGCACCGCGGTGAAGCCCCCCGCGGCAGCTGCGGCTGACCCGCTGGCCACGGTCTCGGCGTCCTCGCGGCCGGGCTCGCGCAGGTGCACGTGGAGGTCCACCAGCCCGGGCAGCGCGACCAGTCCGTCGGCGTCGACCACGTCGTGCGCGCCGGTCACCGACAGGGACCCCACCTCGACGACGATGCCGTCGGCCAGGAGCAGGTCGGTCGGGGCTCCGCCGAGCAGGCGGGCCCCGCGGACGAGGGTGCGGGTCGGGCTGGGAGAGCTGGTCATGCGGAGGCCTCCTGCGAGTCTGAGCCGGCCAGCAGGTGGTAGAGCACGGCCATCCGCACGGCCACGCCCGCCGACACCTGGTCGAGCACCCTCGACTGCTGCGAGTCCGCCGCGTCGGCGGTGATCTCCAGCCCGCGGTTGATCGGCCCGGGGTGGAGCACGGCGACGTCGGGCTGCGCCTGCACGAGGCGCTCCATACGGGACCTCGTCAGGCCGTAGCCCACGGTGTACTCGCGCGGGGTGGGGAAGTATCCGCCGGACATGCGCTCGCGCTGCACGCGCAGCATCATCAGCGCGTCGACGTCACCGGCCCGCCCGCCGAGCACCGCGTCGAGGTCATACGACGTGCCGAAGCCCGCGGCCTGCGACCACGGCCCGACCCCGCTGGGCATGAGCGTCGGCGGGGCGACCACCGTCACCCGGGCCCCGAGCCGGGTGAGGGTGATGACGTTGCTGCGGAAGACCCGCGAGTGCGTGAGGTCGCCCACGATGACCACGTGGCGCCCGTCGAGCGCGTCGGCGTCGCCACCGAGGTGGTGGCGCAGCGTGTAGGCGTCGAGCAGGGCCTGCGTGGGGTGCTCGTGGGTGCCGTCACCCGCGTTGATGACGCTCGCGTCGACCCACTGGGCGACCTGATGGCAGGCGCCCGAGGCCGCGTGCCGGACGACGAGCGCGTCGACCCCCATGGCGGCGACGGTGCGCACGGTGTCGCGCAACGACTCGCCCTTGCTCGTCGAGCTGCCCTTGCCGGTGATGTTGATGGTGTCGGCCGACATCCACTTGCCCGCGATCTCGAAGGAGCTGCGGGTGCGCGTGGAGTCCTCGAAGAAGAGGTTGATGACGGTGCGGCCGCGCAGGGTCGGGATCTTCTTGACCTCGCGGCGCTGCACGTCGTGCATCGACAGCGCGGTGGTGAGGATCGCGTCGACCTCGTCCCGGTCGAGGTCGGCCGAGCTCAGCAGGTGGCGGCTCATCGCCCACCACCGCTGATCTTGACGCTGTCATCCTCGCCGTCCACCTCGGTGAGGCGCACGTGCACCCGCTCGCTGCTGGCCGTCGGGAGGTTCTTGCCGACGTGGTCGGCGCGGATCGGCAGCTCACGGTGACCCCGGTCGACGAGGACGGCGAGCCGCACCACCCGCGGGCGACCGAGCTCGGCGATCGACTCGAGCGCAGCCCGGATCGTGCGACCGGAGTAGAGCACGTCGTCGACCAGCACCACGACCTGGTCGTCGAGTCCGCCGGTCGGGATCTCGCTGCGCGCCACGGTGCGCACAGGCTGGCTGCGCAGGTCGTCGCGCTGCATCGTCACGTCGAGGGTGCCGACGGGCACCTCAGTGCCCTCGACCTGCGCCATGACCGCGACGAGCCGGCGGGCCAGCTGCACCCCCCGCGAGGGGATACCGAGCACGACGAGGCCCTCGGGTCCCTTGTTGGCCTCGAGGATCTCGTGGGCGATGCGACGCAGGGCCCGGGACACGTCACCGGAGGTCATGACGACACGTGCGTCGTCGGGGACCGGCCGCCCGACCGGGCTCGCCGATGAGGGCTGGTCAGCAGCCGACATCAGAGCCTCCTTCCCCGCCTCACAGGACGGTGATTTAAAGGATTGTCTGTACGGTCGCCCACCCTACCCGAGCGGGGGACGGGCCCCCGCCGGAGTCCGGCGGGGGCCCGTCGTGCGGGGCGGGGCTGGGCTCAGTTGTCGGCGTTGGCGACCGGGACCGCGGCGGCGCCCGGCACCTGCTGCGGCAGGAGCACCGTCTCGTCACCCGGGTAGGGCGTGGCGAAGTGGCTGGTGGAGTACCAGATGTCGCGGTTGAGCTGACCCATGTCGACCATGTCCTCGGAGTGGAAGTCCTGCTTGGCCGACCACGCGGCCCAGGCCTGCTCGACCGGGCCGGCGGTCTTCGAGACCGCCGGGTTGGTCGAGGTCAGGGGGATCTGGTTGGGTCGCGCGTCGTACGGGGTCAGGTCGGCCTGGTCGGTGAACACGTTGCGCATCGGCTCGGCCGTGAGGTCCTGCTGGTTCATCGGGGGCAGGCCGAGGATCTGCTCGATCGTGCGCATGACGTTGAGCTGGCTGTAGTAGGTGTGGTCGACCGCGCCCCGCTTGGCGTAGGGGCTGACGACGAAGGTCGGGTTGCGGTGGCCGTCCACGTGGTCGACACCGTTCTGGGTGTCGTCCTCGATGACGAAGATCGCGCTGTCCTTCCAGTACGGGCTGTGCGAGATGGTGTCGATCATCCGCCCCGTCGCGAGGTCGTTGTCGGCGACGTAGGCCGACGGCGTGATCGCGCCGGGCGAGGTACCGGCCGTGTGGTCGTCGATGACCCAGGCCAGGTTGAGCGCCGGGAGGTTCGCGTTCTTGACGTAGCGCGCGAAGTCCCGCTGGAACAGGTCGGCGCGGTACTGGTCGGGGATGTTGAGGTCGAAGTTCGGGAAGTTCGGCTTCGTCACCTGCTGGAGGGAGGGGATGTCGGTCTTGGCGGTGTAGGTGCCGATGGGGTAGGCGAGCGGGCCGGGGGTCTTGCCCTCGAGCACCCGCGAGTCGTGGTACCAGGTGGGCCAGCTGCCGGCGGTGGTGCCGTTGCCGGCCTTGTCGACGTAGGAGTCGATCTGCTCGCCCCAGTTGGTGACCGACTTGCCATGGGCCAGTGCGTTGTCCCAGATCCAGCCGGTCTTGGCGTTGCTCATCGGGTCACCGGTCTGGTACGACCGCGTGTAGTTGCCGTACATCTGCTGCATGTAGTTGTTGACGGTGGCCTGGTCGAGCCAGTGATGGCCCTCGGCCGAGTTGGTGCCGTCGGAGTAGAGGTTGTCGATGAGGGGGAACTGCCTCGCCAGTGCATGGAAGTTCGGCGTGGTCGCCCCGCCGAACTGGGCGAGTGACGGGTCGCCGTGGCCGCGCGGGTCGTCCCCGAGCACCTGGTCGTAGGTGCGGTTCTCCTTGATGATGAGGAACACGTGCTTGATCGTCGACGGGTCGCCGACGTGCAGGGGCACCGGAACCGGAGTGGCGCGGCCGCTCCCGGCGCGGTTGCGCTCGAGCAGTCCGTTCCACTGGTTGTTGGCGAAGACCTGCCTGGTGTAGGCCGCCATCTGCGCGTTGGTCGGCACCGGCACGGTCTGGACCGTGCCGACGAAGTTGTAGCCGAGGTGAGAGGTCGCCGGTCGGGTGCCGACGCCCTGGAGGTTGGTCCCGAGAGCACCCACGGATCCGAGGCCCTGCTCGCTGCCCACGACGAGACGCCCCAGCGACGCGCTCCAGGCCAGGCCGGTCGGGTAGGAGCCGGTCGGGATCAGACCCTCGAAGCTCGGCTGCGTGTAGGCCCCGGTGTACGAGTACACCGCGACCGCGTTGTCCCGCCCGAGGCTCACGGCCAGGTGCGTGGGATCGAGCATGGCCAGCCCGTTGGGCGAGGCACCACTGGGCGAGCCGGGCGCCGGGTTGGCCACGAAGGTGCGGCCGACCCGCTGCTTCACGGTGTCGATGCTCGTCACGGTGTCGTCGTCGGTGTTGGTCACCAGCACCGTGCCGCCGACGGCGAGCAGGGCGCTCGGCTGGATCCCCACCCTGAACGTCGTGACCTCGCGCCCTGCGCGGTAGTCGACCTCCGACACCGAGCCGGTGGACGGCACGGCCGAGCGGTTGTTCGTGACGATCGGCGTGCCGTAGGACAGGTCGGTGCGGTCACCCGCCGTGGCCGGACGGCCACCCTGGTTGCTGACGTAGGCCTTGCCGTCCACGACCACCACGGAATTCGGGACGTTGCCGACCGGGATCTGACGGGTCACCGTCCCCGTCTTCGTGTCGACGACCGCGAGGGTGTTGTTGGCGCTGAGGGTGACCAGCAGATCACGTCGGTTCGGCGCCCACGCCATCCCGGCGGGGACGGGTTGGCGTCCGTCGACCCCGGGCAGGGCAATCGTCGTCTGGTGCGACAGGGTGCCATCCCGGGCGACGTCGAAGCGAGCGAGCCCGTCCGGCTCCGCGGCATACAGGCTCTGACCGTCCTCGCCGTAGAGGATGCCGCCGTCGGAGATGCGGCCCGTGCCGAACTGCTGCTTCACCGCGTGAGTGACCAGGTCGAAGACGGTCACGACCCCCGTGGTCGCCCCACCGGTGTTGAGGGCGGCGGCGGTCTTGCCGTCGGGGGCGAGGGCGAGTCCGAATGGACGCCCGGCCTCCTTGATGACGTCGCCGGCTGGTGTCACGAACTGCCCCGTCTGCACGAGGTTCGACCCGTCGGGCTGGGCGCCGACGGTCTTGCTGGCAAGGGGCGTGTTTCGATCGGTCGCCGCAGCGTATGCCGCGCTGCCGCAGACCGCTACGGCCGTCGCCGCAGCAACCGTCGTGAGTGTCCTCTTACGAGCTCTGTGTGCCATGGTCCCTGTCCTTCACGTCGTCCGGGTTGACGAGTGACGACGCTAGGGACGGCGTCTGGGAAGGGCCTCCGAGGACGGCGCCTGGGGCGTGACTTCTTGGCGACGGCTGGGTGACCAGCAGGTCACCGGGCGTCCACCGCAGGGTCATGGGTGAGTCAAACCCCGAGGTCAGCCCCGGGGTGGGCCCAGCGCACCGGAGCGGGATCAGACGAGGGTCGGCTTGACCTCGGCCAGGCGGCCCAGCAGCCCGTTGACGAAGCCCGGCGAGTCGTCGGTGGAGAGCGACTTGGCCAGCTCGACGGCCTCGGAGATCGCGACCGCGTCGGGCACGTCGTCGTTCCAGACGACCTCCCAGGCCCCGATGCGCAGGATGGCGCGGTCGACGCCGGGCATCCGGTCGACCGTCCAGCCCTGGCTGTAGGTGGTCAGCAGGTCGTCGATGTCCGACCACTTGTCCACCACCCCCTCGACGATGTCGACGGTGTAGGGGGTGACGGGCGACGGCGCACCCGGCTCGATCAGGCGCGCTGCCAGCAGCTCAGTGACGTTGAGCCCGCGCTGGTCGGCCTCGAAGAGGAGGTCGAGCGCGCGCTTGCGGCTCTTGCTGCGGGCAGCCATCTCAGCTCAGATCAGTGGTGGTGGGAGGTCAGTCGTTGACGCGGCCGAGATACGACCCGTCGCGGGTGTCGACCTTGATCTTGGTGCCCTGCTCGAGGAAGAGCGGCACCGCGATCTGGGCGCCGGTCTCGAGGGTGGCGGGCTTGGTGCCACCGGTGGAGCGGTCGCCCTGCAGGCCGGGCTCGGTGTAGGAGATCTCGAGGACCACCGAGGCGGGCAGCTCGACATACAGCGGGGCGCCGTCGTGGGTCGCCACGATCGCGTTCTGGTTCTCCAGCATGTAGTCGGCGGCCGTCCCCACCACCACCGTGTTGACGTAGAGCTGCTCGAAGGTGTCCGTGTCCATGAACACGTACTCCTCGCCGTCCTTGTAGAGGTACTGCATCGTGCGCTTGTCGACGTTGGCCGTCTCGACCTTGGTGCCGGCGTTGAAGGTCTTGTCGACGACCTTGCCCGACAGCACGGCCTTGAGCTTCGTGCGGACGAAGGCCGGCCCCTTGCCGGGCTTGACGTGCTGGAACTCCACGACCGACCAGAGCTGTCCGTCGATGTTGAGGACGAGGCCGTTCTTCAGGTCGTTGGTCGACGCCACGTGAGGGACCGCTTTCGGTGTGTGCTGGCGTCGCCGCGGCTCGCACCTCGCGGGCGCGAGGGGCCGGGGACACCGGGATGCGTAGGGGCGTGGCCGGAGGCCTCGCCCGAGGAACCACGGAAGTCTACCCGCGCAGGTGCCTCGCGAAGAACTCGTCGATCCTGCCCCAGGCCACGGCCGCCGTGGCGGGCTCCGGACCCATGCCCGCGAGCCGCAGCACCGGCCGCAGGAACCACGGCCCACCCATCTCGTCGTTGAGGAAGGAGTGCCCGGCGTCGGGGTACTCGGTGACCTCGTGCTCGACCCCCACCCGGGTCAGCTCGCCGTCGAGGGTCGCCGCCGCACCACTGAGGCTGCGGTCCTTGCCCCCGTAGGAGCCGAGGACCGGACACCCGCCGGCGAGGACGTCGAACGACGCCGGCAGCCGACCGTAGTTGACCGAGCTGGCCCCGAAGCCCCGCGCCGGCGCGGCGCACAGCAGCGCGAACGCGCCGCCCATGCAGAAGCCGATCACGCCTACGGCGTCGGTCGTGTCGTCGCGCTCGAGCACCGACTGCCGGGCGGCCGCGATGTCGGCGAAGGCCCGCCCCTGACCGCTGCGCATGGCCGAGAAGGTGGACTTGAGGCACCGCATCGCCCCACCCTCGCTGAAGAGGTCGGGGACGATGACGACGTAGCCCATCTGCGCCACCCGGTCGGCCGACCGGCGCGCGTTGTCGTCGAGGCCGAAGGCCTCGTGGAGCAGCACCACGCCGGGCAGTCGCTCCGCACTGGCAGGACGGGTCACGTAGGCCGTCAGGCTCGGTGACGCGTCGGGCACCGTCGTGCGGGTCATGACCTCGATGAGCTCTCCCATGGGGTCAGCCTGCCATCCTCGGCCCAGCCGCGTGCGAGGGCTCGCCCGTTCACGGCCGCGGGTCTTCCCCCGCAGGTCCCCGGCGTCAGCTCTCGGACACCGCGGCGTAGGCGGCCTCGAGGTCGGCCGTCACCGGTCCCTCGAGACGGACCGGCCGCCCGACGTCATCGAGGACGACGAACCGCAGCAGGTCACCCCGGGCCTTCTTGTCACGGCGCATCGCGGGGAGCAGGACCGGCCAACGGTCGCCGCGGTAGGACGTGGGCAGACCCAGGCTCGTGAGCACGGCCCGGTGCCGGTCGACGACCGCGGCGTCGAGGTGGCCGGTCAGCCGGGCCAGCTCGGCGACGTAGACCATGCCCACCGCGACGGCGTCGCCGTGGCGCCAGGAGTAGCCCTCCACCTGCTCGATCGCGTGGCCGAAGGTGTGCCCGTAGTTGAGGATCTCGCGCAGCGAGGCCTCGCGCAGGTCTGCGGCCACCACCCGCGCCTTGACCCGCACGGCCCGCTCGACCAGTTCGCGCAACCGCGCCCCCTGCGGCCGCGCGGCGTCGACAGGGTCGGCCTCGACGAGGTCGAGGATCACCGGGTCGGCGATGAAGCCGCACTTGACCACCTCGGCCAGCCCGGCGGTGAGGTCGACCGCAGGCAGCGTGGCCAGCACGTCGAGGTCGCAGACCACCCCGGCCGGCGGGTGGAACGAGCCGACGAGGTTCTTGCCCTCGGGCGTGTTGATCCCGGTCTTGCCGCCCACGGCCGCGTCGACCATGGCCAGCACGGTGGTCGGCACCTGCACGACGGCGACCCCCCGCAGCCACGTGGCGGCGACGAATCCGGCGAGGTCGGTGACGGTGCCTCCACCGAGACCGATGACGGCATCGGTGCGGGTGAACCCCGCCCGGCCGAGCTGGCCCCAGAGGTCGGCCGCCACCGCGGCCGTCTTGGCCGACTCGGCGTCCGGCACCTCCGCCAGGTGCACCCGCGCTCCGGCGGCCTCCACGGCGTCGCCGAGCCGGCGGGCGAGCCCGGACAGCGGTGCCGGGTGGACCACGAGCACGCGGCTGACACCGGTGGGCAGCAGCCGGGTCACGACGGTGGGGTCATCGAGCAGCCCACGCCCGACGAGGACCTCGTAGTCGTCCCCGACCGGGATCACGGTGGGCTCGGTGGACTCGGTCATGACCCCTCCTCGTCGTCGCCAGGGGTGGCGATCAGCTGCGCCACGCTCACCGCGACCTCCGACGCGGAGCGGCCGTTCGTGTCGACCCGGTGGGTCGCTGCCGCCTCGTAGAGCGGTCGCCGCTCGTTCATCATGGCGATCCACGACCCGCGGGGGTTGATCGACAACAGGGGCCGCGAGGCGTCGAAGCCGATCCGTCTCGACGCGTCGGCGATGGTGACGTCGAGGAAGACCACGCAGTGACCCCGCAGCAGGTCGCGGACCTCGGGCTGGATCGGCGCACCGCCGCCGAGGGCGACCACGCCCCTGTGCGTCGAGAGCGCCTGCACGACCGCCTCGCGCTCGAGGGCCCGGAAGGCGGCCTCCCCGTCGTCGACGAAGATCTCGGAGACGGAGCGCCCCGACGTCGCGACCACGCGCTCGTCGGTGTCGAGGAAGGGCACGCCGAGCAGCTCGGCGAGCGCCCGGCCGGTCGTCGTCTTGCCTGCCCCGGGGGGCCCGATGACCACGGCGACCGGCGCGGTGGCTCCCGCGGTCACCACGTGCGCAGCCGCTCGGGGACGGCCGCGAGGTAGCCCTCGAGGTTGCGCCGGGTCTCGGCGACGCTGTCTCCGCCGAACTTCTCGAGGCACGCCTCGGCCAGGACCAGGGCGACCATGGCCTCGGCCACGACACCCGCAGCCGGCACGGCGCACACGTCGGAGCGCTGGTGGATGGCCTTGGCCGGCTCGTCGCTGACGGTGTCGATCGAGTCGAGGGCCCGCGGCACCGTCGAGATCGGCTTCATGGCAGCACGCACCCGCAGCACCTGCCCGGTGGACATGCCGCCCTCGGTGCCTCCGGCGCGCCCGGTGCGGCGGCGGATGGTGCCGGACTCGTCGCGCTCCATCTCGTCGTGGGCCTGCGAGCCGCGACGGGCGGCGGTGCGGAAGCCGTCTCCGACCTCGACCCCCTTGATCGCCTGGATGCCCATGAGGGCGCCGGCCAGGCGGGAGTCGAGCCGCCGGTCCCAGTGCACGTGCGAACCGAGGCCCGGTGGCACGCCGTACGCGAGGACCTCGACGACACCACCCAGGGTGTCGCCGTCCTTCTTGGCCGCCTCGACCTCGGCGACCATCGCCGCCGAGCCCTCGGCGTCGAGGCTGCGCACGGGGTTGGCGTCGAGGCGCTCGACGTCGTCGGGCGTCGGCAGGAGGGCGTCGTCGGCCACACCGGCGGCGCCGATCGCGACCGTGTGGGAGACCAGGCGGATGCCGTAGGCCTGGTGCAGGAGGCGCGCAGCGACCTCACCGAGGGCGACCCGTGCGGCCGTCTCGCGGGCCGACGCTCGCTCGAGCACGGGACGGGCCTCGTCGAAGCCGTACTTCTGCATCCCGACGAGGTCGGCGTGACCGGGCCGAGGCCGGGTGAGCGGGCGGTTGCGGGCCAGCTCCTTCTCGGCGCCGACGTCGTCGGCGGCCGCGAGGTCGTCGGCCGCGACCGGGTCGGGGCTCATCACGGTGCGCCACTTGGGCCACTCGCTGTTGCCGATGCGGATGGCCACCGGAGACCCCAGGGTCAGGCCGTGCCGCAGGCCGCCCAGGAACTCGACGGCGTCCTGCTCGAACGACATCCGGGCGCCGCGACCGAAGCCGAGACGTCGCCGGGCCAGCGCCGCACCGACGTCGGCGCTGGTCACCTGCACGCCTGCGGGCAGGCCTTCGATGACAGCCGTCAGGGCCGGGCCATGGGACTCACCGGCGGTGATCCACCGCAACTGGGACATGGGGTGGAGTCTCCCACGCACGCCCGCAGCCGCCGTCAGGCACCCGGATGCTGAAACCCCACGAGGACGGCGGCGAGCAGGCCCAGCACGATGAAGGGTCCGTAGGCGACGGACCCCTTGAGCGTCACCCGGCGCAGGACCAGCAGCACGATCGTCCCGACGCCGCTCACGAGGATGGAGAAGACCAGTCCCTGAGCGGCGAGGACCCAGCCGACGTATCCGAGCGGCAGCGCCACCAGGCCCCCCAGCGTGGCGTCACCCAGCCCCAGCCCCCCCGGCCTGATCAGCGCCAGCACCACGTAGACCAGCCACACGGCGGCCCCCGCACCGACCGCCCGCAGCGGCGCCCACCAGTCACCGGAGGTCGCGGACGCGATCGTCAGGAGCGCGAGGATCGCCGGCAGGCTCCACAGCGTCAGCCCCTCGGGCAGCCGGTGCACGTCGACGTCGATCCAGGCCAGGGCGACCCCCAGGGCACCGACGAGCAGGTATGCCGGCAGGACCGCCCCGCGCTCCAGCCCACCCACCTGCCACGTCAGCAGCGCCCACACCAGCGACACTGCGGCCGTGACGACGCCCGGGTGGGTCGGCGCCGGCCCCTGCTCGTCGTCGAGGCGGTACTCCAGCGTCGCGAGCCGACGCGAGAGCCCCCACCCCACGCCCAGCCCGGCCAGGGCGACCACCAGCACGAGCCACCAGTGCGGGTGCGGCGCGACGACCGCGGTCACCGCTCGGGCTCCGCCACAGCTGGGGTCGGGGCCGTCGCGCGTGTCGTCAGGGCGGCGTCGAGGGCCTGCCGCATGGTGTCGACGGGGGCGGGACGGCCGGTCATCAGCTCGACCTGGCGGGCGGCCTGGTGCAGCAGCATCGCCGTGCCGGGGACGGCGGCATACCCCAGCCGGCCGGCGGCCGTGGTCAGCGGCGTCGGACCGTCGGCGTAGACGACGTCGAGGACCGCTCTCCCGCCCGGTGGCAGGCGGTCGGCCCAGGCGGCGGTGGACGCGGGCGGCACCGTGCTGACGACCACGTCGACATCAGCCGGCCACTCCCCCTCGGCGACCTGCTCGACCACGAGGCCGGCGGTGCGGGCCTGGAGCAGGGTGACGGGGCGCACCTGGCCGCGCACCATGAAGGTGACGTGCCCGGCCCCGAGGGCGCTCGCCGCCGCCACCGCCGACCGGGCGGTGGCTCCGGACCCGACGACCAGGAGGCGCGCGGCCCGGTCGACCCCGGCCTCACCGAGGGCGGCCACGAGACCGTGGACGTCGGTGTTGTCACCCCACCAGGCTCCCGCTCCCCCACCTCCACCAGCAGGACGGCGCACCAGGGTGTTGACCGCGCCGGTGGCGAGCGCGATCGCGGAGACCTCTCCCGCCACCGCGAACGCGGCCTCCTTCAGTGGCATCGTGAGCGAGAGACCGACCCAGTCGTCCCCGAGCCGGCTGACGTGCTCGACGAGGCCGGCGGCCTCGACGCGCGCCGCATCGTAGGTCCAGCCCTCCAGGCCGAGCGCCGCGTAGGCCGCTCGGTGCAGCACCGGCGAGAGGGAGTGCGAGATGGGTGACCCGAGGACACCGGCGTGCCGAGCGGTCAGCACGTGCCGGGGTGGTCGGCGCACCAGCGCTGGAACTGCGCCACGTTGGCGGCGTGCTCGGACGCCGTCGTGGCGAACTTCGTCTCGCCGGTCTTCGGGTTGACCGCGACGAAGTAGAGCCAGGGTCCGTCAGCCGGGGCCTGGGCGGCCTGGATGGCCGCCGCACCCGGGTTGCTGATCGGCCCGACCGGGAGGCCGTCGCGGGCATAGGTGTTGTAGCCGTTGGAGCGGGCCCGCTCTGCGTCGGTGGTCGTCAGGGCTCGCTTCTGCACCCCATAGCTGACCGTGGAGTCGAGCTGCAGGCGCATGGGCAGCGCCAACCGGTTGTCGACCACTCGAGCGATCTTCGGCAGGTCCTCGGGGCGACGGCCCTCGGCCTGCACGATGCTGGCGATCGTCAGGACCTTCTCGGTGTCGCCCTCGGCCACCCCCAGCGACGTGAGCTGCTCGACGGTCTTGGCCACCATCGCCTGCAGCTGCTCGGCTGCCGAGGAGCCCGTGGGGAACTCGTAGGTCGCGGGGAAGAGCCAGCCCTCGACGTTGCCCTTGGCCGCCGCCGGGAGCCCCAGCCCCGCAGCGTCCTTCGCCGCCGTGACGTAGTCGGACACGGGCCGGCCCGACGCCTTGGCCAGGACGGCGAAGGTCTCGCTCTTCCACAGCCCTTCGCGGACGGTCACCCTGGGCACCGTGCGGTTGGCCGGGTCGACGAGCACCGCCAGAGCAGCCGCCGCCGTCATCTGGGAGCGCAGGGTGTATCCCCCGGGCTGGATGGAGGTGCCCTTCGGGTCGGCGGCTGCCGCCTGGGCGAACGCCTTGGCGGTCTTGACCACGCCCGCCTTCTCCAGGGTCGCCCCGATGGCGGTGGCGGTGTCACCATTGGCGACGGTCACGTCGACCGATCCGGTGCCCGGGCCGGGGTAGTCACCGCTGTCCGAGCTGAGGGTCAGCAGCGGCTTGATCTTGTCGAGGGCCACGGCCCCGGCCCCGGCCACGACGGCCAGCGCGAGCAGGAGGACGACGGCGCTCTGCAGTCGCCGACGACGAGCGGTGCGCCGGTGCCCGTTGACCTGGCGTCGCGAGCTCCAGGTCGAGGCGGGGGCCCCCGCGTCGTGACCCTGCTCCGGGGCGTCGTACAGGTCGTGCTCGTCGAGACCGTCGCCGACGTCGGGCTGGTCGAACACGTCGATGTCGTCGCGGTCGTCGTACTGGTCCTCATCGGCGGGGTGGTGATCAGGGCCCCAGGCCCGGTGCGCGGTGGGATCGGAGTCCTCCACCGGTGGCGGCGGGAGAAATCCCTGTGGCGCGTAGCGGGAGGCGGGGCCGGGCCGGTCGTAGCGGTCCTCACCGCGGACCGGGTCGAGACCACCGCGCGCGGGGTCGCGTGGGTCGCTCATCGTGTCGGGTCCTTCGTGTCCGGGGAGGGCCCGCGACCCGACGTGTCGTCCGGTCGCGATGCGCGTGTCTTGGTGCGGCGTCGACGGGTGAGGACGAGCTCCCCCGGGGGCCCGCCCGACAGCCGTTCGGCATCGAGAGCGCCCTGCAGGATGAGGACCGCTGCAGCCTGGTCGACCACGCCGCGGTGCGCTCGTCCTGCAACGCCGCTCGTCCGTAGTGTGCGGTGCGCGTCGACCGTGGTCAAGCGCTCGTCGACGAGCCGCACCGGCACCGGCGCGAGGACCAGCGCGAGCTGAGTGGCATATGCCCGGACTGTCTCGGCCGCCGGCCCCTCACCACCGGACAACGACCGCGGGAGACCCACGATCACCTCGATGGCTGCCCGCTCGAGGGCCACCTCGTGGATCCGGCGCTGGTCCCCTGCCGCCGCGAGGTCGCGAGGCACCGTCTCCACGGGCGACGCGAGCAGCCCCGTGGGGTCGCTCGCCGAGAGCCCGACCCGCACGCTCCCCACGTCCACCCCGAGCCGGACACCGTGGCGCACGGTGACCCGGCTCGCCCCCGAGGGCTCGTCAGCCCCGCTCACGCAGCGCGATCTCGACGGCCCCGAGCGCGTCCGACACCTTGGCCGGATCGGTGCCGCCACCCTGGGCGAGGTCGTCCTTCCCGCCGCCGCCACCGCCGAGGGCCGCTGCCGCGATCCTCACCAGTGCCCCCGCCTTGACACCGGCCCGGCGGGCCGGCTCGTTGGTCGCCACCACGACCACGGGTCGTCCGGAGGCCGCTGACGCCATGGCCACGACGCCCGCCCTGTCCGTACCCAGGCGCTGGCGCACGTCGAGCACCAGGGTGCGCAGGTCGTCGGCGCCGACGTCTCCGGCGTCGTGGCTGACGAAGCTGATGCCCCCGAAGTCGCGAGCCGTCGAGACGAGCCCGGCGGCCGCCGCGAGCGTGCGCTCCTGACGGGCCGCGGCGATCTCACGCTCGGCCTCCTTGAGCCGGGCCAGGATCCCGGAGATGCGCTCCGGGAGCTCCTCCGGACGGGCCTTGACGACCTCGGTGAGCTGCCCGACGATGGCGTGCTCACGGGCCAGGAACGCGTAGGCGTCGGCTCCCACGAGCGCCTCGACACGACGCACCCCGGAGCCGATGGACGCCTCGCCGAGCAGCTTGACCAGCCCGAGCTGGCTGGAGTGCAGGGCGTGCGTCCCGCCGCAGAGCTCGCGGGCCCAGTCACCCACCGACACCACGCGCACGGCATCTCCGTACTTCTCGCCGAAGAGGGCCATGGCCCCGATGTCGCGGGCCTGCTGCTGGGTCATCACCTCGGCGTGCACCGGCAGGTCGTCGAGCAGCGCTGCGTTGACCTTGGCCTCGACGTCGCGCAGCACCGACGCGGGCAGCGCCTGCTGGGCGTTGAAGTCGAAGCGGAAGCGACCCGGGGCGTTCTCGGAGCCGGCCTGGGTAGCCGTCTCGCCCAGCGCCTCGCGAATCGCCTTGTGCACCATGTGCGTTGCCGTATGGGCCCGCGAGATCGCGCGTCGCCGCTCGATGTCGACGGCGGCCTGCGCGAGGTCTCCGGCCGTCACCTCGCCGAGCACCACAGTGGCCCGGTGCACGGTCAGACCCGTGATCGGCTTCTGCACGTCGCGCACCTCGAGCACGGCCCCGCCGGCGAGCTCGATGCGCCCACCGTCCGCGAGCTGGCCACCGCCCTCGGCGTAGAACGGCGTGCGGTCGAGGACGATCTCGATGTCGTCGCCGGTCACGGCCCGCTGCACCCCGACGCCGTCGCGCACGATGCCGGCGACGTGGCCCTCGGAGACCACCTCGTCGTATCCGGTGAACTCGACCTCGCGGCCCAGTGCATCGGCGATCTCGCGGTAGACGCTGGTGTCACCGTGGGCGCTCTTCTTGGCCTTCGCGTCGGCCTTGGCCCGGTCGCGCTGCTGCGCCATCAGCGCACGGAAGCCCGGCTCGTCGACCTGCACACCCTGCTCGCCCGCCATCTCGAGCGTGAGGTCGATGGGGAAGCCGTAGGTGTCGTGGAGGGCGAACGCCTGCGCGCCGCTCAGCACGCGCACGGCGTCCGGCGCCTCCGGGGCCGCGGGCTGGCCCTTGAGCCGGCTGACGGCGGTGTCGAGGATGGTGGTGCCCGAGGCCAGCGTGCGGCGGAAGGCCTCCTCCTCGGCGTACGCGATCGACGAGATGCGACCGAAGTCGGTACGCAGCTCGGGGTAGGAGCTGCTCATCCGCTCCATGCTGACCGGCAGCAGGTGCGGCAGGCTGGGGTCGTCGTAGCCGAGCAGACGCATGGAGCGGACGGCGCGCCGCAGCATCCGCCGCAGGACGTAGCCGCGGCCCTCGTTGCCGGGGGTCACCCCGTCACCGATGAGCATCAGCGAGGTGCGCACGTGGTCGGCCACGACCCGCAGCCGCACGTCGTCGGGATGGCTGCGGGAGGCGACGTGGCTCGGGTTCGCGCCATACCGCTTGCCCGTCATCTCGGCCGCGCGGTCGAGGACCGGGCGCACCTCGTCGATCTCGTAGAGGTTGTCGACCCCCTGCAGCACGCTGGCGATGCGCTCGAGGCCCATGCCGGTGTCGACGTTCTGCGCCGGCAGCGGGCCGCGCACGTCGAAGTCGTCCTTGGCCCGGACGGCAGAGAGCTCGTACTGCATGAAGACGAGGTTCCAGATCTCCATGTAGCGGTCCTCGTCGACCGCCGGGCCGCCCTCGGTGCCGTACTGCGGGCCGCGGTCGTAGAAGATCTCGCTGCAGGGGCCACCCGGCCCGGGGATGCCCATGTGCCAGTAGTTGTCGAGCTTGCCGCGGCGCACGATGCGGTCGGCCGGCAGGTCGGTGAGCTCGCGCCAGAGCCCGGCAGCCTCGTCGTCGTCCTCGTAGACCGTGGCCCAGAGCCGGTCGGGGTCGAGCGCGTAGCCGCCCTCGGCGAGGGAGCTGGTCATCAGCTCCCAGGCATACGAGATGGCCTGCTCCTTGAAGTAGTCACCGAAGGAGAAGTTGCCGTTCATCTGGAAGAACGTGCCGTGCCGGCTGGTCTTCCCGACCTCCTCGAGGTCGGGCGTGCGCACGCACTTCTGCACCGAGGTGGCCCGGGTGAAGGGCGGGGTCTCCTGGCCCACGAAGTACGGCACGAAGGGCACCATGCCGGCAGCGACGAAGAGCAGGTTGGGGTCGTTGAACGGCAGCGGGGCACTGGGGACGACCGTGTGGCCGCGGCTCTCGAAGAAGCTGAGCCAGCGGCGCCGGATCTGCGTGGTTTCCATAGGGTTCTCCTGCCGGTGGCGCGCGGGGCGCGCCGGGTGGGGTCTCGGGCGGGCCGATCAGGGGCGGGGTGTGGGCGGGGACCCTGAGCGGGCCGGACCGACGTCCCTACCGGGCTCGGGGACCGGCCGGGTCGTCGAGCAGCGTGCGGATGCCGTCGCCGTCGGGCCGTTGCCCCTCCGGCAGGGTCTGGGTGTCGAGCCCGAGCGCGTAGCGCAGCTCCCCCTCGCGCTCGTCCATCCCCTCGCGGACGGCAGCCGCCAGCTCGCGCAGGCCCTGCGCGACCGAGGCGAGGCTGTCGGACACCCCGGCCGGGGTGTACTGCCGCACCACGCGCCGCCCACGGCGCACGACGAGGACTCCGGCCACGGCTCCGACCCCGATCCACAGCGCCCGGCTCACGTCAGTGCCTCCGGGTGCTGCGGCTGCGGGAGCGTCCGCGCACGGCATTGCGCACGCCGTAGCTGAAGGCGGCGACCTTGACGACCGGCGAGCCGAGGGTGGCCGCGAAGAGCGAGGTCAGGGCGTTGACGTTGGTCGACATCGTCGCCACGTTGGTGGTGATGGTGTCGACGCGCACGAGCTGCTCGTTGGTCGCGGTCACCGTGTTGGTCACCTCACCCAGCAGCGGCACGGCCCCGTCGGAGAGGCCCTTGACGCCGAGCCGGGCCTCCTCGAGGATCTCGCCTGCCTTGCCCACCACCCGGCCGATCCGGAAGATGAGGTAGGCGAAGGCGAGAGCGGCGATGACGCCGGCGATGTCAGCCAGGGTGACGTCGGCGAGTTTCATGGTGACACCTCGGGTGTGGAGCGCTGAACAACGAGTGGACGACGAGCGGTGATCACCCTAGCCGACCGGCGTCAGGAGGCCTCGGCGGTCAGGTCGCGACGGATCTCGGGGAAGTGGCAGGCGATGAGCTGGCCCGGGCCGCCGCCCGGTTGGGCCTGCAGCGGGGGCTCCTGCGCCGCACAGACGTCCTGGGCCTTCCAGCAGCGGGTGCGGAAGCGGCATCCGCTCGGCGGGTCGATCGGGCTCGGCGGGTCACCCTGCAGCCGGATCCGGGTGCGCGGGGGCGCCCCGCGGACCACGTTGAGGTCGGGCGCAGCCGAGAGCAGGGCCTGGGTGTAGGGGTGCTGGGGTGACTCGTAGATGTCGTGCTTGGCGCCCTGCTCGACGATCTTGCCGAGATACATCACGGCGATGGAGTCGCAGAAGTGCCGGATGACCCCCAGGTCGTGGGCGATGAAGACGAAGGACAGGCCCAGCTCGTCGCGCAGCCTCGCCAGCAGGTTCATCACCTGCGCCTGGATCGAGACGTCGAGGGCCGAGACGGGCTCGTCGGCGATGATCAGCTTCGGCTCGACCGCCAGGGCGCGGGCGATGCCGATCCGCTGACGTTGCCCCCCCGAGAACTCCGAGGGATAGCGGTTGACGTGCTCCGGGTTGAGCCCGACCAGCTCGAGCAGCTCCTGGGTGCGCTGCTTCTCGCGGCCCTTGGCCAGCCCGTGCACCTGGAGCGGGGTGCGCAGGATCGCCCCGACGGTCTGGCGCGGGTTGAGCGACGAGTAGGGGTCCTGGAAGATCATCTGGATCTCGCGCCGCAGCGGTCGCAGCTGCTTCTCCTTCAGCCGGGCGATGTCGTTGCCGCGGAAGCGGATCGCGCCGGACGTCGGGTCCTCGAGCCGCGTGATGAGCCGGCTCGTGGTCGACTTCCCGCACCCTGACTCACCCACGATGCCGAGGGTCTCGCCCTGCCGCAGCGTGAAGGTGATGTCGTCCACCGCCTTGACCGTGGCGCGCAGCATGGACAGGCCCTGTACCTCACGCACGGCGAAGTGCTTGACCAGGTGCTCGACCTCGAGCAGCGCGGGGGCGCTTGAGAGATCCCGCTGTACGGGGATGGTGGTCATGCGCGGTCCTCCTGGGCCAGGACGTGCTCGGGGTCGTCGAGGTGGCACCGCACCCGCCGTCCGTTGGGCAGGGTGCGCAGCACCGGCAGGCTGGTCACGCACCGGTCGCCGGGCACCTGGGCGCGCACGTCGCAGCGCGGGTGGAAGGAGCAGCCGCTGGGCAGGTGGACGAGGCTGGGTGGGGTGCCCCGGATGGCCTTGAGCTGCAGCACCTCCTCCGACGCGGAGGGCACGCTCTCGAGCAGGCCCATCGTGTAGGGGTGGTTGGGCTGTGAGAGCACGTCGCGGGCGCTGCCCCGCTCGACGGCACGCCCGGCGTACATGACGAGGATGTCGTCGCTGACCTCCGCGACCACTGCGAGGTCGTGCGTGATGAGGATGACCGCCGAACCGAACTCCTTCTGCAGGTCGGCGATCAGGTCGAGGATCTGGGCCTGCACGGTCACGTCGAGCGCGGTGGTGGGCTCGTCGGCCACCAACAGCTTGGGGTCGTTGACCAGCCCGAGGGCGATCATCGCCCGCTGGCGCATACCGCCGGAGAACTCGTGCGGGTACTGCGCGGCCCGGCGCTCCGGGTTGGGGATGCCCACACGGTCCAGCATCTCGACGGCCCGCTTCGCGGCGACGCCCCTCGAGACGCTGTGGTGCGCGCGGTAGGCCTCGGCGATCTGCTTGCCGACCTTGTAGAAGGGGTGGAGCGACGACTGCGGGTCCTGGAACACCATGGCCACGGTCTCGCTGCGCAGACGCCGCATCGTGTCCTCGCTGGCACCCACGATCTCCTGGCCGTCGAGCCGGATGCTCCCGCTGATCATCGACCGCTTCGGGTTGTGCAGCCCGAGCAGGGTCATCGACGAGACCGACTTGCCGGACCCCGACTCACCGACGATGGCCAGCGTGCGCCCCAGTCGCGCCTCGTAGCTGAGGTCCTGGACGGCGTTCACCGGGCCCTCGTCGCTCGGGAAGCGGACCGTGAGGTCCTCCACCCGCAGGACGACGTCACCCTCGGCCTGCGCCGTCTCGGAGGTGCGGTGCGGGGTGGTGGCGGTCACGAGAGCCTCACGCGGGGGTCGATGGCGGAGTAGAGGATGTCGACGAGGAAGTTCATCGCCACGACCACGACGGACGACAGCAGGACGCACCCCATGATGATGGGCAGGTCGTCCTGGCGCAGCGAGTCGATCGAGAGCTTGCCGACCCCGTCCAGCCCGAAGATCGACTCGGTGATCAGGGTGCCCGACAGGAGCGCCGCGAGGTCGAGCCCCAGGATCGTCAGCACCGGGCTCAGGGCCGCGCGCAGCGCGTGCCGGTAGGTCGTCGCCCGCACCGAGATCCCCTTGGAGCGCGCCGTCCGCACGTAGTCCTGCGAGAGCGTGTCGACCATCTGCGCGCGGGTGTAGCGCACGTAGGACGTCGCGGTCACGAGCCCGAGGATCAGGGCGGGGGCGAGCAGTCCGACCAGCCAGGGGCCGACCCCCTCGGAGTAGCTCGCCGCCCGGGGCAGGACCGGGTAGAGGACGGTCAGGTAGAGAGCCGACAGCAGGGCGAGGATGTAGTAGGGGATGGCCCCGAAGACCTGGGAGAACCCCACGACGAAGCGGTCGAGCCGGCTCCCCCGCCGTTGGGCGGCGTAGATGCCGGTCGTCACCCCCACGAGCAGGGTGACGAGCATGCCGAGCACGGCGAGGGCCGCCGTCGTCGGGAACCGGCTGAAGACCTCGCCCTTGACCTCCCTGTGGCTGCGGAAGGAGTAGCCCAGGCAGGGGGCCGAGCAGTGCAGGGTGTTGCCGCCGTCGATGACGTCGCGGCCGACGAGGAGGCCGCCGAAGTACTCGCTGAACTGCACCGCGACCGGGCGATCGAGGCCCATCGAGGCCCGGATCTCGACGAGCTTCTGCGGGTTGCAGCGCAGCTCACCGCACAGGGACTGGGCCGGGTCGGACGGGCCGGCGAAGAAGACCAGGAACGTCGTGACCAGCGTGACGAGGATGACGCTGAGCGCCATGGCCAGTCGTCGGACGGTGTAGAGCAGCATGGGTTCTGTTCGACCTCAGGGGAAGAAGGGGTGGCGCCCCTCGGGCCGCGACCGGTGGGTGGTCGCGGCCCGAGGGCGGGTGGCAGGACGCGTCAGGAGTCCAGCCAGATGTTGTCGAACATCGGCATGCCGTGGTTGGGGTCGTTGAGCACGTTCTTCACCTTCGTGCCGAAGGTGTCGTTGCCCTTGTCCCAGTACCACGGCAGGACGGGGAGGTAGTCCTCCATGAGCATCTTGTCGAACTTGCCCCACTCAGGGCCCTGGTCGGCGATCTTGAGCGTCGAGATCCGCGCGAGCTCGGCGTCGATCTTGGGGTCGTGCAGGTTGCCCCAGTTGGTGCCGCCGGCCGTGATCTGGGTCGAGGCCACGGTGGGCGGGAAGATCGCGTCGGCCGACGGCCAGTCGAAGCACCAGCCGCTGGCGGGCGACTGGCCCATGTTGGTCGGGGCCTTCGGGTCGGCGACGAGCTTGCGGCGCTCCTTGGCCGGGACGCCCAGGTCCTTGACCTTGAAGCCAGCCGCGACCAGCGCCGTCTTGCGGACCTGGTTGACCGTCTGGGCGATCTGGTTGTCGTTCGTGTAGTAGTAGCTGAGCTCGAACTCCTTGCCCGGGCCGAAGCCGGCCGCCGCAAGCATCTCCTTCGACTTGGTGCCGTCCCCGACGCCCGTGCCCGTCAGGTCCGGCAGGGTGTAGTCGAGCCAGCCCGGGATCTGGGGCGGGATGATGGTGTGCGCGGGCGAGGTGCTCAGCTCGGTGTTGCCGCTGGCCTTGTTGAGGGCGTCCCAGGGATAGGCCACGGCGAGGGCCTTGCGCACCTCGAGCGGGATCTTGTTGGTGTCGAGGTTGACGGCGACGGTGCACGACGACGGCCCCGAGACGAACTGGTCCTTCTTCGGGCCGGTGACCTGGTCGATGAAGGACGAGTCGATCGAGTCGATGTTGAGGCTCGTCGCGTCGATGCCGTTGCTGGCCAGGATGCCGGTCTGGGTCTTGACCTCGTCCTGCCCGAACTTGAAGTCGTAGGCGTCGACGTACTGCGTGCGGGACGGGTCGGTGGTCGCGTCCCAGTTCGGGTTCTTCTTCAGCTTCAGCTCGGAGCCCTGCGTGAAGGAGTCGATCATGTAGGGCCCGGTCGTCGGGGCCTTGTCACCGTAGGAGCGGTCCTTCGTGTCCTTGGCCTGCGGGATCGGCGAGACCTGGGTGAAGGTGCCGAAGTAGGGCAGCGTCTCCCAGGGCTTGGCCAGGTGGAAGACCACGGTGCCGTCGTCCGGCGCCTCGACCCCCTCGAAGCTGTCACCGGACTTGTAGGGACCTTGGTACTTGTCGCCGCCCTTGAGGAACTCGACCTGGTAGGTCGGGCCGGTGTCGGTGAAGGCGAAGGAGCGCTTCACGGCATACGCGATGTCCTTGGCCGACACGACGGCACCGTCGCTGTACTTGATGCCGGGCTTCAGCTTGAAGGTCCAGGTCAGTCCGTCGTCGGAGACCTGGCCGAGGTCGGTCGCGAGGTCGGGGACCAGCACCATCTTGCCGTCACGCTGGACGAACGAGGTGAGCGAGCGGTGCAGCAGCCTGGTCATGATCTGGCCGGAGTCCTGGTAGAACTGCGCGCTGGGGTCCATGTCGGCGATCGAGCTGGCGTAGGGGACGGTCAGCGTGCCGCCGTTCTTGGCGCCGTCCACGCGAGGAGCAGGTCCCTTGGCGTTGGCGTCGAGCGCGGCACTGGCCTGCTGGACGGGGCCCTGGGAGGCACTGCCCGAGGCACTGGCATCGTTGCTCGCGGGGGCGGAGCACGAGGCCACCAGCCCGACGGAGGCCACCGCTCCGGCAGCCAGGACGTGGGTCCAACGCATGTATTGCTCCTTCTCGAGGGGTTCAAGGACCCGGGGTCGTGACCGGGGCCGTGCTGCGGCGACGCGTCGTCACCGGCGGGTGTTGGGGTCGAAGGCGTCGCGGACCGACTCTCCGAGCAGGCTCAGGGCCAGGACGAGCAGCGCGATGGCGACGACCGAGGGCCAGAGGTAGAGCGGGTAGGCGGCATAGGTGTTCTGGGCGAGGGCGACGGTGCGCCCCCAGGACGCCGTCGGCTCGACCAGACCCGCTCCGAGGAAGGAGAGGGTCGCCTCGTAGGTGATGTAGGCAGGCACGGCGATCGACGCCGAGACGATGATGGGCCCGACGAGGTTGGGCAGGATCTCGCGGAAGAGGATCTGCCTGGTCGGCACCCCGATGACCTTCGCGGCCTGGACGAACTCGCGCTCGCGCAGCGAGAGCACCTCGCCCCGGATCAGCCGGGCCAGTCCGGTCCAACCGAACACGACGAGGATCACGATGAGGGTGTTGAAGCGCACGGTCGACGTCTCCTCGCTGCTGAGGATCTCCCCCCCGCCGACACGGTTGGTGACGATCGGCACGATGGCGATGACGAGGATGAGGACCGGCACGCAGAGCAGGAAGTCGATGACCCACGAGATGACCCGGTCGGCCACTCCCCCGAGGTATCCGGCGACCAGCCCGAGGACGACGCCGACCACCGTGGAGGCGACCGCCGCGATGAAGCCGATCGCGAGCGAGGGGCGCGCGCCGTAGGCCCACAGGGTGAAGAGGTCGCGACCGGTGCGGGGCTCGACACCGAACCAGTGCGAGGAGGTCGAGCCGATGACCGGCAGCGTGTTGCGGGCGGAGATCAGATCGGGGTTGAACGCGTTGAGGGTGTTGCCCGACAGCGTGGTGAGCAGGGGGGCGGCCAGGGCGACCACCACGAAGAAGACGACGATGAGCGTCGACCCGATCGCGACCTTGTCACGACGCAGCCGCTCCCAGGCGATGCGCCCCGGGGAGCGCCCGGCCCGGCGGTCGTCGCCCGGCCCGGCCCCGGGACCGCCAGGCTCCCCGCTCTGGGTGGCGAGCTGGCTTCCCTGCGACACGCGGTGCTCCGTCCTGCACGATGGCGGGCAGCTCGATCGATGAGTGAGGCCGGTCATCCGGCCCAATGGGTGGGCGCCAGACTGCCACAGCGAGGCTGGTCCCTCCGAGGGCAGATGAGCGCTCGATGTCAGATCGTTACACCGCACACACGGGCGAAACACGCCCTTCGCCGGCGTGACACACGTACGGAGGTCCTCCGACCACCGCCCGCGCAAACAGGAGATCGTGCGGTCTACTAGCGCCGCCGAAGCCGATCCTTCAACCAGACCGTTCTGGCCGCCAGTCGCTCCTCGAACCCCCGACCGGTCGGGCGGTAGTACTCCACTGCGGGCTCGGAGGCGGCCAGGTCGTCCGGGAGATACTGCTGCGCCGCCACCGCGTCGGGCTCGTCGTGGGAGTAGACGTAGCCGTCCCCGTGCCCCAGACGGGCCGCACCGGCATATCCGCTCCCCCGCAGGTGCGCGGGCACAGGGCCGCCGCGGCCGGCCCGCACATCGGCGATCGCCGCGTTGATGCCGAGGTAGGCGGCGTTGGACTTGGGCGCCAGCGCGTTGTGCACGACCGCCTGCCCCAGGATGATCCGGGCCTCGGGCATCCCGATCTGCGCGACGGCGTGCATGGCGGCCACCGCCGTTTGCAGCGCGGTGGGGTCGGCCATCCCGACGTCCTCGCTGGCCGAGATGACGATGCGCCGGGCGATGAAGCGCGGGTCCTCCCCGGCCTCCAGCATGCGCGCGAGGTAGTGCAGGGCTGCGTCGACGTCGCTGCCGCGCATCGACTTGATCAGGGCCGACGCGACGTCGTAGTGCTGGTCGCCTGCACGGTCGTAGCGGACCGCGGCCTGGGCCACGGCCTGCTCGACGTGGGCCAGGGTGATCTCCACCGGGCCGCGGCCCCCCTCCGGCGGCGCGCTCGGTGGGTGGGCGTCGAGGGCCACCCCCGCACCCGCCTCGAGCGAGGTCAGCGCCCGGCGGGCGTCACCGCCCGCCAGCCGCACCAGGTGGTCGCGCGCGTCCTCGGTCAGGGTGTGCGCCCCGGCCAGCCCGCGCTCGTCCACGAGGGCGGCCCCGAGCAGGTCGGCCACCTCGTCGTCGGCCAGCGACTCGAGCGTGACCAGCACCGAGCGCGACAGCAGCGGCGCGATGATGCTGAAGGACGGGTTCTCGGTGGTCGCCGCCACGAGGATGACGGTGCGGTTCTCCACGCCGGGCAGCAGGGCATCCTGCTGGGCCTTGGTGAAGCGGTGGATCTCGTCGAGGAACAGCACGGTCTGACGCCGGTAGAGGTCGCGGTCCCTCGCGGCCTGCTCGAGCACGACCCGCACGTCCTTTACCCCGGCCGTCACCGCCGAGAGCTCGACGAACCGACGCTCGGCCGAGGTGGCGACCAGGTGGGCCAGCGTGGTCTTCCCGGTGCCGGGCGGCCCCCAGATGATCGCCGAGAGCGGGCCGGCGCTGCCGCCGCTGCCCTCGATCAGCCGGCGCAGCGGGCTGCCCCGGCGCAGCACCGATCGCTGGCCACGCACCTCGTCGAGGGTGCGAGGACGCATCCGGACGGCCAGAGGTGGGGCCACCGGGCTCGAGGGGTCGGGACGGTCGTGCTCGTCCGCAGCGCGTGACACCGCGAAGAGGTCGGGTGCCCCGCCCGTGGCGGCGTCGTCACTCATCCTCACCAGCGTATCCACGACACGGTCGGGCGAGGTGCCACGACCCCCGGGCATGCGACCCTGTGGCGTGCTCGACGTCCCGCCGACCCGTCTGGCCCGGCTGGGTGCCGCCTCGGCCAGGCACCCGTGGCGCTTCGTCGTCGTCTGGCTGCTGCTCACGCTCGCGGCCTTCGCCGTCGCGGTGGGCGGGGTGAGCGGCCAGTCCCTCTTCGAGCGGCTCAACACCGGCGCCCCCTCCGCGCCCGGAGAGGCGACGCGCGCCGCGGACATCCTGCGAGAGCTCGACCCGCAGCTGCAGTCGCTCACCCTGCAGGTCGACGGGGCCGACCTCGCCGCGACCGCGGCCGTCACCGCCGCCACCACGGCGACCCGCGCGCTAGCCGCGACCCCCGGCGTCACCTCGGTGAGGTCGCCCCTGCTCGTGCCCGGCGGTGTGACCTCGCCGGCCGCAGCGACCCTGCTCGCGGACGGCCGTCCGACGAGCCGGGGCTTCGTCACCGTGGTCGCGTTGTCGCCCTCGGTCGACACGGGCGTCGACACCGGTGGCGACACCCTCATCCGAGAGCGCATGAGAGCCGTCGCCGCGCCGTTCGCCGGCGCGACGGCCAGGGTGAGCGGCACCCAGGACCTCATCACCGCCGTCACGTCGCAGATCGAGAAGGACCTGAGATTCGGCGAGGGCATCGCCCTGCCGCTGTCGTTCCTCGTGATGTTCGTCGTCTTCGGCGGCTTCGTGGCCGCCGGCATGCCGGTCGCCGGGGCGGTCGTCTCGATCGGTGGGGCCCTCGCGTCCCTGTGGGTCTTCTCCCACGTGATCGACCTCGACGCCAGCGTGGTCAACGTCGTCACCCTGCTCGGTCTGGGCCTGTCGATCGACTACGGCCTCCTCACGGTCAGCCGCTACCGCGAGGAGCTGACCGCGATCACTGCCGACAAGGTCGCCCGGGGCCAGGGCACCCGGCGTCTGCGCTTCACCGACGACGACATCGTCACGGCGACCGCGCGCACCGTGGCCACGGCCGGTCGCACCGTCCTGTTCTCCGGGCTCACCGTCGCCATCGCCCTCAGCGGGCTGCTCACCTTCGACGCCCAGATCATGCGCGCCATCGGGTCGGCCGGTGTCTCCGTGGTCCTGGTCGCGCTCGTGGTCGACCTGACGCTGCTCCCGGCGCTGTGCGCGCTCGGGGCCCGACGCCTGGCCGGCCGTCGTCGGGGCGTCGAGGCCTCCGGTGACACCGGGGTGTTCTCCCGCCTGGCCCATGGTGTGCAGCGCCGACCCGTCATCGTCTCCGTCGCCTCGGTCGCCGTGCTGCTGGCTCTCGCCGCACCGGCGCTGTCGATGCGGCTCACCGGCTCCACCACCCAGCTGCTGCCGGTGGGCAACCCGGCGCGCGTCTTCTTCGACGACCTCGACCGGGGCTACCCGGCCTTCCGCTCCCCCGACCTCACCGTGGTGGCCCACGCCCCGATCACCGAGGCCGAGGCCTATGCGCGCACCACCGTCAGCCGCATCAAGGGCGTGACCGGAGCCACCGCACGGGCGCTGTCACCGACGCTGACCGCGGTCTCGGTGGCCGTCTCCGACGGCCCCACCGGGCCCCTGACCGACGGCGTCATCACGAGCCTGCGCGACAACCGGCCGGCCTTCACGACCGAGGTGACCGGTCGTCAGGCGGGGCAGCGTGACTTCCTCACGGCGATGCGCGCGGGGGCTCCGTACGCCATCGCCCTGGTGGTGCTCGGCACCTTCGTGCTGCTCTTCCTCATGACCGGGTCGCTGGTGCTGCCCCTCAAGGCGCTGCTGCTCAACGTCGTCTCGTTGGGGGCCGCGCTCGGCTCGGTGGTGCTCGTCTTCCAGGACGGGCACCTCGAGGGCATCCTGCAGTTCACGTCGGTCGGGGCCGTGGAGTCGGTCATCCCGTTCCTGGCCATCGCGTTCGGCTTCGGGCTGTCGATGGACTACGAGGTGTTCCTGCTCGCCCGCGTGGCCGAGCTCTACCGGGCGGGCCACCCCAACAACGAGAGCGTGTCACTCGGGCTCCAGCGATCGGGACGCATCATCACGTCGGCAGCCCTGCTGGTCATCATCGTCTTCGGCGGGTTCGTGGCCGGGCAGCTGTTGGTCATCAAGGAGATCGGCTTCGCCCTCGTCGTCGCCGTCGCTCTCGACGCGACCCTCGTGCGGATGCTGCTCGTGCCGGCGACGATGACCCTGCTCGGCCGCTGGAACTGGTGGGCCCCGGCGCCCCTCGCACGCTGGCACGCGAGGCACGGCATCACCGAGTGACCCGCGGCAGGGGTATCAGCAGGCACCCCTGACCCTCCTTACGTGCAGATGTCGCTCCTCCCGGCGACTTACTCCACGAGAGGAACTCCCATGAACGTCCGTCCCTCCCGCCGTCTGCGCCGCCACCTCGGCGTGGCCCTCGCCGGTGCCGCCCTCGCGCTCGGTCTGGCCGCGACCGGGTCTGCCCAGGCCGCAACCGCCCCCTCCGCCGAGTCAGGCACGACGCGCGCGTCGTTGTCACCCGACGCCCTCGTCTCCCCCTCGGGCGCCGTCGTGACCCCGGCGGCGGCCCGGGCGGCCCTCAGCGCCAAGGGCGCTGTACCCCAGGGGTCGTCGCCGTCGGCGGGGCCGAGCCGTGGCCTGACCGCCACCGCCGTGTCGCCGGACCGCCTCTCACCGAGCTCGGTCATCGGCGCCGACAACCGCTTCCAGGTGACGGCGACGACGTCGTACCCCTTCTCGTCCACCGTGCTCATCGAGCGCAACGGAGCCCTGCACTGCACCGGGTGGATGATCAGCAAGGACACGATGCTCACGGCCGGCCACTGCGTGCACACCGGCGGGTCCGGCGGTTCGTGGTACTCCGGGCTGACCTTCAAGCCGGGCAGCAACGGTGGCACCGCGCCCTACGGCACCTACACCTCGCGTGGCACCTGGGCCCTCAACGGCTGGCTGAGCAGCGGGTCGTCCGACTACGACGCGGCGATCATCAAGCTGAGCAGCCCCGTCGGCAACAGCACCGGCTGGTTCGGCATGTGGTGGCAGACCGCGTCGCTCGACAACACCTTCACCCGCGTCTCTGGCTACCCCGGCGACAAGCCGTCGACCCAGTGGATGTCCTACGACAGCGTGCGCGCCTCGCAGACCTACCGGATCTTCTACGACAACGACACCATCGGCGGCGAGAGCGGCTCGCCCGTCTGGCAGTACCGCGGCAGCACCGCCGCCTACTGCGCCAACGGTCCGTGCGCCATGGCCATCCACACCAACGGCCTCGGCAGCCTCAGCTCGACCCACAACAGCGGCACCCGCATCACGCAGGCCAAGTTCACGACCTTCATGAGCATCGTCAACCTGCCCTGAGCGGAGGCTCAGCGCCCGTGTCTCTGGCAGCGACCCGGCCGCCCGGGACCCCGACGGAACGATCGGGGTCCCGGGTGGCTCTCTCCTGATGACGGGCCCGTAGGCCGGCACGACCCGCACACCCCACCCTGACCCGAAGGAGCGAGCGCCCATGACCACCAGACGACGTCACCGCCCCGGCCTCTGCGGCCGCAGGCTGACGACGACGGCCGCGATCGCCCTCGCCGCCGCATTGCTCGCAGCCTGCGGCTCGGTCCCGTATGCCGCGGACGCCGGGTCGGCGACCGCCTCGCCTGCAGGTGGGGGGGTTGCCGGGTCGACCGGCGGGAGCACGGGCGGCGATGCGAGCACCGGCAGACCGGCCTACGACGCGGCGGCTGGGCCGGACACAGCCGTCTCGTCCGTCGACCAGCCGGGGCAGGGCGAGTGGACCCCGGCCATTGCCGGGAGGGTGACCGACGGGGCGGGGAAACCCGTCAGCGGGCTGCTGGTCAGCGTCGTGAGCCACGGCGACCCGATGGTCGCCGTCCCGGAGATCGGGGTGCTGACGGGCGACGACGGTCGCTACGCCTGGCCCGCCCTGCCCCCCGGCCCGTGGGAGGTCCAGGTGACCCGCGACGGTCAGACCGCCTCGGTGACGGTCACCCTCGAGGCCGGACGCACGGCGACGGCCGACCTCGTGCTGCGCTGACCGCCCCCCAGGCGAGCGTGACGCTGCGTCGAGTGCGCCGAGGATCAGGCCGTGGGGGCAGCCGCCGGCTCCGCCTTCGGGGCCTCGGGCCTGGCGTCGACCCCGGCCTCCTTGCGCTGCTGCGCCGTGATGGGGGCCGGCGCCTGGGTCAGCGGGTCGTAGCCGCCACCCGACTTGGGGAAGGCGATGACCTCGCGGATGGAGTCCATCCCCGACAGCAGCGCGCAGATCCGGTCCCATCCGAAGGCGATCCCGCCGTGCGGCGGGGCGCCGTAGGCGAAGGCGTCGAGCAGGAAGCCGAACTTCTCCTGGGCGTCGGCCTCGCTCAGGCCCATGATGGCGAAGACCCGCTCCTGCACGTCGCGCTGGTGGATACGGATCGACCCGCCACCGATCTCGTTGCCGTTGCACACCATGTCGTAGGCGTGGGCCAGCGCCTCACCGGGCCGCACGTCGAAGGTGTCGAGGAACTCCGTCTTCGGCGAGGTGAAGGCGTGGTGCACAGCCGTCCAGGCGCCCCCGCCGACGGCGACGTCACCGGCCGCGACAGCCTCGCTGGCGGGCTCGAAGAGCGGCGCGTCGTGCACCCACAGGAAGGCCCAGGACGACTCGTCGATGAGCTCGCAGCGGCGGCCGATCTCGAGCCGCGCCGCACCGAGCAGGCCCCGGGTCGCCTTGGTCGTGCCGGCCCCGAAGAAGACGCAGTCGCCCGGGGCGGCCCCGACCTGGGCGGCCAGCCCGGCCCGCTCGCCCTCGCTGAGGTTCTTCGCCACGGGGCCGCCGAGCTCGCCGTCCTGGCCGACGAGCACGTAGGCCAGGCCCTTCGCGCCGCGCTGCTTGGCCCACTCCTGCCAGGCGTCGAGCTGCTTGCGCGGCTGGGACGCCCCACCGGGCATGACGACGGCACCGACGTACTCGGCCTGGAAGACGCGGAACGGCGTGTCGGAGAAGTACGCCGTGCAGTCGACGAGCTCCTGCCCGAAGCGCACGTCGGGCTTGTCGCTGCCGTATCGGGCCATCGCGTCGGCGTAGGTGAGCCGCGGGAAGGGCGTCGGCAGGTCGACGCCGATGAGCGTCCACAGCGCGACCGCGAGCTCCTCACCGAGGGCGAGGACGTCGTCCTCCTCGACGAAGGACATCTCGATGTCGAGCTGGGTGAACTCCGGCTGACGGTCGGCGCGGAAGTCCTCGTCGCGGTAGCAGCGCGCGATCTGGTAATAGCGCTCCATACCGGCGACCATGAGCAGCTGCTTGAACAGCTGGGGGCTCTGCGGCAGGGCGTACCACGAGCCCGGCTGCAGGCGGGCCGGCACGATGAAGTCGCGGGCGCCCTCGGGCGTCGAGCGGGTCATCGTCGGGGTCTCGATCTCGACGAAGTCGTGAGCGGCGAGCACCGTACGGGCAGCTGCGTTGACCTTCGAACGCAGGCGCAGCGCGGCGCCCTGGGCAGGGCGGCGCAGGTCGAGGTAGCGGTACTTGAGGCGTGCCTCCTCGCCGACGGTCACGTAGCTGTCGATCTGGAAGGGCAGCGGCGCGCTGGGGTTGAGCACCTCGATGTGCTCGGCGCTGACCTCGATCTCGCCAGTCGGCAGCGAGGCGTTGGCGCTGCCCTCGGGCCGCAGGCCGACGACGCCGGTGACCCGTACGCAGTACTCGTTGCGCAGGTCGTGCGCGCCACCCTGCTCGAGCACCTCGTCGCGCACGACCACCTGGGCGACGCCCGAGGCGTCGCGCAGGTCGAGGAAGGCCACCCCACCGTGATCGCGCCGGCGAGCGACCCAGCCCGCGAGCGTGACGTTCTGGCCGGAGTGGTCGGCACGCAGGGTGCCGGCCTCGATGGTGCGGAGCACGGAGGAGTCCTTCGGGGTGAGAGTCGTCGGGCCGGGCGGCCAGGGCGCCCCCTCATCCTAGGGACTGGGGTCGGGCGCCCACGAACCCGCTTCCGGTCGCCACACCTCGCAGATCTTCGACCTTCTGCGACCCGAGACGGCAATCCCGCGCCATCGCTCGTCGATCTTAGAAAGGGCGCCCGCACCACAGACCGCACAGGCGGGACGCCGCACAGCCACCTGCCGTACCTTCGCCGCATGACCACGTCAGCGCCCCGGGGGCGCCTCGCCCTCACGGCGCGTCGACGCTGGGCCGTCGTCACCGCCCTCGTGGCCGTGCTCGTGATCCTGCCGCTCGTCGTCCGCGCCTTCCCCGTCGCGGGCGCCGCGTCCCCGGCCACCGCCCTCCTCTCGCGCATCCACGCCGCAGCGCAGCACCCGTATGCCGGCTACGCCGAGACGACCGGCAGCCTCGCCCTGCCGGTGACGACGGGCCTCGGCGACGTCGCCTCGCTGCTGGGGGGCATCACGCAGCAACGGGTGTGGTGGCGCGGTGCGCAGGACTGGCGCTCCGACACCCTCAGCGCGACCGGCGAGCTCAGCGCGCGCACCTCGCCCGCCGGCACCCAGGTCTTCGACTTCGAGGACAGCGACGTGGCGCGCACGGGGCCCGACCCGGCCGGGGCGGTGCGCCTCCCCCGGGCCACCGACACGCTGCCGCCCCTGCTGGCGGACCGCCTGCTGAGCCAGGCGACACCAGCCCAGGTGACGTCTCTGCCGTCCCGACGCGTCGCCGGGCGCCCGGCCGACGGCCTGCAGCTGCTGCCGAACGAGCCGCTCAGCAGCATCGCGCGGGTCGACGTCTGGGCCGACCGGGCCTCCGGCGTCCCGCTGCTCGTCGAGGCCTACAGCCGGTCGAGCGCGGGCGCAGGCGGCGGCACGAGTGCGGTCCCGGCCATGTCGAGCACCTTCCTCGACTTCACCGACGCGACCCCGGGCCAGCAGGTCGTCGACTTCGCACCACCCCCCGGCGCCCCGGTCTTCGACCGTCGTCGTCTCGACCTCGCTCAGGCCATCGGGCGCGTGCCCGACACCGCCCTGCCCTCCAGCCTCCTCGGCTTCCCCCGTTCCGCCTCTCCGCCGGGCCTCGAGGGCATCGGGCAGTACGGCCGCGGGGTCACCCAGCTGGCCGTCGGCGAGCTGCCCGACCGGGTCGCCGGATCCCTGCGTGACCAGCTGCGCTCGGTCGTCGGCGTCACCACCCTGCCCGAGGGTGTGGCCGTGACGGTCGGCCCGATCGGTCTGCTCGTCACCGACCCGGCGGTGACCGGCCGCACCCTGCTCGTGACCGGCACCCTGACCCCTGCGGGCCTGGCTCAGGTCGCGAGGGGCCTGCGCCCGGGAGCCGCCTCGTGAGCCCCGCGGGAGCGGACACCACCGAGGTCGTCATCCGCACCAGCGCGCTCCGCAAGCAGTACGGCACCGTCGCGGCCGTGGACGGCATCGACCTGCAGGTGCACGCGGGTGACGTCTACGGCTTCCTCGGGGCCAACGGCTCGGGCAAGACGACCACCGTTCGCTGCCTGCTCGGGCTGGTGCTGGCGACCTCGGGTGAGATCGAGCTGCTGGGCGAGCCCATGCCGAGGGCGGCCGCCGGTGTGCTGCCCCGGGTCGGTGCGCTGGTCGAGGGGCCGGCGGCATACGGGCACCTGTCGGGCCGGGCCAACCTCGTGCTCCACGACGCCAGTGGCAGAGCACCGCAGGGCCCGCACGGCGGCGGCCGGCGCGACCGCAGTCGACGCGCCGGCGAGGTGCTCGAGCTGGTCGGCCTCTCGGCCGTGGGCCGGCGCCCGGTGCGCGCCTACTCCCTCGGGATGCGCCAGCGCCTCGGGCTCGCAGCCGCGCTGATGCGTCGCCCCGAGCTGCTCGTGCTCGACGAGCCGACCAACGGCCTCGACCCCCAGGGCATCCGCGAGATCCGAGAGCTGCTGCTGCGCCTCAACACCGAGGGTACGACGATCTTCCTCTCCAGCCACCTCCTCGCCGAGATCGAGCAGATGTGCACGCGCATCGGCCTGCTCGACCGCGGCCACCTCGTGCTGCAGGAGTCGCTCGCGACCCTGACGGCACCCACCGGCCGCACGATGCTCGTCACACCCGACCCGGCGGCCGCTGTCGCCCTGCTGGACGGGCAGCTCGAGCAGCGGGACGGCGAGCGCCTGCTCGTGCGTACGCCTGACCCCGCCGCGCTCAACGCGCGCCTCGTCGCCGGCGGGGTGCGGGTGAGCGAGCTCGGCCCCGAGCGCCACACCCTGGAGGACGTCATCGAGCACCGCACGCGAGCCCGCGCCGTCGACGAGGTGCCGCGATGAGGGTCGAGCTGGTCAAGCTCTTCGGTCGCCGACGCACGTGGGTGGCGCTGGTGCTGCTCAACCTGCTGCCCACCGTCGTGGCGGGTCTGCTCGCGTGGACCCGGCTCGCCCCGCGGCCCGGCACGGGCCCGGCGTTCCTGTCGGCCGTCGTCGCCGACGGGTCGCTCTTCGCCATCGCCGCGTTGGCCATCGTGCTGCCGCTCTTCCTGCCGATCTCTGTGGCGGTGGTCGCCGGTGAGGCCGTCGCGGGCGAGGCGCAGGCCGGGACGCTGCGCTACCTGCTCATCCGCCCGGTCGGGCGGACGCGCCTGCTGGTGCGCAAGCTGGTCGCCGTCGTCGCCTTCGTGCTCGCCGCCGTGGTGTCGGTGGCGGCGATCGGCTTCCTCGTCGGCCGCCTGCTGCTCGGTCCGGGCACCCTCGAGGGCGGCATGATCAGCCTCTCGGGCTCGGTCCTCACGCCCACCGACCTGGCCTGGCGCACGCTCGTGGCCGTCCTCTACGTCACCGTCTCGATGCTCGGGGTCGCCGCCCTCGGGCTGTTCCTGTCGACCCTGACGGACTCCCCCCAGACCGCCAGCCTCGGCGCCATGGCCTTTCTCATCGGCAGCTCACTGCTCCTGACCGTCGACGCGGCGCGGCCGGTGCAGCCCTACCTCCCGACCCGCTACTGGCTCTCCTTCATCGACCTCTACCGCGACCCCGTGCTGTGGTCCAACCTCGAGCGCGGGGCCGGTCTCCAGGTGGTCTACGTCGTCGTCTTCCTCGCTGCCGGGTGGGCCAACTTCACGACCCGGGACGTCACGAGCTGAGCCTGGAGCAGTCGGTCGGCCCCCAGGTGGGCGGCCGGGCGACGGCGACCGCCTCGGCGACGAGCGACTGCACCAGGCGATCGCCCGGCAGACCCCCGTGGCGCACCGTCGAGGCGGGGCAGATGCTCTGCAGCGATGGGCTGGCCACCCCCGCCAGGACGGCCGACTCGGGCGGGAGGACCACGTCGTCCGAGGTGCTCCACAACGAGACGGCGACGACGCCGGTCGGGATCGGCTCCCGCGCCAGTCGCGCGAGCACGGCGTTGCCGGGGGCCAGCTGCTGGCAGGCCGTGGGACAGGCACCGGCGACGAGGGTGCCCAGCTGGGCCAGCTGCGTCCCGGCGTGCGGCGACCCGAGCGTCACCAGCCGACGGGTGCGCGCCGCCCCGCCGTCCTCGACCACCCACAGACGGGCCACGACCCCGCCCGCGGAGTAGCCGACGAGGTCGACGGAGGAGGCCGCCGTGCGGGCGAGCGCCGCGTCGACGGCGTCCCCGAGGGCCCGCGCCTGCTCGCCCAGGTCACCGAGCGCGGAGTCGGGCAGCGAGACGACCGTGACGTCGCGCCCCCCGGCCCGCAGCGCGATGGCCAGTGGCGCGAGCGAGCGCTCCGACCCGCCGTACCCCGGCACGAGCAGGAGCGGCCCCGGCCGCGACTGGTCGACGTCGGCCGCCGGACGGCTCCGCAGCACGAGCGCGACAGCCAGGGCGACCACGAGCGCCACGACCAGCACCAGCGCGGTCAGCACGACCCGGCGACGGGCGGGAGCGAGTCCAGACAGCACCACGCCATCATGCGCGAGCCACCTGGGCGCCCGGCCGCGCCACAGCCAGGGTTGTGGCGCGGCTCACATGGGTCCATAGTCCCTTCGTGCGCCTTTCTCCCCGCGTCACGCACCGTCGCGTGACCCAGCCCCATGTCCTGATCCCTACGGTCGCTGCAGCAGCCCTTGCCGCGCTTCCCCTCCTGCCGGTGCTCCCGGCCCAGGCTGCCCCGCCCGGCCTCTCCGCGGGCGTCGCCGCCGCCGACGGCTCCCCCGGCGCGATGAGCCACTTCGGCCTCGCCCGCAAGGACTGCCTCGGCACGGCCGCAAACCGCACGTCGAAGGTCTGGTACACCGTCGCCAACGGTGTGCTCTCCGACGTCTACGCCCCGACGGTCGACAACACCAACGTCGAGACCCTGCAGCTCGCGGTGACCGACGGCTCGACCTTCACCGACCTGCAGTCGCGCGACACGACCTACACCGTGCGCACCACCGACCGGTCGGGAATGGCCTGCGAGGTCACGAGCCGGGCCAAGAGCGGTCGCTACACGCTGGTCACCGACTACGTCACCGACCCGGTGCGCGACGCCGTGGTCATGAAGGTGCGGCTGATCACCCGCGAGCCCGGGCTGCAGGTCTACGTGCGCTACGACGCGTCGGTCAACGGCAACGGCGGTGGCGGTGACGCCACCACCCAGAACGGCGGCGCCGACGACGCGGTCGTCGACGCGTCCACCACCGCGCTCGTCAGCTCCGACACCAACACCAGCAGCCAGGCGGTCAACCGCGACTACGCCGTCCCGCTCTTCGGTGCGCTCCGGGCCGACAAGCCCTTCCTCAGCGCGCAGAGCGGGTATGCCGGCACGTCCAGTGACGGCCTCACCCAGCTCGACGCCGCGCACCGGCTCACCTCCACGACGACGACCGCCCGCCAGGGCAACGTCGTCCAGACGGCCCGGCTCGACCTCTCCAGCGGCGGCACCAGCACCCTCGCCCTCGGCTACGGCACCCGCCGCAATGCCGCGATCGACGTCGCCGGGGCCAGTGCGGCGACCTCGTACGGCGACACCCGCGCCGCCTACGTCAAGACCTGGACCGACTACGACGCCGGTCTGGTCGCGCCGCCGTACCGCCTGCCGGGCCTGACGCCCGCTGCTGCCGAGCGCGCCCGTGCGGCCTACTGGCTGTCGGTCAACGTGCTCAAGGCCAGTGAGGACAAGACCTTCCCCGGGGCCGTCGCCGCGGGGCTGGGCAGCCCGTGGGGGCAGGCGGTCGAGGCCGGCACCAAGGTGGACGGCAAGCCGGTCTACTTCGGCTCCTACCGCGAGACCTTCGGCCGCGACCTCTACGAGGCCTTCACCGGCTTCCTCGCCGCCGGCGACGTCGCGACCGCGCAGGACACCACGCGATTCCTCTTCCTGCGACAGCAGCTGCCCGACGGGCGGATGCCGCGCAACAGCCTCCCCAACGGCAAGACCGCGCCCGACACCGGCGGCGACCAGCTCGACGAGACCAGCTACCCCATCCTCATGGCGCTGCTCTCGGGGCTCGACACCGACCAGGGCCTCTACCGCAACCACATCAAGAAGGCCGCCGACTTCGTCGTGAGCCACGGCCCGTCCTTCGGCTCGGAGCGGTGGGAGGAGCAGGGCGGCTACTCGCCCTCGACCATCGCCGCCGAGATCGCCGGGCTGGTCGCTGCCGCGCGCATCGCCGACACGAACGGCGACGCCGCGTCGGCGCGGGTCTACCGGGCCACGGCCGACCACTTCCAGCGCAGCATCAAGGGCTGGACGGTGACCACCACCGGCCCGTATGCCACCGGCCGCTACTTCATCCGGCTGTCGAAGACGGGCGATCCCAACGCGGGGACGACCTACAACCTCGGCAACGGCTCGGTCGACTCCGACCAGCGCGCGGTCATCGACCAGGGCTTCCTCGAGCTGACCCGGCTCGGCGCCCTGCCCGCCAACGACGCCGACGTGCGCCGCTCGCTCCAGGTCGTCGACCAGGTCATCCGCCGCGACACCCCGACCGGCACCGGCTTCTACCGCTACGGCACGGACGGCGCGGGCTCCGAGGACGGCTACGGCGACTGCTGGACGCCCGACCCGACCGACTGCCCCGTCGACGGTCAGCCGTGGCCGACCACCGGGCACGGATCGGGCCACCTCTGGCCGGTGCTCGCCGGCGAGCGGGCGGAGCAGCTGATCGGCACGGGCAACCTCCCCGCTGCCAGCAGCCTGCTGCGCACCATCGACCGCCAGAGCTCCGGTGTCGGTCTGGTGCCCGAGCAGGCCTGGGAGGACCCGGCCGTCGCGGCCTCACCCTTCGGCACCGACCCGGGTCTCGCCTCGATCGGCTTCGAGCCGGGCCGGCCCACCGGCTCTGCCGCTCCGCTCACCTGGGCCCAGGCCCAGGAGGTGCGACTCGTGCGCTCCCTCGCGGAGGGTCACCTCGTCGACCAGCCGCAAGCCGTCGCCAGCCGGTATGCCGCCGGGTCGGTGACCGCGGTCCCCGTCACCATCACCTCGCCGGTGACCAACACCCAGGTCGAGACCGCCGCGACCCAGGTGGCCGGGACGTCCTCCGCGGGCGCCACGGTGACCGTGGCGACGACGGCGACCGACGCCGGTGGGGCCACGGCCACCCGGCAGACCCGCGCCGCGCGTGACGGGTCGTGGAGCCTGACCGTGCCCACCCCGACCGGGACCAGCGTGATCACCGCGGCGGCCAGCCTGGGCTCCGGCACCGGCTACGCCCAGGTGACCGTCGTCTCGACCCTCGTGACGGGCACCGTGGTGCAGGACGTCACGGACCCGACCGGGGACGACAACGGGCCGGGCACCTACGCCTACCCGACGGCCGGCGACTTCCACCCCGGAGCCTTCGACCTCACCCGCTGGCGGGTCCTCGACAGCGGCGACCAGGTCGTGCTCCAGGCCAGCCTCGCCGACCTGTCACCGACCTTCGGGTCATCGCTCGGGGCCCAGCTGCTCGACGTCTACGTGCACACCCCCACCGGGTCGCCCACCTCGACGTCGGCCGCCTACGCCAGCCGCAACTACGAGATCGCGGCTGGTGACGCGTGGAGCCAGCGCATCGAGGTGCAGGGCTTTGCCGACCCGGTCTGGGTCGACGCCAACGGCACCTCGCTGGGCCGGCCCGGAGTCATCGCGAGCGGTCCCGCGAAGACCGTCACCATCACCCTCGACAAGGCGTCGCTCGGTGGCACCCCGGGCCCGGGGTGGTCGTTCGCGGTCGTCCTGACCGGTCAGGACGGTTTCAGCGGCGACAAGGCGCGCGGCTTCAGCCCCACGCCCGGCGGCTACTCCTTCGGCGTCTGCGCCGAGGGCGGGACGAGCCCGATCTGTGCGCTCGACCCGAACACGGTGCCCAAGGCGGTCGACGTGCTCACCCCGGCCGGGGTGAACCAGGCGGACGAGCTCGACCCGACCGCTCCACCGGTCACGGTGGCCGCGGTCCCCGTCGGCTGACCTGCGGCTGCGTCCGCGTCGCGGTGGGTAACAAACCCCCTCGACGCGGACGCAGCCGTCCGCCACCGCCAGCCCGATGCCGTAGGGAGAGCCCCGCGTGCCGGTGCCGCCTCGTGGGGTGCCGGCGTGCGATCCTCGTCGCATGACCCGCACGAAATGCGAGCTTTCTCCGCGACCTCGTCGTCGAGGCACGACGGTGCTGCGCGTCGGACTGCTGACCGTGGTCGCCCTCGCGGTGACCGCGTGCGCGCCGGCCCCCCTGTCCGGCTCGGCGCTGACCGGGGTCAGCCCCGCCGGCAGCACCTCCGGCGCGCCACCCACCTCGGGCCCGCCCGGCCCGACGGGTCCGACGGGTCCGACGCCGACCGTGCCGACCGTCCCGGCCGCGCCGGCCGGGTCGACCGAGACCCCCGGCCCGACCGTGACGACGCTACCGTCGTCGAGCGGTTCCCCCGCGGCGACGACGCGGCCGGTCCCTCCGCCGACGACCCGCTCCACCCCGGTGCTCACCGGCAGCTCGTCCCCCACCGTCGTGGACGCGACGGGTCACGTCGAGACCGCCTTCGCCACCGCCGCCGGCGGCATCGTCTGCGCGGTGTCGGCCGATGGCCCGCAGGCTCGCTGCGACCTCGAGAGCAGCACCTGGACGCCGCCGCCGACGCCCCCCGACTGCCACGGCGCCTGGGGCGCCGGCATCTCCCTCACGGCTCGCGGCGCCGAGCTCACGTGTACCACCGACACCGTGCTGGCCGACGCGGCCCGAGGCGGCGCAGGCACCTGGTGGGAGGGCCTGCCGGCCTCGAGGCTGGTCTCCCGCGCCAGTGGGCAGCAGGAGGTCACTCTCGCCACCGGTGCCGCTGTCGTCGCCGGCAGCGGCTCGTCACGCCTCACCTGCCGCAGCGACAGCACCACCGTCACCTGCACTCTCGGCTCGGGGCGCTTCAGCGTGTCGCGCCAAGCCTACTCGCTGCGCTGACGGGCAACCCGACGAGCCCGTCGGACGGCGACGGCCACCGCTCGAGCCAGCATCCAGCGCGAGCGCAGGATCGTCGGCAGGCTGCGCCAGTGCAGCGGGGTCTGGTTAGCCTCGTGCAGGCGCCGCTGCACCGATGGTCGCTCGAGGTGGGTCATCTCGCCGAGCACGTTGCCCACGACCCCCAGCCACAGGTCGTGCGACTCGTGCACGAACGCCGGGATCGGCAGTGCGACGGCCAGCACGTCACGTCGCACGCCCATGGCGCAGCCGAAGTACCACCGTGCGCCGACCATCACGAGCCCGAGGTTGAGCAGCCGCCGACCGGAGTCGCGCGCCCTCAGCGGCCACCGCGGCGGCTCGAGGGGCTCGCCCAGCACGGCCACGCTCGTGGCGACGACCCCGTGGTGACGCAACGCCCCCACCATCGCCTCGAGCCGTCCCGGCACCCACACGTCGTCCTGGTCGGCGAGCAACAGCCAGCGGCCCCGGCTCAGCGTCATCGCCCGCTCGAACGTGCGCACGCTACCGAGGTTGATCTCGTTGCGGTGCAAGGAGATCCGCGAGTCGCCCAGTGCCTGCACCCTGGCCACGGTGTCGTCGCTGCTACCGTCGTCGACCACCACCACCTCGTCGTCCGGCCCGAGCTGCGCGAGCACCGAGGCCAGCAGCTCCTCGATCCACGCGGCACCGTCGTACGACGCCAGGCACACGCTGACCGAGGCCCGGTCCACCCGTGGCGTGGTCGATCGGGACGGGTCGGCAGGAGGACTCACGGGTCCAGCATCCCGCAGTACCGGGGCGTCAGATCGGTGGCCCCTTCCCCACTTGACTCAGCGTCGTCGCGCTTGACGCATGGCCTGCCCTGAGTCAGCGACGTCGCCGTCCGCCGCTCCCAACGGGTGCGTTGTCAACCTGCGCCGGTCCTCGTGCGTCTTCCAGTGGTGGACGCGGCCGGTCGGGCAGCGCCCCCGACGAAGGAGAAGGAGCCATGAAGCGTTTTCTCAGGATGTGTACGGTGCTGGCGCTCGCGCTGGCAGCAGGGGTTCCGAGCGGTGCCGCGAGCGCGGCCACGCCGTACTGCGGGATCACCTGGGGGTCGCTCCCCCGCGCGGCGAGCGGAGCGGACGGGGTCTCGGTCACCGACGTGCGGGCAGGGAAGCACGCCTGCTACGACCGTCTCGTCATCGACGGGGCCTCCTGGGCCCGGGTGGCCTACGTGGGGCAGGTCGGGCACGACGGATCCGGAGCGCCGGTCCCGCTGCGCGGTGGCGCCTTCCTGCAGATCATCACGACCCGTTCGGACGACACGTACCGCGTGACCTACGACCCCGCCACCCCGAACGAGATCGTCGACGTGACCGGCTACCGCACCTTCCGGCAGGTGGCCTTCGCCGGCAGCTTCGAGGGCCAGACGACGCTGGGGCTGGGCGTGCGGGCGCGCCTGCCGTTCCGCGTCTTCGTGCTGGAGGCGACGGGTGTGCCACCGCGGGTCGTCATCGACGTGGCGCACCTCTGGTCGAGCTGACCCGCCGGCCGTCGGCGGCGTCTCAGCCCCGGTAGGCCGGGTGCCACGGCCACGGCGCGTCGTACGACCGCAGCGGTGCCCACTCGCGAGCCCTCGCACCCCACGCCGCCATGAGGCCGACGACCGCCCCCGAGTTGTGCACCTGACCGGCCAGCACGGCGTCGTAGGCGTCGTCGAGCGGCACCCAGCGAGCGGTGATCTCGGCCTCCTCGCCGTGCCGCTCGTAGTCGCCGTCCTCCGGCCCGACGGGCCTCACGTCGCGGGCGAGGAAGACCCGCAACGACTCCGAGACCCCACCCGGTGACGAGTAGAAGTCGAGCAGGACGTGCCACCGCCGAGCGACGAGGTCGACCTCCTCGCGCAGCTCGCGGGCGGCGGCGAGCCACGGCGCCTCCCCCGGCTCGTCGAGCAGCCCCGCGGGCAGCTCCCACTCGATGGTCCGCACCGGGTGCCGGTACTGCCGGATCAGCACGACGTGGTCGACCCCGTCGACCTCGCGCAGGGCCACGACGACGACCGCTCCGGGGTGCTCGACGTACTCCCGGGTCACCTGCCCGGCGTCGCCGAGGTCGACGACGTCGCGCTGCACGTCCCAGACCATCCCCTCGTACGCCGTGCTGCGGTCCACCACCCGCCGGTCGACGACCTCGTCGACCAGCTCCGGGCGACCACCGAGCGGGATGTCCACGCAGCCCCCTCAGACGCCGGCGTCGGCGGGCGCACCCACTGCGGCGGCCGCGGCGTCGGCCGTGTGCCGTTCCACCTCCACCAGGCGCTCGGCGCGCTGCCGGTCGAGCGCGGCCCCGACGAGCCCGGCGAAGAGCGGGTGGGCCCGGTGCGGCCGGGAGAGGAACTCCGGGTGCGCCTGGGTCGAGACGTAGTACGGGTGGACGTCGGCCGGCAGCTCGACGAACTCCACCAGCTCGCGGTCGGGCGAGAGCCCGGAGAAGACCAGCCCGGCCTCCTCGAGGCGGGCGCGGTAGGAGTTGTTGACCTCGTAGCGGTGCCGGTGGCGCTCGTGCACGAGCTCGGTGCCGTAGGCCGCGGCGACGACGCTGCCCGGAGCCAGCGCGGCGGGGTAGAGCCCCAGCCGCATCGTGCCCCCGAGGTCACCGGCGCCCTCGACGAAGGCCTTCTGCTCCTCCATGGTCGCGATGACCGGGTCGGGCGTCTCGGGGTCGAACTCCGACGACGAGGCACCCTCGATGCCAGCGACGTTGCGGGCGTACTCGATGACCATGCACTGCAGCCCGAGACAGATGCCGAGGGTCGGCACCTGACGCTCGCGGGCCCAGCGCAGCGCGCCGAGCTTGCCCTCGATGCCACGCACCCCGAAGCCGCCGGGGACGAGCACCGCGTCGACACCGCCGAGCGCGCGCTGCGCCCCAGCCTCGGTGCGGCAGTCGTCGCTCGCGACCCAGCGCACGTGCACCTTCGCGTCGTGGTGGAAGCCACCGGCGCGCATCGCCTCGGTCACCGAGAGGTAGGCGTCGGGCAGGTCGACGTACTTGCCCACCAGCGCGATCTCGACCTCGTGCTCCGGGTCGTGCACCCGTTGCAGCATGAGGTCCCAGTCGTGCCAGTCGACGTCGCGGAAGGCCAGCCCGAGCCGACGGATCACGGTGGCGTCGAGCCCCTCGCGGTGCAGCACCTTCGGGATGTCGTAGATGCTGGGGGCGTCGACGCACGCGGCCACCGAGTCGGCGTCGACGTCGCACATCAGCGAGATCTTGCGCTTGATCCCCTCGGGGATCTCGCGGTCGGCCCGCAGCACCAGCCCGTCGGGCTGGATGCCGACCTGGCGCAGCGCGGCCACCGAGTGCTGGGTCGGCTTGGTCTTCAGCTCGCCGCTCGGGGCGAGGTAAGGCACGAGCGAGACGTGCAGGAAGAAGACGCTGTCGCGGCCGATCTCGTGGCGCACCTGGCGCGCGGCCTCGAGGAAGGGCAGCGACTCGATGTCGCCGACGGTGCCACCGACCTCGGTGATGATCACGTCGGGCGCATCGGGCAGCCCGGTCGCCTCGGCCCGCATGCGCGACTTGATCTCGTTGGTGATGTGCGGGATCACCTGCACCGTGTCGCCGAGGTACTCCCCCCGACGCTCACGCGCGATGACGGCGTTGTAGATCTGCCCGGTCGTGACATTGGCCGACCCCGCGAGCTCGACGTCGAGGAAACGCTCGTAGTGCCCGATGTCGAGGTCGGTCTCGGCCCCGTCGTCGGTCACGAAGACCTCGCCGTGCTGGAACGGGTTCATCGTGCCCGGGTCCACGTTGAGGTACGGGTCGAGCTTCTGCATCGTCACCCGCAGACCCCGTTGTCGCAGGAGGTGACCGAGGCTGGAAGCCGTCAGTCCCTTGCCGAGAGAGGAGGCCACACCTCCGGTCACGAAGATGTGCTTCGTCTGGTCCACCACGGGATCTCAGTCTAGGTCATCAACCGGGGGGCCCGAGTACCACGCCCGCCACTGGCGCGCCGTGGCCGCCCCGTCGGGCCACGAGCCCGCGACCACCCGCCCCCGCGCACCCTGCGCCGCGAGCCCGTCGGGATCACGCCGGAAGTCGTCGACGAGACCGTCGAGGGCGGCCGCCAGCGCCCTCGCCGACCCGGGCCGCACGAGCCGCCCGGTCCCCTCCAGCAGCCCCGGTATGCCGCCCACCTCTGTCGCGACCACCGGCACCCCGGCCGCCATCGCCTCCTGCACGACGAGCGCCCGCGCCTCCCAGTCGCTCGTGACGACCAGGGCCGAGGCGGCACCCAGCAGGGCTGGCACGTCGTGACGCGCACCCAGGAACCGCACACCAGTGCTCTCGGCCGCCGCGCGCAGGATCGTCAGCTCGGCGGGGTCACCCGCTCCGGCGACCGCCCAGACCACATGGGCCCCGTGACGCATCAGCGCTGCGGCGTCGACGACGAGGTCGAGGCGCTTCTGCGGGGCGGCCCGAGCGACCGTCAGCACCAGCGGCCGGTCGGCTCCCGCTCCGAGACCGAGGGCCGACGCGCGGACGGCGCGCTCGGCGACGCCGATCGCCGGCTGGTCCAGCAGGGACGGCACCGAGGGGGACGGCACGGGCGCCAGCACCGAGTGGCGCGCACCGAGACGACGGGCGAGGTCGACGAGGTCGACGCTGGCGCCCGTGACGAGGTCCGCCCGTCGCAGGCCCCAGGAGGCCAGCGCGGACGCGACCCGACCGCGGAGCCCGGCACCCGTCGGTGGCGGGTTGTGCAGCGACACCACCACCCTCGCCCGGTGGCGACCCCCGAGACCGAGACCGAGCGCCACGGCGGTCGCGGCCTGCAGCCCGTGGGCGTGCACCGCGTCGGCGCCCCTCACCAGGTCGCGCAGCCGGCCTGGCCACGTAGCGAGGCTGCGCCCGTCGTCGGGCCACCACGTGAGGGCGTCGTGCCAGCCGAAGTGCCGTGCCGTCGAGGCGAGCGTCACCACCACCACCTCGACCCCCACGGCCCGCAGGTCGTCGCGCAGCTGACCGACGTGGGTGCCGATGCCCCCCGTGCTGCGCCCCAGCACCATCACGACCCTCATGACGACCCTCGCCAGGGCCCGCCCACGAGCCGCGTCACGACCCCGACCGCCGGACCTGCCGCAGCACCAGCTGAGCGGTCGGCCGGTCGACCGAGCCCATCACGACCACGAGCAGCGCGAGCGCGACCACGCCGACGACCACGGCCTGGGTGACAGCGGGGAGCAGCCCGGTGACCACCCAGACCCGGGTCAGCACCGTGCCGGCGGCGGCGGCCACGAGCGCGGCCACGAGACCGGCGGCCGTGGCTCGTCGCAGGCCGCTGAGCGCCTCGTGGCCCCACGCCCGGGCGGTCGCCGCCGCGAGCTCGAGACCCGCCAGCGTCAGACCCACCGAGCTCGCCAGCCCGAGCACCACCAGGGCCCGCCCCGGGGTCGACCCCGGGGGGACGAGCACCAGCGGCACCGACCCCGCGAGGAGCCACCCCCCGGCGACCGCGGCGCCGGCCAGCAGCGGCCGTCCCCGCACGTAGAGCGCACGGGTCAGCAGAGCGGCCACGCAGAAGGCGGGCAGGCCCGGCACGAGGGCGAGCAGGGCGTTCGGCAGCTCGACGAGGGCGCTGCGACCGCCAGCGCCCGTGCGGCCCGCGTCGAGCTCACCGAAGAAGGTGCCGAGCGGGGTGGCCACGGCGGCGAGCAGCCCGGCCCCGGCGAAGCCGAGCAGCACGGTGGCCCGCAGGGTGCGGGCGAGCACCGGGGCCACGTCGTCGGTCCGTGGCCCGGAGCGCCGCACCAGCTCGGGCGTCTCGGGCGACCCACCGCGGGCACCGGCCGCTCCGGCCATGGTGGCGAGCGCCGGGAAGGCGGAGACCGCGAGCGGCACCGCGAGCACGGCATACGGCAAGAGGTAGAGGGTCTGCACGTAGGTGCTGACGTTGAGCACGCCCGTGCCCGCCCGGCGCGTCGTCACGAGGGTGGCGAGCACGGCGTACTGCTGGGCGACCAGCGCCAGCAGCCCGGCGCCGGCGAGCGACCCGAGCCGCCGGGCCACCCCCGACGGGAAGCGGAAGGTCGGTCGCAGCCGGATGCCCAGCCGCAGCACCGGCACGACCAGCGGCAGGCTCAGCAGCACGACCCCGGCCGTGGTTCCACCGGCCAGGACCAGCACCGCCTGCGCCGGCACGTTCTCGATCGACCGAGCCCCGTCGGCGAGCCGTCCGTAGGCCGTGTAGGACCCGATGACCACGAGGCTCGACAGCAGCGGGGCGAGGGCGGCAGCGAGGAAGCGACGGTGCGACTGCAGGATGCCGCCGAGCACGATGCCGAGCCCGTAGAGCGGCACCTGGGGGGCGAAGAGGCGCAGCATCGTGGTCGCCAGGTCCCGGCTGCCGGGGCACGCCCCCTCGCCGACCAGCAACGAGGCCGCCCGGGGGGCGAGCACCACGAGCACCACGGAGCAGGGCACGAGGAGCGCGAGGGTCCACGTGAGCAGCGCCGACCCGATGCGGTCGGCCTCGGTCCGCCGTCCGCTCCCGAGTGCGCCACCGATGAGCGGGACGGCGACGGCCGCGAGCGCTCCCCCGGCCGCGACCTCGAACAGCACGTTGGGCAGCGAGTTGGCGCTCTGGTAGACGGTGCCGACGCACGTGGCCCCCACCGAGCGCGAGAACTCCAGCCAGCGACCGAAGCCGACCATCCGCGCCAGGAGGGTCACGACGGCCACCAGACCGGCCGCCGCGACGATGCCCCGTGGGCTCCGCGGGGCACTAGCGCCGTCGTTGGCGCCGTCGTTGGCGCCGTCGTTGGCGCCGTCGATGTCGCTCACGCGGGGTGCGCGGTCGGGGCGCCTCACGACCGCGACCTCACGACCCGGGTCCGACCACGGCGCTCCGGCGACGGCCCCAGGAGTCGAGCTCGCGCAGGCCGGGCGTCGACTCGATGACCCGGGTGAAGCTCACCCGCTCCGAGGCCAGCGTGAGGCCGACCAGCAAGGTCAGGGTGACGACCCGCGCACGGATGGGCAACCGGTCGACGACCGCGGCGCCGACTGCGGCGCCGAGGGCGTTGGCTCCGGCGTCACCGAGCATCCGCTCCCCTGCCAGGTCGGCGGGCAGGGCCACCAGGGCGGCGCCCGCTGCCGCGCCGGCAGTCGGGGACCCCGACGCGACCAGCGGCAGCGCCAGGGCGACGACCACCTTGAGCGCCCGGCCGGGCCGCAGGTCGAGAAGGTTGACCAGGTTGGCGGTGCCGGCGACCACCCCCACGTCGACGGCGAGCGCCGCACCGGCGGCCAGCCGCCCGGCGCCGGTGGCGAGCCCGGGCCCCTGCGCCGAGCAGGCCCGCGTCAGGGCGACGGTCGCGCCGGCCGCCGCGAGCCCCGCGATCTTGAGGGACCCAGTCGTCACCCGCCCCTGCCGCAGTGCGCTGAGGTGCCCACGCAGCCCCCTCGTGGTCGCGTCGCCCGCGAGGTCGTCGAGGGCACCGACCGCGCCCGCAAGCAGCACGGCTCCGCCACCCGCGAGGCCGCCGGTGCAGACGCTGAGCAGCCCCCAGCCCGCGTCGGCCTCGCGGGGGCCCGGTGAGGCGCGCCATGCCCCCGCCACCGCTCCGGTCACGCAGCCGACCACCACCGCCGGCCCCTCCAGCAGCGTCACCCGCCGTCCGGCGTGGTTGGTGCGGCTCCACCGGGGCGCACCGCCGGGAGGACGACGGGCGAGCACCGCGTATGCCGTGCGGGCTGCACCTGCCGCCACCAGGGTCGCCACAGCGGTGGCGACGGCCGGGGGCAGGGCGCCCCCACCTCCGGGGCCGCGGGCGGTCGTCACGTCGTCGGGGGGACGTCGGCCTTGGCGTCGGCCGAGATGCCGTAGTGGCCGGCGCGGCCGCCTTCCTGGGCGGCCAGGGCGAGCACGACGACACCGGCCCCGACGACGGAGTCGGCGTGGTCGACGCTCGACAGCGAGCCGGCCAGGCGTCCGTCGGCTCGCACCGCGGTCACCAGGTTGGTCGTCGTCTCCTGCCCCACCGCCGTCGTCGGAGCGCCTGAGCCGACCACGACGCCGCCCGTGGCGGAAGCGAGGACGCGCAGCAAGGCCGTCATCGTGGCCGTCTGCGCGGTCACCGAGGTCGTCGTGCCCGAGATGGGCCCGCCCAGCACCACCGCAAGACTCGCGGGGGCCGGGTTGTCGTTGGTGAGGTCGAGCAGCCCGGCCGAGCCCAGTGTCCTGAGAGCGGATGCCGACGCGAGCTGCCCGGTGCCCTCGCCGGACACCCTCGTCGACGACGCTGACGGCAGGCCCGGGGTGGTCGGACCGGTCCCGGAGCCCGCCGGCCGCTGCACCAGCGCCGACGTCAGCACCTGGGCGAGCAGCTCGTCGGCATCCGACGTCGGGGTCAGCCCCATCGCAGCGGCGGCGGTGGTGGCCGCGGTGAGCCGGTCCGGTGCGGACTCCGGAGCACGGAAGGCGTCCTTGAGGGTGACGACCGTGGTCACGGTGGCGCCGGCCTGCTGCAGGGCCGTCGTGGTCAGCTCGGCGAACTTGCCGGCGGCGTCGGACGAGACGAGCAGGGCGACGGTCTGTCCCTTGAGCCGACCCGAGAGCGCCGAGGACGCGACGGCGGCGGCGTAGCCCTCCTGCGCCGTGACGGTCTTCGCGTTGTCGTCGCGCTGGGTGCGCAGCGTCTCCATGTCCTGCCGCAGCTGCGAGACCTGGTCGGTCAGCTGCGTGCCGATGCCCCCCTGAAGGGGCCCGGCCCCCAGCACGATGCCGACCGCGAGCGCGACGAAGATCGAGACGATGGAGACCAGGTGGTAGCGGAAGTCGATCACGAGAACACCCCCAGGAGACGGGCCCAGACGCCGTCCCACCTGGCCCCGAGCACCTGCAGCAGCGCCTGGCCGCCGGGGGTGGCGGCGAGGGCGACGCCCAGGGCGAGGAGACCGACCAGCATCGTGGCGACCAGGGCGAGGGCCGAGATGCGTGGGCGGTAGAGCCGGCTGACGCCCTTGGCGTCGACGAGCTTGCCCCCCACCCGCAGCCGGGTCAGGAACGAGCTGGCCATGCCCGAGCGCCCCTTGTCGAGGAACTCCACCAGGGTGGCGTGCGTGCCCACCGCCACGATGAGGGTGGCGCCGCTGTCGTCGGCCAGCAGCATGGCGACGTCCTCGCTGGTGCCCGTGGCGGGGAAGACGACCGGGTCGAGACCCAGGTCGGTGACGCGCTGCAGACCGGGGGCCCGACCGTCGCGGTAGGCGTGCACGACGATCTCGGCTCCGCATCGCAGCGCCTTGTCGGAGACCGAGTCCATGTCGCCGACGATGAGGTCGGGGCGGTGGCCGTTCTCGAGCAGGGCGTCGGCGCCACCGTCGACCCCGATGATCACCGGCTTGTACTCCCGGATGTAGGACCGCAGGGCCTGGAGGTCCTCGAGGTAGTGGTAGCCGCGCACGACGATCAGGGCGTGACGTCCGTCGATCGGGGTGCGGATGTCGGGCACCCCGACCCCGTCGAGCAACAGCTCGCGCTCTCGCTTGAGGAACTCCATCGTGTTGCCCGCGAAGGCCTCGAGCTGCTCGGCCAGACCTTCGCGGGCCGCCTCGGTCTGCTCGGCGACCGAGTCGGCGCTCATCCGCGCACCGCGCGCCACCACCCTGCCGCGCACGACGAGGGTGTCGCCGTCGATCACCGCCAGGTCGCCCTCCTTGACGGCCGACATCACGGTGTCTCCGACGGCGTCGAGCAGCGGGATGCCGGCGTCGACCAGGATTCCCGGCCCCAGGTTGGGGTAGCGCCCCGAGATGGATGCGGCGGCATTGACGACGGCGGCCGGCCGGATCGCCACCAGGGCCTCCGCACTGACCTTGTCGATGTCGACGTGGTTGATGACCGCGACGTCGCCGGCGCGCAGTCGCTTGGTGAGGTTCTTGGTGCGGGCGTCCACGCGCACCGGTCCGCCCCGCTCGGAGGGCTCCGAGGGGCGTCCGCGACGCAGGCGCAACGAGATCGACATCGTGGGCCATCGTGCCACGTGCCGATGGGTCTCCTTCCCGAGGCGCGACAGAGCCGCACTGTGATCTACCCGGAGGTCCCCACGGCCTGTGTATGGTGCCGTGCCGGTCACCCCGGCGTCGTGCCCGCCCCGGCCGGGGCGGGCGGCCGGCCCGCCTTGGACGGTCTGGGCGCCCGGGCACGCCTGGTCGGCGTGGTTCCCGGTGCGGGGGCCGGGTCGACGGCCCCGGGCTCCGCCCGGGTCTGGGACGCGCGGGCGACATCGGCCTGGGCGACGAGCTCGCGGGCGTGCTCGAGGCCGGCCCCCGAGGCGGGGTCGCCGCCCATCATCCGCGACAGCTCGCGCAGCCGCTCGTCGGCGCTCACCTGCGTCACCGAGCTCGAGGTCACGCTGCCGTCGTCCTGCTTGTGGACCACGAGGTGGCGGTCGGCGAAGGCGGCGACCTGAGCGAGGTGCGTCACGACCACGACCTGCGCGGTGCGGGCCAGGACCGCCAGGCGGGCACCGACGTCGAGGGCGGCGCTGCCGCCCACCCCGGCGTCGACCTCGTCGAAGACGAACGTCGGCACGCTCTGTCCCCCGCCGGCGCCGGTGACCACCTCGAGCGCCAGCATCACGCGGGAGAGCTCTCCGCCGGAGGCCGCCTTGGCGACGCTGCGGGCGGGTGCCCCCGCGTTGGCCGCGAGGAGGATCTCCACCTCGTCGACGCCGTGCCGGCCGTATCGCACCGCCGCCGCACCACGGGACGTGGGCTCGGCCTCGAGGGCGAGGCCGTCGGGGTCGGGGTGGGTCGTCACGCTGACCTCGACCCGAGCCCGCCCCATCGCCAGGTGACCGAGCTCGGCCGTCACCTTCTGCCCGAAGTCCTCGGCGGTCGCCACCCTGGCCGCGTGGAGGGCGAGCGCCCGGGACCCGAGGTCGCGCTTCAGCACGACGGTCTGCTCCTCGAGCTCGGCCACCCGGTCGTCGGCGCCGAGGATCTCGTCGAGGCTGACCGCCGCCTCCTGGGCCCACTGCAGCACCTCGTCGACGGTGTCGCCGTAGACCCGGGTCAGCGCCGCCAGGTCGGCCCGTCGCTGCTGCACCACAGCCAGGCGGGCGGGGTCGACGTCGACGTCACCGAGGTAGGACGCGAGGTCGGCGCCGAGGTCGGTCACGAGGTAGGCCACCTCGGCGACGCGGCGCTCGAGGTCGGCGAGCGCGGCGTCGTGGGTGGCGAGCGGCGTCAGCGCCCCGCGGGTCGAGGCGAGCAGCTCGGTGACACCGGCGCTCGCGGGGGCGCCGGCATACCCGTCGTCCTCGCCGGTGAGCAGGGCGTGCGCCTGCTCGGCCGCCAGGCGCAGGCCGTCGACGTGACCGAGCCGCTCGTCCTCGGCGCGCAGCTCGACGTCCTCGCCGGGTCGGGGGTCGACGGCCTCGATCCGCTCCAGGCCGGCCCGCAGCACGTCGACCTCGCGGGCCCGGTCGCGGGCCAGGCGCCGCAGGCGGTCTCGCTCGGACGCCGCCACAGCCAGGGCATCGAAGGTCTCCTCGTAGCGCTCTCGCAGCGCGCCGAGCGCTGCGCCCCCGACGTCGTCGAGGACCTGGCGGTGCTGGTCACCCTGACGTAGACGCCACTGGTCGGCCTGCCCGTGCACCGCGACGAGCAGCTCACCGAGCTCGGCCAGCACACCGACCGGGCTGCTGCGGCCTCCGACGTGCGCCCGCGATCGGCCCTCGCGGGTGACGGTGCGAGCGAGGACCAGGTCGTCGTCGACGTCGGCCCCCGCCTCGGCCGCCCGCACGAGGGCCGGGTGCCCGGCCGGCAGGGTGACGATGCCCTCGACCAGGGCGGACGCCACCCCGCTGCGCACCAGGCCCGAGTCGGCCCGAGCCCCCAGGAGCAGGCCGAGACCCGACACCACCATGGTCTTGCCGGCACCGGTCTCGCCGGTGACGACGTTGAGGCCGGGGCTCAGCTCGAGAACAGCGTCCTCGATGACGCCGACGCCGCGGATGCGGATCTCCTGGAACACGGTCGCCAGCCTAGGGCCGACCGGCGTCAGGGCCGCGGCCGCGCCAGCCTTCGGTGGACAGGTGGAACTTCGCGACCAGCCGGTCGGTGAAGGGTGAGGCCTTGAAGCGGGCCAGCCGCACGGGCACGTCGCCGCGCCGGATGTCGATGCGGGCACCGGGGGGGAGCCCGACCTGCCGACGTCCGTCGCACCACACGACGCCGTGGGCCTCGGAGTGCGGGATGACCTCGATGGCCAGGGTCGAGCTCGGGCCCACGACGAGCGGCCGAGCGAAGAGGGCGTGGGCGCTGTTCGGCACGACCAGGATGGCCTCGACGTCGGGCCACACCACCGGTCCGCCCGCGGAGAACGCGTAGGCGGTGGACCCGGTGGGCGTCGAGACGACGACCCCGTCACAGCCCCAGGTCGACAGCGGTCGGTCGTCGATCTCGAGCGAGACCTCGAGCACCCGCTCACGGGCGGCCTTCTCGACGCTCACCTCGTTGAGGGCCCACGACCGCCACGTCGGACGACCGTCCTCGTGCACCACCACGTCGAGGGTCATGCGCTCCTCCACCGAGTAGTCACGGTCGAGGATGTGGTCGACCGTCACCCCCACCTCCTCGCGCTCGGCCTCGGCCAGGAAGCCGACGTGGCCGAGGTTCACCCCCAGCAGCGGCGCGTCCGAACCGCGCGAGCACTCCGCCCCCCGCAGGATCGTCCCGTCCCCCCCGAGGACGACGACCAGCTCGCAGCCACGGGCTGGTTCGACCGGGTCTGAGGCCGAGACAGGCCCGATGTCGATGCCGGAGAAGGACTCCTGCTCGGCTGGGGGGAGGGCGACCTCGACCCCGGCGTCCACCAGCCGCTGGACCACACCGCGGGCGATGGCGACCACCTCGGGTCGCCCGGGGTGGGCGACGAGGAGGATGCGTCGGGTCACGGTGTTCCTTCCACCTTTTCGGTGCTGTCGGGTCTATCGGTGCTGTGGGTGCTGTCGGAGCCCTCGACGAGCTCGATCAGCGAGTCGGTGTCAGTGACCACTGCGGCGTCGTCGGCACGGGGCGTCACCCAGAGTAGGTACTCCCGGTTTCCGTCCCCACCCCGGAGGGGGCTGCGCACCAGGCCGAGCACGTGCAGGCCCAGCTCCCTCGCCGCACCCACCACGGAGCGCAGCGCCCGGCGACGCTCCTGCGTGGAGCCGACGACACCCGTGCGACCGATGTTGTCCCGACCGACCTCGAACTGCGGCTTGACCAGGACGACGAGGTCGCCCTGCGGGTCGGTCTGCTCCACCATCGACGGCAGCGCGAGGCGCACCGAGATGAAGCTGAGGTCGGCCACCACGAGGTCGTAGGGTGCGCCCAGCTCGCCCGGGTGGACGTCGCGGATGTTGGTCCCCGACACCTCCTGCACGCGTGGGTCCTGCGCGATCAACGGGACGAGCTGGCCGTGACCGACGTCGAGCGCGGTCACGCCGGTCGCGCCCCGCTCGAGCAGCACCTGCGTGAAGCCCCCCGTGCTCGCGCCGACGTCGAGGCAGCGCCGGCCCTCGACCACCAGGCCCCGCGGCCCGAAGGCGTCGAGCGCGCCGAGCAGCTTGTGCGCCGCGCGACCCACCCAGTGCTCGGGCTCGTGCAGGAGAGCCACCTGCATGAGGTCCGTGACGGGTAGTGCCGGTCGGGTCGTCACGACCCCGTCGACGACGACCCCGGCCGCGTCCAGCAGCTCACGGGCCTGGCCGCGCGAGCGAGCGAGGCCGCGCCGCACCAGCTCGACGTCGAGGCGTCGCGCACCGCCCGGGGCACCGGGCGCGTTCACGCCGTCCCGAGGTCGTCCAGGCGGGCCTGGAGCTCACGGTGCGCCCGTTCGCCGGCTGCCACCTGCGCGTCCAGGTCGTCGTCCCGGGCTCCCTGCTCGAGGTCGGCGAGCGCCTGGTCGACCGCCTCGTCTCCCGTGTGCGGTGCCACCGAGACCGGCGCGGGAAAGAGCCCGTCGTCGTCACCGGGGGCCGTCTCGACGTCTGCGTCGGGGGCCTGATCCTGCTCGGTGTCCGGCGACGGCCAGTGGGCGGAGTCGTCCAGCTGGTCGCCCATCGTCACTCTCTCGAGGGGTCGGACTGCGTGACCGACGTCTTCGTGGCGGGGGTGGCCTTCGTCGGGGCAGCCTTCTTCACCGGGGCGGCCTTCTTGGCGGTGGCCGTCTTCTTCACGGGGGCGGCCTTCTTCGCGGTGGCCGTCTTCTTCACGGGGGCGGCCTTCTTCGCGGTGGCCGTCTTCTTCACGGGGGCGGCCTTCTTCGCGGTGGCCGTCTTCTTCACGGGGGCGACCCTCTTCGCGGTCGTCGCCTTCCTCGCGGGGGGCGGCGTCGTCCCGGCCGCCACCTTCGTGGCAGGGGTCGTCGTCGGCGTCCGATCCGGCGTCGCCGCAGGAACCGTCCTCCGGGCCTCTCCCCCCAGTCCGCGAGAGGCCTGCGCGCCGAGCGCGGCCACGCCGGTGCGCACGATCTCCGGAGCGGGTCTGCTGAGGGCGGCGGCGACCGCCCGCTCGACCTCGTGGCGCACCAGGGCTCTCAGGCTCTCACGGTTCGCCCGGGCGGCCTCGAGGATCTCCTCGGCCAGCGCACCCGCCTGCCCGACCGGCGCCACGGACACGACGGAGGTGCCGAGGGAGATGAGTGACTCCGCGGCATCCACCGCCCGGGCCCTGGTCACGTCACCCAGTCCGGATATCAGCTGCAGGTAGCCGCGCAGCGGCTCCAACGGGCCCAACGTCGTCATGGAGATCCCTCTCTGGATCTGCTGGGTGCCGGATGACCCGACACCGGTGAGTCGTGCAGATCCCGACACTAGCCCCCGGCGGTCGACGCCGGCAGCCCCGCCTGCGCCGCGACCGAGCGGGCCAGGGCCACGAGGCGCTGGGTCGTGTGGTCGTCCAGTGGCCCGTCGACCAGGTCGTCGATGGCGGCCTGCAGCAGGTGCAGCCCGGCGTTCAGCACCGCCAGGCTGCCGGCGACGTCGTCCTCCCTCACGCCGGCTGGCGCCGAGGTCGTTCCGGAGCGGTGGCCGACCCGGACCCGCGGCAGACCTTCCCGGTCGTGGAGCCCTTCCACGCTCCAGCCAGCGCACTCCCAGACCTGGCCTTCACGCGACACGACGGGGACCTCGAGGTCGAGTGCGCGCAGGTCGGCCGCGACATAGGTGGGACGCGGTCGACCGTCGGCCGTGACGAGAGCCTCGAGGTCGTCGACGCCGGTGAGGACCCAGAGGGAGTCGATGCCCGCCGCCATCGCCCCGAGGATGTCGGTGTCGAGCCGGTCTCCGACTCCCAGCACCACCCGGGTGCCCAACCTGTCGCAGGCCAGGTCGTAGAGGTCACCCTGGGGCTTGCCGGCCACCGACGGTGTGACCCCGCTCGCTCGTTGTACGGCAGCGACGAGCATGCCGTTGCCCGGGGCCACGCCGCGGTCGGTCGGGAGGGTGGCGTCGGTGTTGGTGGCCACCCACGGCACCCCACCTGCCACGAGGTAGCTCGCCTGGGCAAGGTCGTCGGCGGTGACGTCTGCCCCGTACCCCTGCAGCACGGCCACCGGTGGCGCCGCCGGGGAGTCTGCCTGGTCGCGCTCGCGCACCTGTCGCGGAGAGACGGGCTCGAGCCCTGCCTCCCGTAGGGCCTGCGACACACCCACGCCACCGACGGCGAGGACCGCAGACCCTCCGGGCACCACGGCGAGGAGCCGCCGTGCGCCGGCCTGTGAGCTGGTCACGACCTGTGCTGGAGCCACCTCGAGGCCGAGCCGCACCAGGTGCTCGGCGACCAGCTCGGGTGGACGCGACGCGTTGTTGGTGGCGTAGACGACCGCTGTGTCCGGGCGACCGAGGGCCTCGACCGCGTGGGCCACCGGCGCCGGTCCGCGATAGACCACCCCGTCGAGGTCACAGACGAACCCGTCGTACCGCTGGCGGAGCGTGCTCAACGACGGTCTCCACGGTCGTCGAGACCCTGCTCACCGGTCTCCTCGTCGTCGTCGCCCATGAGGTCTGTCTGGCTGATGCCGTCGAGCTCGTCGAGCCGCTCCGACGCGTCGGTCTCGAGGTCCGTATCGGAGTCGACGGCGACGGCGAACCAGCGGCGGGCCTCCTGCTCGTCACCGAGCGCGAGCACCGCCTCCGCGTAGGCGTAGGCCAGGCGCGCCGTCCAGGCCCGCACGGGCTTCGGTGTCAGCTCAGCGATCCGCAGTCCTGCCGCCGCCGCGTCGAGCTGCCCGAGATCCCGCCGGATGCCGGAGACGACGATGGCCAGCTCCACCCGTTCGTCGCGGGCGAGGGTGGACGCCTCAGGTGACTGTGCGAGGTCCAGCGCCTTCTCGTGCCGACCGAGGCCACGCTCGGCATCGACCATCAGGGGCAGGAGGTGCGACGAGCCACTCAGTCGACGGACGGTACGGAACTCGGCCAGAGCCTTGGCCCAGTCCCCCATCCGGTAGGCGACCAGCCCCATCGCCTCACGCGCCGCGGGCACTCGGCCGGCCCTGCGCACCGCCGTCTCGGCGTGCGCCTTGGCCGCCTCGATGTCTTCGTCCATCAGCAGGGCCGCCATGACCAGGTGCTGGGCGACGCCCTCCGCGTTCTCCTTGGAGAGGGTGCGCAGCTGGGTCCAGACCGAACGGTCGAGCTCCTTGCCCGTGACCCCCTCCTCGATACGCGGCTCCGGCAACCGTGGGGTCCGCGGGCCCGGTCGCTCCGCGCGATCCGTGCGCGGTCCGCGGTCGCCCTGACGGGCCCCGGCCGACGTGCCTCGACCAGTGTCTGCGCCACGCGTCTGGCCGGCGCCAGATCGATTCGCACCCGCCCGGGGTGAGTGGCCGCCGCGCTGATCGCCACGAGCACCTTGACCCTGCTCCCGACGTGGCCCACCCTCTCGAGGGGCGCCGCCACCGTATCCGTCCGCAGCCATGTTCTCTTCTCTCGTGTCGTCCTGCAGGAGCCATCCTAGGCACCGGCGTGTGGACATGCCGCTGGGGATGACGAAGCGCCCCGCTCGGATGGTGGTCCGGGCGGGGCGCTCGCTGTTTCAATGGTTGTCCGGCTGCGTCCTACTCTCCCACACCGTCACCAGTGCAGTACCATCGGCGCTGAGGGGCTTAGCTTCCGGGTTCGGAATGGGACCGGGCGTTTCCCCCTCGCTATGACAGCCGTAACTCTATGGAGATATGTGTTCACCCGACCACTCACCCCCACACAGGGGGGGCAAGGGTCAGGACCCGACCGTATCTCGGGAACTGCACAGTGGACGCGAAGCATCAAGCGACCCCCACAAGGGGTGAAGATGTAATCAAGTTATCGGCTTATTAGTACCGGTCAGCTTCATGCATTACTGCACTTCCACATCCGGCCTATCAACCCAGTAGTCTAGCTGGGAGCCTCTCGGGGCAAAGCCCCATGGAAACCTCATCTTGAAACGTGCTTCCCGCTTAGATGCTTTCAGCGGTTATCACTTCCGAACGTAGCTAATCAGCCGTGCCCTTGGCAGGACAACTGACACACCAGAGGTTCGTCCAACCCGGTCCTCTCGTACTAGGGTCAGCCTTTCTCAAGTTTCCTACGCGCACAGCGGATAGGGACCGAACTGTCTCACGACGTTCTAAACCCAGCTCGCGTACCGCTTTAATGGGCGAACAGCCCAACCCTTGGGACCTACTCCAGCCCCAGGATGCGACGAGCCGACATCGAGGTGCCAAACCATGCCGTCGATATGGACTCTTGGGCAAGATCAGCCTGTTATCCCCGGGGTACCTTTTATCCGTTGAGCGACGGCGCTTCCACAAGCCACCGCCGGATCACTAGTCCCGACTTTCGTCCCTGCTCGAGATGTCTCTCTCACAGTCAAGCTCCCTTGTGCACTTACACTCAACACCTGATTGCCGACCAGGCTGAGGGAACCTTTGGGCGCCTCCGTTACTTTTTAGGAGGCAACCGCCCCAGTTAAACTACCCACCAGGCACTGTCCCTGATCCGGATCACGGACCGAGGTTAGATATCCAGAACGACCAGAGTGGTATTTCAACGTTGACTCCACAGACACTGGCGTGCCCGCTTCACAGTCTCCCACCTATCCTACACAAGCCGTACCGAACACCAATACCAAGCTGTAGTAAAGGTCCCGGGGTCTTTCCGTCCTGCTGCGCGTAACGAGCATCTTTACTCGTAGTGCAATTTCGCCGAGTTCGTGGTTGAGACAGTGGAGAAGTCGTTACGCCATTCGTGCAGGTCGGAACTTACCCGACAAGGAATTTCGCTACCTTAGGATGGTTATAGTTACCACCGCCGTTTACTGGCGCTTAAGTTCTCAGCTTCGCCTTGCGGCTAACCGGTCCCCTTAACGTTCCAGCACCGGGCAGGCGTCAGTCCGTATACATCGTCTTGCGACTTCGCACGGACCTGTGTTTTTAGTAAACAGTCGCTTCTCCCTGGTCTCTGCGGCCATTCAGGCTAGAGCGCAAGGCTCTTCACCGTCCAGGCCCCCCTTCTCCCGAAGTTACGGGGGTATTTTGCCGAATTCCTTAACCACGATTCACTCGATCGCCTTGGTATTCTCTACCTAACCACCTGAGTCGGTTTGGGGTACGGGCGGCTCGAACCTCGCTAGAAGATTTTCTTGGCAGCATAGGATCACCCTACTTCCCGCATACGCGGTCACTATCAGGTCTCAGACTCGCAATCCAATGCAGAGGTGCGGATTTGCCTACACCTCGCCCTACACCCTTGGACGTGGACTACCATCGCCACGCGGAGGCTACCTTCCTGCGTCTCTCCATCGCTTACGTACTACCAGCTCGGGTCGTGCGCTCCGCTGACACGACTCCGAAGAGTCCCACCAGTTTCAGGCACTTAGCATCACAGGATTCTGTATGGGCGGTTCTTCGCCGGTTCCGGAATATCAACCGGATGTCCATCGACTACGCCTGTCGGCCTCGCCTTAGGTCCCGACTTACCCAGGGCAGATTAGCTTGACCCTGGAACCCTTGGTTATTCGGCGGACGGGTTTCTCGCCCGTCATTCGCTACTCATGCCTGCATTCTCACTCGTGTGGCCTCCACGGCTGGATCACTCCGCCGCTTCCCTGGCCACACGACGCTCCCCTACCCATCAACACGCTTGGACCATGGACCCTCAGGTGCCACGGCCGGGCAAAGTGTCAATGCCACAGCTTCGGTGGTGTGCTTGAGCCCCGCTACATTGTCGGCGCGGAATCACTTGACCAGTGAGCTATTACGCACTCTTTAAAGGGTGGCTGCTTCTAAGCCAACCTCCTGGTTGTCAATGCAACTCCACATCCTTTCCCACTTAGCACACGCTTAGGGACCTTAGATGGTGGTCTGGGCTGTTTCCCTCTCGACTACGGAGCTTATCCCCCGCAGTCTCACTGCCACGCTCTCACTTACCGGCATTCGGAGTTTGGCTAACGTCAGTAACCTGGTGAGGCCCATTAGCTATCCAGTAGCTCTACCTCCGGTAAGAAACACGTGACGCTGCACCTAAATGCATTTCGGGGAGAACCAGCTATCACGGAGTTTGATTGGCCTTTCACCCCTACCCACAGCTCATCCCCTCAGTTTTCAACCTAAGTGGGTTCGGTCCTCCACGCAGTCTTACCTGCGCTTCAACCTGGCCATGGGTAGATCACTCCGCTTCGGGTCTAGACCCAGCGACTCAAACGCCCTATTCGGACTCGCTTTCGCTACGGCTTCCCCACACGGGTTAACCTCGCCACTGAGCACTAACTCGCAGGCTCATTCTTCAAAAGGCACGCTGTCACCCCACAAGGAGGCTCCAACGGATTGTAGGCACACGGTTTCAGGATCTATTTCACTCCCCTCCCGGGGTACTTTTCACCTTTCCCTCACGGTACTTGTCCGCTATCGGTCACCAGGGAATATTTAGGCTTAGCGGGTGGTCCCGCCAGATTCACACGGGATTTCTCGGGCCCCGTGCTACTTGGGATGATCCTCTGGAGTCAACAAGATTTCGTCTACGGGGGTCGCACCCTCTGTGCCGGGCCTTTCAATGCCCTTCGACTATCACGATGATTTCTTACTCCATGCCAGCTCATCAGCGCCGACTGAGAAGTCCCACGACCCCGTACCTGCAACGCCTGATGGCTATCACACAGGCACGGTTTAGCCTGATCCGCTTTCGCTCGCCACTACTCACGGAATCGCGGTTGCTTTCTCTTCCTGTGGGTACTGAGATGTTTCACTTCCCCACGTTCCCTCCACTCGCCCTATATATTCAGACGAGGGTGACTGGACTTGCCTCCAGCCGGGTTTCCCCATTCGGAAATCCTCGGATCACAGTCTGGTTATCGACTCCCCGAGGCTTATCGCAGATTCCTACGTCCTTCTTCGGTTCCTGGTACCAAGGCATCCACCGTGTGCCCTTAAAAACTTGGCTACATACAATACAAGATGCTCGCGTCCACTGTGTAGTTCTCAACATACGGGCGGTACCCGTCCCTGACAGAGCGCCTCCTCCGACCCACCCCCATCGCGCACCACGTGCACCACGAAGACCTGACGAAGCGGTTCGACTCACGGGACCGGTCCAACCGGTCGTATCCGGCCTGAGAAGTCACAGCCAACACACCCCAACCCGAAGGCCAGCCGCGTGTTGCCCGATCCCTCAGGACCCAACAACGTGTCAAGCACCCACAGCCCCCCGCCCGCTTTCCACAACCCCCCACCCGGAAAAACCAGGAGAGGAGCTTGTACTCACGACACGAGACGCTCGGCGCCAACTAATCGATGTTCCACCCTTGAGCACCCACCGTGAAGCATTCGTCCACGGCCAGGCTCTGGACCGACACGCTTACGCGCCGCCGGCCAGTGCTCCTTAGAAAGGAGGTGATCCAGCCGCACCTTCCGGTACGGCTACCTTGTTACGACTTAGTCCCAATCGCCAGTCCCACCTTCGACGGCTCCCCCCTTTACAGGTTGGGCCACCGGCTTCGGGTGTTACCGACTTTCGTGACTTGACGGGCGGTGTGTACAAGGCCCGGGAACGTATTCACCGCAGCGTTGCTGATCTGCGATTACTAGCGACTCCGACTTCATGGGGTCGAGTTGCAGACCCCAATCCGAACTGAGACCGGTTTTTTGGGATTCGCTCCACCTTACGGTATCGCAGCCCTTTGTACCGGCCATTGTAGCATGCGTGAAGCCCAAGACATAAGGGGCATGATGATTTGACGTCATCCCCACCTTCCTCCGAGTTGACCCCGGCAGTCTCCTATGAGTCCCCACCATCACGTGCTGGCAACATAGAACGAGGGTTGCGCTCGTTGCGGGACTTAACCCAACATCTCACGACACGAGCTGACGACAACCATGCACCACCTGTACACCGACCTTGCGGGGCACCCATCTCTGGATGTTTCCGGCGTATGTCAAGCCTTGGTAAGGTTCTTCGCGTTGCATCGAATTAATCCGCATGCTCCGCCGCTTGTGCGGGCCCCCGTCAATTCCTTTGAGTTTTAGCCTTGCGGCCGTACTCCCCAGGCGGGGAACTTAATGCGTTAGCTGCGGCACGGACCTCGTGGAATGAGACCCACACCTAGTTCCCAACGTTTACGGCATGGACTACCAGGGTATCTAATCCTGTTCGCTCCCCATGCTTTCGCTTCTCAGCGTCAGTAATGGCCCAGAGACCTGCCTTCGCCATCGGTGTTCCTCCTGATATCTGCGCATTTCACCGCTACACCAGGAATTCCAGTCTCCCCTACCACACTCTAGTCTGCCCGTACCCACTGCAAGTCCGGGGTTGAGCCCCGGATTTTCACAGCAGACGCGACAAACCGCCTACAAGCTCTTTACGCCCAATAATTCCGGACAACGCTCGCACCCTACGTATTACCGCGGCTGCTGGCACGTAGTTAGCCGGTGCTTCTTCTGCAGGTACCGTCACTTGCGCTTCTTCCCTGCTGAAAGAGGTTTACAACCCAAAGGCCGTCATCCCTCACGCGGCGTCGCTGCATCAGGCTTGCGCCCATTGTGCAATATTCCCCACTGCTGCCTCCCGTAGGAGTCTGGGCCGTGTCTCAGTCCCAGTGTGGCCGATCGCCCTCTCAGGCCGGCTACCCGTCGTCGCCTTGGTGAGCCATTACCTCACCAACAAGCTGATAGGCCGCGAGTCCATCCCAGACCGAAAAACTTTCCACACGATAAACATGCGTCTCCGTGTCATATCCGGTATTAGCTACGGTTTCCCGAAGTTATCCCAGAGTCTGGGGCAGGTTACTCACGTGTTACTCACCCGTTCGCCACTGATCACCCCGGAGCAAGCCCCAAAGATCACCGTTCGACTTGCATGTGTTAAGCACGCCGCCAGCGTTCGTCCTGAGCCAGGATCAAACTCTCCATTGATGTTTAGCACCACACCACACAACCGAAGTCGACATGACATGGAAACTGAAACCCACTAAAGGGCCGTCACACTGACCGAGAGCAAACAACCAGCACACCGACCCGAAAGCCGGCGACAAAAGTTGTTCGACAAACAATCAAAAGAAATTCATAGCAGCACCGACCAGAAGGCCGACACCACCACGAGGTAATTGGCATCGATTTTTGACACGCTGTTGAGTTCTCAAGGATCGGACGCACACCATCCACCCACCCCACAAACCACAGGGCAAACATCCGGGACAACCACACAATCCGGTACCACCACCAACCTGCATCTTGGACAAACAAACCGCGACCCGCTCTTCAGAACGGCCGGCTCACTCGCACTTGGCTCTCGGCTGGAGTCCCTACCGTAGCAGGCCCTGGGGCCAACTCCAACCACCTCGCGGTGGCTGCTGGGAGGGTGTCAGTCCTCGACGAAAAGGAACGGCCTGCTTCGGGGGACCTGAGTCCACCCCGTGGTGTCCGTTCCTCCCTCTCGGGCTGACATCCAGAACTGTAGACGGAGGCCGCCCCCTACGCCAAATCGGGGGTGGCGGATGCAGCGTCAACGACGAGTTCTGTTGTGCCACAACGGGTCGAGCCGCCCAGACGGATCCTCAGCCCAGTCGAGCCGCAGCCAGCGCCTTGCGTCCGCGCTTGAGCAGGGCCACCCGCCCGTGGAGGAAGTCGCCGGCGCTCAGCGGCTGCTCGGGATCGGTGATCTTGACGTTGTTGAGCGACGCGCCCCCGTCAGCGATCGTCCGCCGCCCGGCGTTGCGGGAGTCCACCAGCCCCACGGCCACGAGCGCGTCGACGACGCTCGTGCCAACCGTGACCGGCGCCCCCGGCAGCTCGCCCGTCGCGTCGATCAGGGTGCTCGCGTCGAGGGCGTGCACGTCCCCCCGCCCGAACAGCGCCTCTGAGGCCGCCTGCACGGCCTGCGCGGCGCTGCTCCCGTGCACCAGGGTGGTGATGTCACCGGCAAGGGCCCGCTGGGCCTCTCTGCGGAACGGGGCGTCCTGCATCGAGCGCTCGAGCTGCGCGACCTCGTCCTCGGAGCGGTCGGAGAACACCTTGAGCAGGCCCACGACCGAGGCGTCCTCGATGTTGAGGAAGTACTGGTAGAAGGCGTACGGGCTGGTCATGTCGGCCGAGAGCCACACGGCGTTGCCCTCGGACTTGCCGAACTTCACGCCGGAGGAGTCCTCGAGCAGGGGCGTGGACAGCGCGTGCACGCTTGCGCCCTCCGCCCGGTGCACGAGGTCGACGCCTGCGGTGATGTTGCCCCACTGGTCGCTCCCCCCGGTCTGCAGCGTGCACCCGTGAGCGCGGTAGAGCTCGAGGTAGTCCATCGCCTGCAGCAGCTGGTAGCTGAACTCCGTGTAGGAGATCCCCTGCTCGCTCGCGAGCCGGGTCGCGATCGCGTCCTTCTTCACCATCTGGTTGACCCGGAAGTGCTTGCCCACGTCGCGCAGGAAGTCGATCGCCGACATGGGCGCCGTCCAGTCGAGGTTGTCCACCAGCAGGGCCGCGTTCGCCCCCTCGAAGTCGAGGAACGGCCGCACGAGGTGCGTGATGCGTACGACGCTGGCGGCCGTCTGCTCCTTGGTCTTCAGCACCCGCTCGCTGGTCGGCCTCGGATCGCCGATCAGCCCGGTCGACCCCCCGATCAGGCAGATCACCCGGTGACCGGCGCGCTGCAGGTGGCGCAGCACCACCAGCTGCACCAGGTTGCCGAAGTGCAGCGACGGTGCCGTGGGGTCGAAGCCGCAGTAGACCGTGACCGGCCCGTCGGCGAGGGCCTGGCGCAGTGCGGTCTCGTCGGTGGACTGCGCTACCAGCCCCCGCCACTGCAGCTCGTCGAGGATGGTGCTCACGGTGCTCGGACCTCCGTCGTCGGACGCGACCCCGGTGGCCACGGCTCCATCCCCCAGCCTGCCCTACCCCGGCCGGCGTGCGGCACGGGGTTTCGCCGGACGGTACGGCGACACGGTCGGCTCGCCCTCGATCCAGAAGCGCCACGGGTACGACGCCCCCTCGCCGCCGGGGCCCGACACCCCCACCCGGGGGCCGGTGCCGACGCAGACCGGCTCGCCCTGCGCACGGTGACGGATGACGAGGCCCGACCTCCGAGCGCCCAGCTCGAGACCCGAGAGGCGCCCGTCGACGGCGAGCGCGCTCGCGAGTCGGGCTGGTCCGCGGCACCAGTCACGCTCACGCACGCCGGGGCGTCGTGCGTCGGCGACGTCGTGGCCGTCGACCACCTCACCGGCGCGCAGCAGGACCGCCTCGGCCCGGCCGGCGGGGCCGGTCACGAGGTTGAGGCACCAGTGCATCCCGTAGGTGAAGTACACGTAGGCCACTCCCCCGAGGTCGAACATGGGAGCGGTGCGCGGAGTCGGCCCGCGGAAGGCGTGCGACCCCGGGTCGCCCCCCACCCCGCCGTAGGCCTCGACCTCGGTCAGGCGCACGGTCACCCCCGCGTGCGACACGGTGCACCCCAGCAGGGCCGGGGCGACGGCGAGGACCTCCTGGGTGAAGAAGCGCCGCCCGACGGCGCGGGGCATCAGGCTCCGCGGTGCAGCGGCGCCGTGAAGGCCCGGGAGGCGGCTGCGGCCTCCGCGACGCGGGCGAGCTGCTCGCGCACCCGGACGGGTGCTGTCCCGCCCAGGGAGTCACGCGACGACAGCGAGCCCTCGACGCTGAGGACGTCGCGCACAGCGGGGGTCAGGTGCGCGCTGATGGCGGCCAGGTCGTCGTCGGTCAGGTCCCACAGCTCGACTCCGCGCTCCTCGCAGGCCCTCACGCAGGCGCCGGCCAGCTCGTGCGCGACCCGGAACGGCACTCCCTCGCGCACCAGCCACTCCGCGACGTCGGTCGCGAGCGCGAACCCCTGCGGCGCCAGCGAGCTGAGGCGGTCGGTGTGGAAGGTCATGGTCGCCACCATGCCGGCGAAGGCCGGCAGCAGCACCTCGAGCGTGTCGACCGCGTCGAACACGGGCTCCTTGTCCTCCTGCAGGTCGCGGTTGTAGGCCAGCGGCAGCGCCTTGAGCGTCGTCAGCAGCCCGGCGAGGTCACCCACGAGTCGGCCGGCCTTGCCCCGGGCCAGCTCCGCGACGTCGGGGTTCTTCTTCTGCGGCATGATGCTCGACCCGGTCGAGTAGGCGTCGTCGAGGGTGACGTAGGAGAACTCCTTCGTGGCCCAGATGACGACCTCCTCGGCCAGCCGGGAGACGTCGATGGCGATCATCGCGGCGACGAAGGCGAACTCGGCGGCGACGTCTCGGCTCGCCGTCCCGTCGATGGAGTTGTCGACCGACCGCGAGAACGCGAGCTCGATGGCGACGGCCTGCGGGTCGAGCCCGAGCGAGCTGCCCGCGAGCGCGCCCGAGCCGTAGGGGGAGGCGTCGGCGCGCGCGTCCCAGTCACGCAGTCTCTCGACGTCTCGCAGCAGGGGCCAGGCGTGGGCCAGGAGGTGGTGGGCCAGCAGCACCGGCTGGGCGTGCTGCAGATGGGTGCGCCCCGGCATCGGGACGTCGACGTGGGTCGTGGCCTGCGCCACGATCGCGTCGACGACGTCGAGCACGAGCCCGGCGATGGTGCGGGCCTCGTCGCGCAGGTACATCCGCAGCAGCGTGGCGATCTGGTCGTTGCGGGAGCGACCGGCCCGCAGGCGTCCACCGACGTCGGCACCCGCCCGCTCGACGAGACCCCGCTCGAGCGCGGTGTGCACGTCCTCGTCCTCGGGCGCGGCCGTGAAGGCGCCGCTGACGACGTCTGCGTCGAGGGCGTCGAGCCCGACGAGCATCGCCGTCAGCGCCTCGTCGTCGAGCAGCCCGGCCCGGTGCAGCACGCGGGCGTGGGCGCGGGAGCCGGCCAGGTCGTGACGGGCGAGCCTCCAGTCGAAGTGGGTGCTCTTCGACAGGGCCGCGAGGGCCTGGGCCGGGCCACCGGAGAACCGTCCACCCCACAGGCTGGCGCCGGCTGCGGCGGGGGCGGGGTGCTCGTCGGTCATGACGGACGTCCTTCGTGGTGGTGGGGAGCCCGGCTGACCGGGCAGCGTCGGCTGGCTGGGTGTCATTCCGCCGCGAGGGCGAGGAGCCGCCCGGCGACGGCCTTGGCCGTCGCCGACGACGGCGTGATCACGAGGATGGTGTCGTCGCCGGCGATCGTGCCGACGACGTCCGTCACCTGGGACTGGTCCAGGCACGAGGCGAGGTAGCCCGCGGCACCGGGTGGGGTGCGCAGCACCACCTGGTTGGTGCAGGGGGACGCGCTGACCAGCAGCTCCTCCACCGCCCGACGCAGACGGGCCGGCAGCTGCTCTCCGGTCGTCCCCGTGGGGAGTGCGCCGTCGGGACCCGGCACGGCGTAGACGAGCGTGCGGCCCCGGCGTACACGCACCGCACCGAGCTCGACCAGGTCGCGCGAGAGGGTGGCCTGGGTGACGTCGACCCCCTCCGCCGCGAGCAGGGCGAGCAGGTCACCCTGCGACCGCACCTCGTGCCGACGCAGCAGCTCGACGACCCGCGACTGGCGCGTGGCGCGGGTGGTGCTCATGCCGGCTCGGCGCCGTCGAGGATGCCGGGGAGCGCGGCGAGGAAGGACGCGACCTCGTGCTCACCTAGCACCAGCGGCGGGGCCAGGCGCAGGGCATCCGGGGCCACCGCGTTGACGAGGAAACCGGCCTCGCGCGCCCGCGCCATGGCCGACGCGGCCACGGGCTCGGTCAGGGTGATCGCCAGGAGCAGCCCGCGACCACGGACCCCGGCGACCCGCGGGTGGTGCAGGGCGAGCACCCCCTGGCTGATGGCCTCACCGGTGTGCGCGGCGTGGGCCAGCAGCCCGTCGGACTCGATGGTGCGGATCGTCGCGAGCCCGGCGGCGCAGGCCAGGGGGTTGCCGCCGAAGGTGGAGCCGTGCTGCCCGCCCTCGAGCATCCCCGTCACGCGCGGGCCGTAGGTCACCAGGGCGCCGATCGGCACCCCGCCGGCGAGGCCCTTGGCCAGGGTCACGGCATCCGGGACCACGTCGGTGGCGTGATGGGCCAGCCACTGGCCGGTGCGCCCCATGCCGCACTGGATCTCGTCGAGGACGAGCAGCGCCCCAGCCTGCGTGGTGAGGTCTCGGGCCAGCCGCAGGTAGGCGGGGTCGAGGGTGATGACGCCGGCCTCGCCCTGGATCGGCTCGAGCAGGACGGCCGCCAGGTCGTCACCGAGCTCGGCGACCGTCGCACGCAGGGCGTCCGCGTCGCCGTACGGCACGTGGACGACGCCGGGGACCAGGGGCTCGAAGGGGGCTCGGTAGGCCTCCTTCCAGGTCAGCGAGAGCGCGCCCATGGTGCGCCCGTGGAAGGCGTGGTCCATCGCGATGATCCGCGAGCGCCCGGTGCGGCGCGTGAGCTTCATGGCCGCCTCGATGGCCTCGGCGCCGGAGTTGGCGAAGAAGACCCCCGACCCCTCGGGTGCACGGCACACCCGCAGCAGGGCCTCGGCCAGCTCTACCTGCGGCTCGGAGGTGAAGAAGTTGGAGATGTGCATGACCTGCGACGCCTGCTTGGTGATCGCCTCGACGAGGGCGGGGTGGCCGTGGCCGAGGGTGTTGACCGCGATGCCGCCGAGCAGGTCGAGGTAGCGCTTGCCGTCGACGTCGACGACGTAGCACCCGTCGCCGTGCGACAGCACCGTCTGCGGCACCCCGAAGACGGGCACCAGCGCGGCACGGTAGCGCGCCAGCAGCTCGTCGCTGTGGCGGGTCGGCACGTCGTGCTCGGTGGTCACGGGTTCTCCTGCGAGGCGTCGGGGTGGGGGCCGAGGTCGTGGTCGTGGTCGGGGTCGGGGTCGGGGAGCACCATGGTGCCGATCCCCTCGTCGGTGAAGACCTCGAGCAGCAACGAGTGCGGCTGACGCCCGTCGATCACGTGGGCCTGGGGCACGCCCCCACGGACGGCGCGCACGCAGGCCTCGAGCTTGGGGACCATCCCCGCGTCGACGCGGGTGAGCAGCTCGTCGGCCTCGGTGACCGACAGCTGCGACAGCAGCGAGCCGCGGTCGGGCCAGGCGGCATACACGCCCTCGACGTCAGTGAGGACGACCAGCTTGCGCGCGCCGAGGGCGACCGCGAGCGCCGAGGCCGCCGTGTCGGCGTTGACGTTGAGTACCTGGCCCTCGTGGTCGAGGTCGGGCGCGACCGTCGAGACGACGGGGATGCGGCCGGCGGCGAGGATGTCGTTGACGGCGTCGGGGTTGACCGTCTCGACGTCGCCGACGAGCCCGATGTCGATGGAGTCGCCGTGCTCGTCGACGTGGGAGCGGATGCGGGCTCCGAGCAGGCCGCCGTCCTCGCCCGAGAGGCCGACGGCGATCGGGCCGTGCTGGTTGAGCAGGCCGACGAGCTCGCGACCGACCTGGCCGGTGAGCACCATGCGCACGACCTCCATGACCTCGGGGGTGGTCACCCGCAGGCCGCCCTTGAACTCGCTCTCGAGGCCGAGGCGCGCCAGCATGGCCGCGATCTGCGGGCCGCCGCCGTGGACGACGACCGGACGCAGCCCGGCATACCGCAGGAAGGCGACGTCCTGCGCGAAGGCCCGCTTGAGGGAGTCGTCGGTCATGGCGTTGCCGCCGTACTTGACCACGACGAGCGCCCCCCGGAACTCCTCGAGCCAGGGCAGCGCCTCGACGAGGGTGAGGGCCTTGCTGGCGGCGACGCGCAGGGCGGCGGCGTCGATGGCGACGCGCAGCGCGCTCGTGTGCGTCGGCCCGGGTGCGGTGCTCATGTGCTGTAGGCCGAGTTCTCGTGGACGTACTCGTGGGTGAGGTCGTTGGTCCAGATCGTCGCCGCGGCGTCACCGGCGTGGAGGTCGACGGTGACGCGGACCTCGCGGGTGGTGAGGTCGACGAGGGTGCGGTCGGCGCCCACTCCCCCGGCCCGGCACACCGGAACGCCCTGCATGGTGACGTCGAGCGCGTCGGGCTCGAAGGTGGCGCGGGTGGTGCCCACGGCGGCGAGGACCCGTCCCCAGTTGGGGTCACCGCCGTAGACGGCGCACTTGAAGAGGTTGTTGCGGGCGACAGCCCGCGCGACCTCGAGGGCATCGGTCTCGTCGGCGGCTCCCACGACCTCGATGGCGATGTCGTGGTGGGCGCCCTCGGCGTCGCCGATGAGCTGGCGCGCGAGGTCGGCGCAGACCTCACGCACGGCGGTGTCGAGCTCGTCGGGTGTCGGGGCCACGCCACTGGCGCCCGAGGCGAGCAGCAGGACGGTGTCGTTGGTCGACATGCAGCCGTCGGCGTCGACCCGGTCGAAGGTGACGGCCGTCGCCGCCCGGAGCGCACGCTCGAGGTCCTGCGG